>MEMF01000002.1:0-330000 GCA_001767855.1 Alphaproteobacteria bacterium RIFCSPHIGHO2_01_FULL_41_14 | reverse complement strand
ATTCCCTACTTGACTGGACGTTTCCTTCCAAGATTGTTTAAGTCCTGTTGGGTGTGACAGAGATATGGCAGGTTCAACAAAAGAAAATCTTGCTAAAAGTATAATATTTACCCCCCAGAAGACTATTACAGGGACTATCCTAAAAAACTTTTCTCTATGGAGGAATTGACTATATTCTAGAAGAGACAAGGGCAAAACGGACACAAAGAAAATGGCTACAAAAATGCAAGAATATAAAAAGAATTTCCATTGAAGCCTCTGGAATTTGAAGAAACTTACTTTTTCCTTCGGATTAAAATAATATTGGATCCATTTTGGAACCCAAAGACTGAGAATTAAGGAATCAATTATAAAGGTTGAAACCTTATAGAAAGATAAAAAATGATGATTAGCTTTTTCAAAGGGTTCTAACAAAAAAACTAGACCAATTTGAAGAAGGACGGGGATCAAAAGAAGTTTTCCTAAAACTTTTAAGTTTTTGAAGGAAAAATAAGTAGATTCTTTGATGACTCTTAAAGTAGAAATTTTTACCATAGAAAAAACTCAGTTTTTTTAAAGGTACCATATCTTTTTGTTAAAAACAACGGCCTTGTGAGAATATTCCATGGAAAAATGTAGGATATTCAGAGTGTTCCTTCTTTTTAGGACCTCTACTTCGCAGCAAGATCAGTTTTGGAAATACAGAAAACTTTCGTGATCTTATCTCAGCAAGCTTTTCATTGAAAGAAATGCTGCACGAGCCTCTCCTGAGAGTATTTGTTTCCGCCATTTCCTTACCAATCTAATATCATCTGTAACTGAGGGACTCTTTGCGTTCGACAAATACTCTACAAGATTTTGTAAAAGATCGGATACTCTAAGTTGATATTTTACCATTAAGACATCTATTTCTTGAGTAAGCAGGAAACCAAGACCGACTGCCAACATGCCTTTTAAGAGTGGATTCCCCCCCAACCCTTCCACATGAGCCTTTAAGGAATAATCATCCCCTAAAGTTTCCAGTTGAAAATATCCGCCTTGGGTTAGGAAGCTTTTTAATTGATCTTCCCGTATATCTTTTGGAAGACCTGAAATATTCCTGGCATCAATTTTATGAGTAGTGTCATTTACATGGGCCACAAACTCCCCTTCCTCAAAAACAATCTGTGGACGGTTTTCTAATCGAGAAGAGGTGTGCACACTTTCTTCTGGAATTTCAAAAGTGCCTGCAATAAGAGGAATAGCTATTAAACTTCCGAACGCCGTTATTAGAAACTTTTTCATAGAGAATCTCCTTTATTAAGGGTTGAACTTCTTACACTGTGTCTATGATGATGAAAATCAAATCAAGTAGAAAATTCAATGGATTTCTATCTCTATGAATTTCTTCCCTGTCTTCCTCGCTCTTCTCCCGTCATCCCCGTGAAAACGGGGATCCAGGAAAAGAGGCTGCAGCCTATGGGTTTAAGGGAGTAGATTCCCGCCTCCGCGGGAATGACAAAGGAGGGAGCGGGACGGAGAGCTTTGTAAAAGCTCTTTTAAGTTATTTTTATTTTTCTTAATTGATTAAGGAAGCCTGAGCCTTCTACAAAGACCATCCCCCGTCTATCTATGCAATAGATGCATACCTATTGGATTCTTTTTGATATTACATAATTACTTTGTTTTTACTATATTTCACTACTTATTTATTTTTTATATTTGGATTTTTTATAATGAATACTATTAAATATTTTTTTATACTATCTGCCATCATCTCTGTAGGGTTCAGTGCCCCAGATGATTTCATTGGAGAAGCCCCTTTTAATAGAGGGATTTCCCTTGTTAATGGGCCCACTTTAGAATTAAGAGAGGGAAACGATTCGAGATTAAGTCGAAGAGGATCTTCTTCTGGAGCATCTGACTCAGAAGGGTATGAGATTTTAGTCCCTACTCTCCCTGAAGAAGAAGGGCCTGCAAACATCCTTCCTCTGGCATTCCACCCTCATAATCCTTTGTTTCCAGAAGATTTTTTGATTGCGAAAACCACGCACCTCTTAGTCGCTGGGCAAGATCATCTTTCCGATCCAGAAAAAGAATTTGTTCAATCTAGTCGCAATTTAGCAGAACATAAGAGAACTCTTGTAAGTTTCTTAAAAGCCCAAGGGAGAAAGTACCCTCTCGCCACCCCATATTTTGAAGCACTGGCCCATCATGTTCGTCATAATGAAGGGTCTTATCGTTTTGAAAAAGACCGTTTGGTCGAGGCACTCCATCATCACCATATTCCTGCTGACGTATTACACCGTATCAAGACAGTAATGGGAGATTTAGAAGAGCGTTGTAAGGAAAATGTTCAATCCATAGCGCACCACACCACCAATCGTCACCTGAGAACAAGACAAAAACTAGCCTCTCATGGAAGCGTGCACCAAGGGTTAAACGAACTCCACCACCAACGATTTCTGCGTTTTTAAAAAAACCTGATCAGGAAATCATTGTCTTTTTCTTCTGTACATTAAGTGCACAATCAAATCTGGCCCCGCACTGAGCCACAAACCTAGAAGAAAAAAGCTGAGGAGCAGGAACAAGGGATACCCTAACCCTCCAAACAAAAATGGGGTTATGCTCCACATCAAGACCAAAACACTCAATCCTAAAAAGGCTTTAATACCAGCGAGCCCCTTACTTAAGGGGAACTCCGTAATCTTCTTTAATTTCAGGAAAATCATTCCAAGACTAACCCCTAACACTCCTCCTTGTGCTTGCCATACATGGGCCATATGCTGAGGAATAGAAGGCATTAGAAAAATTAATGGAGCTGTCAGGGGTAAGAGAAAAAATCCTATTCCTTCGGGATGTTTGCGAACCAACGGCCATTTGGTAAATACAGCATACGCTAACAGTAATCCAACCCCTGCTATGACTCCCGCAAACACATCGATAAAATCATGATAATTTCTCCATATCATGGCCCATCCTATGCCCCCTAAAAGAATCAGAAGCAGTTGTGCCCACTTGGTTTTTCGAAACACCCACCAGAGCCGCCCGTAAAGAACTGTGGCTAACTGCATATGTCCACTCGGGAAAGCATACCATTCGTGTTGATTTAAGTGAGGTTTTAAAGGAACCTGGAACAAGCACTTCAACGCCGTATTTACAATCATGGAAAGTAATATAAGAAATAAAACATGCGAAAAAAGGTCGCGCCGATAACCCCAATAGCCAATGCCCACAATCAAAACGATCGGGGCCACCTGCCCAAACCAGAGGAAAAATGAAGCTAGAAAATCATACAATATTTAATTTTCTTCTTTTTTCTCTATATTTTCGAAAGGCGCTTTGAATTTTGTGGGCCGCTATTCTTTCTTGTTCGTGCACCGCCGCCTTGAAGAGAGGCCTTAGTTCTTCCATAGTCATCTTTGGATGGTGAACCTTCAGTTCAGCATAAAGAAAGGCCCGCCTCAGATTCAATACACCCCTTCCATATATTTTAGAATCAAAAGGCTTTAGTTCTATATCTGCAGGAAGACGAAGAATTTTTGCTGGGCTTTCTGGAAAATCTTCTGGGTCATAAACTAAAGTTGGCCGGTATGACGAGGTCCAAAAGTTTCTTTCCGCCGATTCTAATAAAATATCCCCAACTTCTTGGGGGGTCAGATGAGGGTATTTGCTTTTTATAAGTGCCACGGCACCCGATATAATGGGCGCTGCCATCGAGGTGCCAGATTGTGTCTTAACCTCATCCATTTTGTTTATTGTAAGAACCTCGTTACCGTACGCGCACAAAAACCTACTTTCTTGAAGCTTATTGAGTGGTTTTACGGGCACACCACCGTATTGATCTAGATTCCCAACCAAAATAATCTGATCTGAATGGTTGTTAAAAACCCTCTTATTGAAGAGATGGTCTATTTCTCCACCCCCAAAAAGCCCGCCCGAATTAGGAACGGCTTTCACCAAAAGATCACCAAATTTTTTAGATCGGCCTTTAAAGAATCCCTCTATACCCCCTATATTGAAATCGTTAAACTTCCCTCCAGACCAATTTAGGATAAGGGGTTCCTCAGGAAAAAGATTCTCTATTCTCTGAGAGGCCAATGCTTTGTCACTCATAAGATCAGGATGAAAAGCCAAATCAACTTCTCTGTCCTGGACTAATTTAATACCTGATCTAGGAGCCACCTGGTAAAGAATGTTCGTCACAGCACTGGCATGTTCTTCAGAACCATGAATGCTTGGTATGAAACGTTCTGGGCGCTCTGTCTGATCTGTATTTTTAATGAGTTTGGATAAAGTGGGGGAGGGGGAATAACCAACCCGTTCAATGACAATTACTTCTACTCCCTGTCCCAGGACTCCCTGACGATGGGCCCATAATAAGGCGCCACTACTCTCGGCTCCTATAGAAGCATTGAGAGGATGAAACCAATTTTCTTTTCGAGAACGTTCTGCATGAGATCTATTCTTTATTAAGTGATTTTGTCGGTCTTTCAAAGAAAGCTGAATCAGAACTTTATTCGTCGCATTTACAATTTTTTGCAATCGCGCCTTTTTTGAAGGATCTTCGGTCTCCTCTAAGGCTTTTTGGGCTTTTTTGTGGGTTTCAAGAACCTCCTTATACTCCGGTGAAGCAGAAAAGGGCTCCTCAAAATAAAAATCAGACTTTTGAGCGAACAGTCCAAGACCCTCTGGATCTAAAATATGAGGAGCTCCCATTTTAGGGTGAAGGGCAGCATCGGTGTTTTGCATAAAGACAATAAGAAAAAGACATATAAAATTTTTATTCATATTAGAAACCTCCCGCCTATTAAGGATCATACAACTGTTTTTCTTTGCGATCTAGATTCCTTTCATTACCTCATGCTGGGAGGGGCAACATGTGACGAGTTGTTCTTTTGCTCTCCATCCTATGAAACCATGGAATAAAAAGCCTAAAACGCTTTCACAATCTGCTCACACACTTTCTTCGCATCCCCAAAGAGCATCATGGTGTTATCGCGGAAGAACAATTCATTCTCAACCCCTGCATATCCGGCGGCCATAGAGCGTTTTACAAACAAAACTTCGCCGCCTCCCCCTCTTCAACTTTGGACCGGTCAAAGGAAAGGGTTTTCAGAAACGGTGCTTTGAGAGAAGAGGCCCTTGGAGGAAGCGACATCAGGAAACCTTTTGGGGGTCGTCAGGGCGTCGATAAATAGTGATGTTCTCTATACCATAGGTGGTCAGAGACAACGACGGATTTGTATCATAAATTGTTGCCAGAATATAAGGTAATAAGTTTATTGAACACCGAGAAATCCCGGAGAGTTCAATTCTATCAATGAAGGACGATAGACGTGTGCCCTCCATGATAAGGGTGATCACCGTTCCGGGCCCCACATCCTTATTAAAGAAAAGCGCTTTAGAGATCTTTTCTGCTTTCAATTTTATCTGCATATCTTCTGTCTTCATATCTGAGCTGGGCTCAGTCGATTTTTCTAATGCCTCGCCCACGGGCTTTGCAGGGCTGGCCTTTAGAGACGCCAAGATCCTTTCCTCTCTGTCGAGGTGAAAACACATAGACAAGACAGGATTTGGTACAAACGGGACTTCCAATAGTTGGATCTGCCGGCTATAGGACTCTATAGCATTAATGCTCAGATAACCCTGCATTGATGGCTTGAGCGTATAGGTCCGTACAAGATCTTTGGTTGGTTCGTCTGCAGTTCCTATCCCTAAGGTTGAAAACCCCATAATAACGAGTCCTAAAATCCAGTTTTTCATTGTTGCTGTATGCATCCATTACTCCTTCTTCTAGATTAACGAAAACCTTAAAGAGCCTTGATAATCTGCTCGCACACTTTCTTCGCATCCCCAAAGAGCATCATCGTGTTATCACGGAAAAACAACTCGTTCTCAACCCCTGCATATCCGGCGGCCATAGAGCGTTTCACAAACAAAACAGCCTACGCCTCAACTCTATAAAATCATCTTCTCTAGCACCTCCTCCCCCGTATCAATCACAGGGGAGGCTCTTTTTGTGCGAATTCTTTTTTTATATATTGTCTTTAGGTTGTTTGAATGTAAAGGTGATTTTATTTGCTCCTACCACTAGAAACTTGTCTTCTCCTGGCGTTAAGGGATCTTGACCCAATAAAAGATTTCCTTGAAAAAAACAGCCAAAAGGTTGTGAAAAAGAAGAAAATTCAATACTTTTCAGCCAACTACACCCATCATGACTCTTAATTGTTAAGCTTTGTTCGCTTCCCGCAAAAGCAAATAAATTTTTAAACCCAACCTCTCCAGATGTAATTTCAATTTTTTGCGGGGTTCTTAAAAAACTATTGACAAGCGAAACTTTCTGGACCGCCTGCAGAGTAATACCCTCTTCTGCTTGCATATTACTCCCACAAGAATCAATGTCTCTCCCTGCTTCTATGACAATCCTTTTTCCAGCAACCAACTGCGACATTTTATCTTTCTGTGAGAAAATAGTGGTATAGAGACCCTGCACTCTTTCCACTAAGTCTGGCGGCACAGCTAGAGATCCACATTGAATGTTCCCATCTTTTACTGAAAATGCCACGTGAGACAATTCATGAATATATGAAATAGATAATTCATCGTTAAAAATGAGCGGTTCACCATTAAATGAAATAGGACGTTTGGGTGCGATACCTGCATCGTCTTGAACGGCGGATTGAGCAACAGGGTTTAAAACCACCATCATCCCAATAAATATAAAAAGATATTTTTTAATAGACATATATTTGATTCTCCTAAATTATTAAAATAAGCTATGGAGTATATACAGTTTTTTTAGGTCAAAAGCAACTCTAACTTTGAAGAACTTTCACAATCTGCTCACACACTTTCTTCGCATCCCCAAAGAGCATCATCGTATTATCACGGAAAAACAACTCGTTCTCAACCCCCGCATAGCCGGCGGCCATAGAGCGTTTCACAAAAAGAACTGTTTTCGCATTTTCAACGTCCAAGATCGGCATCCCATAAATAGGGCTTTGGCGATCCGTTTTGGCTGCAGGGTTAGTCACGTCATTGGCCCCAATCACAAAGGCGATGTCGGTGGCGGAAAAATCACGGTTGATCTCGTCTAATTCCAACACATCCTCATAGGGTACATTGGCCTCGGCCAACAACACATTCATGTGGCCTGGCATACGCCCCGCCACAGGGTGAATGGCAAAACGCACCTTGACACCTTCTTTCTTGAGCATATCCACCATCTCTTTCAGGGAATGTTGGGCTTGGGCCACCGCCATTCCATACCCGGGCACAATGATGATAGAACTTGCGTTTTTCATAAGGAAAGCCGCATCTTCTGCATTCCCTGACTTCACACTGCGACTCTCATCGCCTGCTCGTGCCACAGCCGTGACGGAAGGCCCTGCACCGAATCCTCCCAGGATCACACTCCAAATGGAGCGATTCATGCCCTTGCACATGATATAACTGAGGATGGCGCCTGACGCCCCCACCAGAGCGCCCGTAATGATCAGCAAATGGTTTTGAAGCGTAAACCCAATCCCACAGGCAGCCCATCCTGAGTACGAATTCAACATGGAAACGATGACAGGCATGTCCGCCCCTCCGATGGGAAGAATCAAGGTAAAACCCAGAAGGAAAGCGAGGAAGGTTAGAATCCAAAAGGCGCGGAAACTCCCCTCGGTGGCGAGCCACGCGAGACATCCAAGAATGGCAAGCCCAATCAATAAGTTTAAAAAGTGCTGCCCTTTAAAGGTGAGCGGTTTGCCGGTGATAAAGCCCTGCAATTTTCCAAAGGCAACCAAAGAACCGGTAAAAGTCACCGCCCCAATGGCCGTGCCAATCCCCATTTCGATGAGCGCGCTCAGCTTAATCCCCTGCATACCGCCGATTTTAAACACATCTGGCGAGTATAAAGCAGAGGCCGCCACGCAGACAGCCGCGAGCCCTACCAAACTATGGAACGCCGCCACCAATTGGGGCAAGGCGGTCATCTTTATTTTCCGTGCAATGAGAGTTCCAATTCCACCCCCCATCAACATCCCACTCAGGATAGTTTCGTAACTCAAGACAGCATCATTCAAAAGGGTGGTAACAATGGCCAAGATCATCCCCAAAATGCCATACCCATTTCCTTGACGGGATGACTCAGGCGAAGAAAGCCCTCTGAGCGCCATAATGAAACAAATAGACGCCATCAAATAGAGAAAAGCCGTTAAGGTCTGGCCCACAATAAACTCCTACTTTTTTGTTTTTTTCTTAAACATATCCAACATCCGCTGTGTCACAATGAAGCCCCCAAAAATGTTGATGGACGCCAGCACCACTGCTATGAACCCCAAAACCTTGGACACATCGAACGCTTCTCCACCCGCCACTACCAAAGCGCCCACAATAATCACACTAGAAATGGCATTTGTCACCGCCATCAACGGAGAATGTAATGCTGGTGTCACCCGCCACACCACATAATATCCGACAAACGCCGCCAACATAAAAACAGTAAGCCCTGTGATGAAAGGATCCACTTCTCCTCCCCGAAGCACTTCCACAGAATGTGTTTCAGCCGGCATAATTTGATTGATAGCTGTCACTGACTTTTCAATATATTGGGTTGGATTAAAGGGCATTCTTCGGACTCCGCTTTAGAGATTTTTTGGCTGGTGTTTTTTTCTTACCCGCTGTTTTTTTACCAACCGCGGGCTTCTCTGGCTTTTTTTCTTTTGAAGATGAAGATTTTGCAGGGGTTGTCAGCAAATCAGACCGCAAGATGCTACCCTTATGGGTCAAGAGAATGGCCTGAATAATGTCATCTTGGGCATCGAACACCACTTCTTTGGTTCCCTCTTTGTAAATCAGTTTAAAGAGATTAAAGAGGTTGCGCGCATAAAGCTCGGACGCACTCCGCCCTACTTGAGACGCGAGATTGGCGGGGCCCAAAATTTTAACGCCGTGTTTCTCAACCACTTTTCCGAGAACACTTCCAAAACAATTGCCGCCCATTTCCACGGCTAAGTCCACCACAATGGACCCTGGCTTCATTTCTTTCAGCATGTCTTCTGAAATGATTTTAGGGGCCTCTCGCCCTGGAATGAGGGCCGTGGTGATAATAATATCAATGGTTTTCACCACTTCTTTTAATTTTGTTTCCTGCTGGCGCTGATAGTCGGCATCCACTTCCTTCGCATACCCACCGGCGGCTTCCGCGTTAGCTCTGCCTCCCACGTCTATGAAAGAGGCTCCTAAACTTTCCACTTGTTCCTTGGCCGCCGCGCGCACGTCATACCCAAAGACGATGGCCCCCAGACGTCGTGCGGTGGCAATGGCTTGTAGCCCTGCGACGCCTGCACCCACCACCAAAACTTTAGCAGGGGAAACAGTTCCTGCCGCCGTCATCATCATAGGGAACGCCCGATCGTAAAGAGAAGCCGCCTCAAGGACCGCCCGATACCCCGCCAAATTACTTTGGGAAGAGAGAACATCCATGCTTTGCGCCCGCGTAATGCGCGGCATGAGTTCCAACGCAATCGCTGAAACTTTGTGTTTATTATATACTTCTAAATCTGATTTATGGCTCAGAATATTGAGGGTAGAAATCAAGACTATCTGTTCAGGGTAGATCGCCAGCTCTTCTGGCAATGGTCGTTGAATCTTACACACAACATGCATCTCTTTATACATTTGAGGGCTTGACTTCACCAACTGCGCGCCAGCTTCTTGAAAATCTTTATCAGAAAAAGAAACGCCTTCTCCGGCCCCCTGCTCGATATGAACACTGCATCCCATATCCACCAGCTTTTTCACAATTTCGGGGGATAGGGCCACACGGACCTCATGGGGTCTTCTTTCTTTCGGAACAAAAATTTTCATGCTTTGCCTTTTTATCCGAGATAATGACGAGATACCAACCTAAAATCAAGATGCTTGATGAATTTATTATGGGAAAGGGGAATTGTTAACCACCTCAGGGCATAGAGATGTCAGCTAATCCAATCTTAAAGGCAATATAAATCAAGATAATACCAGCTCCTCGATCGATCCAATGGCGAAATCTATAGAGTTTCTCCTGCAAAGACGAATGACTCAAGATCACCGCCGCCGTTCCGTACCAAGCCAGCACCAACCCCAAAGCCACAAAAACATAGGACAGTCTGAGCCAAGGATTCGCATCGTAAAATAAAGAAAAGGTGGTAAAGGTAAAAATAATGGCATATGGGTTTGAGAGATGGGTAAGAAGACCTGTTTTAAAAGAGCTGAAAACCCCCGCGGTGGCCTTCACTTCCTCATCAACGGGTTCTGCCTTGGGTTTTGCGAGCAATCCAATAAGACCCAAATAGCCCAAATAAAGGGCACCGAAATATTGGATGCCTTTAATCAAAGCAGGATAAGTCTCAAACAAGACTTTGATCCCAAACGCCGCCGCGAGTCCTTGGATGAAGACACCAGTTCCAAATCCAAGGGTCATGGCCAACCCAGATTTTCGGGTATTGGACGCACTGGTTCGAACCACCATCACAAAGTTAGGCCCTGGGCTAATCACAGCCGCCCCATAAATAAGGAAAAACTCAACGATTTTGAGCCACTCTTTCATCTTACATTGACCTCCCTTGGGAAAAAGATATAAAAAGGATCATATAAGATCTCCGCTGAAAGAAAAAGAAAATAATGACTGTCATCACTCGTTTTGCCCCTTCCCCCACCGGATTTTTACATATTGGAAGTGCCCGAACGGCGCTCTTTAATTACCTTTTTTCCAAACATCATGGCGGGCAATTTCTTCTGCGCATTGAAGATACGGATCAAATCCGCTCCACAGAAGCAGCAACCCACGCCATCCTGCATGGACTTGAATGGCTAGGGCTTCCTTGGGATCAAGACGTGGTGTATCAATCCCACAACATGAAGCGCCACCAAGACGTCGGCCTGGAACTTTATGAGAAGGGCCAAGCTTATTATTGCAACTGCACCCCCCAACAATTGGAAGAGCTGCGAAAAACGGCCCTTAAAACCGGCCAGAAACCAGGGTATAATAGCCACTGTCGCCATCGCAGATTAACAGCCGGTGCCTTGCGCTTGAAAACACCTGGGACAGGCAGCGTCACCATCCAAGATTTGGTCCAAGGCCCTGTGACCATCCAAAATGAGCAAATTGATGACATGGTTTTGCTGCGCAGCGACCAAACACCGACCTATATGTTGTCTGTGGTGGTAGACGACCACGATATGAACATTACCCACGTGATTCGGGGCGACGATCATCTCACCAACGCCTTCCGTCAATATCATCTTTACAAAGCCATGCAGTGGCCGATTCCAGAATTCGCCCATATCCCCATGATTCATGGGGCAGATGGCTCTAAACTTTCCAAGAGGCACGGAGCCATTGGGGTAGAAGCGTACGAAGAAATGGGATATCTGCCCAAAGCGTTGCGCAACTATCTGCTCCGTCTCGGGTGGGGGCATGGAGATGACGAAATCATTTCAGACGCCCAAGCCATCGAGTGGTTCACATTGCAGCATGTGGGGAAGTCTCCGGCTCGTTTTGACTTTAAAAAATTGGATAATTTGAACGCCCATTACCTGCGCGAGACGGATAATCACACGCTGCTGGCGCTCGTTCAAAAAGAGCTCCCTCATTTTTTGGCTGACCCTCTTTTAGAATCTCATGTGAATCGACTGGAAAAGGGGATGACCGGCCTGAAACAACGGGCTACAACCCTCAGGGATCTAACCCAAAGTGCCTTGTTCTATGTGCGCCCTCGTCCCTTGCCCTTGTCAGAGATCGCCCAAGAGCACTTAACCCAAAACCGTCCGCTCTTGAAAGAGCTGCAGACCCATCTGACCGACCTTACATCCTGGACCCACGATGGGCTCGAGGCTGACCTTCGGTCTTTTGCGGAAACCCGTGGGATAAAATTGGGTCAAGTCGCCCAGGTCCTCCGCGCAGCCCTCACGGGTGCCCATATTTCCCCGAGCGTCTTCGACGTGATGGATGTGCTGGGCAAAGAGGAATCTTTGGGACGGATTCAGGACGCTTTGATTCACCTACCTATTCGTTCTTCCCAAAATCAACACCCCTCAGAAATCTGTTAAGTTCACGAAAAATACCCTCTATACAAAACAGGAAAATGAATAAGTATATAAAAACAATAGTTTTCTATCCTTAGATTTTTTATACTTAAGACATCAATCTAAAAGGGTAACATGAACATGATAAAATCGTTTGTCTATGGAGCTGCGTTTTTTGTTTTGGCTAGCTGGGGCGCAGCTCATGATCCAGACGCTCCCCTATCATCTTCTCTTTCTAGCCCTACGCCCAGCAGTCATCTTTATTCGATGAAAGTCGAGCCAGATCGGTTGGCTCTAAGCCGGGTTCTGTGTTTGGATGGCGGCGGGGTGAGAGGTGCTTACACTGCCCAAGTGTTAGGAGATTTCAAGAAAGAGCTAGACGATGAAAGAATCTGTGATTTTTTCCAAGGGGGCATTACAGGGACCTCCACGGGAGCCATAATCGCCTTGGCCGTTGTAGCACCGGAACATAGAAATAAAATAACAGGAGAAATGGAAGAAGGTCCTTATCCAGCTCAAGAGATCGTCTCTTTTTATGAAGAGATGGCTGACGAAATATTTAAATGTTGGACCCCTGCCAATTGTTGGACTAATACAACCCACGGATATAATGAAAGCTGGGCAGAGAGTTTAAAGAAAACCCTATGGAATATGGCAACCTGCTTTGGCTGTTGTGCCTGTTTTAAAAATTGTAATGGATTTTGCGGACCTAAATACAGCAATCATAGTCTCCGCGCATTCCTCGAAAAGCATTTCGGAGATCTAACCCTTAAAGAGGCATTAGTGCCTGTGCAAATTGTGTCCTATGATATTTCACGAAATGCTCCCGTTTATTTTAATAGCTATACGCATCCTAACGTAAAATTTGTTGATGCAGCCCTTTGCTCTTCCGCCGCCCCAACTTATTTTTCAGGGGTCTCCATCGAAGATGGAGATAATGGCCCCCCTTATCAATGTATAGATGGAGGAATTTTTGATAACAGTGCCTGCTTGGCTGCCTTGAGATTAGGCCTCGTCCACTGGGATAAAATCCCGACTCGAGATCCTTCTTTTAAACCCCACATGGATAATTTTGTATTGTTATCTATCGGAACAGGAGAAAGAATGATTGGTTCTCGCTACAAAAACTTAAAACATGCTGGCAAATTAACCTGGGCATCAGCGGCGGTAGAAATTAGCATTGATGGGGCCTCACAAGCGACACATGCAAATCTTCAGGCTATTTATGAAGCAACGAAAGGAGAAGATGAAATTCGGCGCTATTTTCGTATTCAAACCATCCTGCCAGATACGGAGGCCGAAATGGATAATGCCTCTATTATTCAGCAACTAAGAGGCCGAGCCAGAGAAGATACGTCTGGGGGGCGACCCAACGAAGCATTCAGAGAATTTGTGAGAAACCACGTGCGATCCCCAAAAACCCTCTAGAAGAGGAAAAGATCGCAGAGCGGAACCTTAAAATGAGTAACTCTGCTAAAAATCTAAGTTTTATAATGATGAGATTCGATCCAAAAAATGTTAGAGTAAATAAGGGGGTCTGTGATTTTATCCAAATCAAAACCAGTCTTTTCATAAAATTCCCAAAGCCCCTTCTTTTTTAATATTGAAATAACTTTCACAACTTTAGGGTCCGTTGGACACTCACTTAAATAAGAAGGAGCGCGAGAAGGTCGCCCTTCTGCGTGTTCCATTTCCATGGAAGTAGCCTGAAGAGAGAAGGGGATTAGAACGGCTATTAGAGGAACGATATCTATTTTCATGATGAGTCTCCTTTTTTATAATCATTATTTAATACAATTTTCTCCCCTACATCAAGGATGAAAATACAGAAAATTTCAACATCTAAAACCAAAAAATCAATCCATCTCCGTCCGCCTCTTAAACCCTTCCTTTAAATCCTTGGGCTACCACGTAGGTTTCAGCCGAATCTTTGCGGCTGGCGGGAGGTTTAATGTGTTTTACTTTGGTGAAGTTTTTCTTTAGAGTTGCCAGCATCTCTTTGTCACTCCCCCCCTGCCAGACTTTCGCCACAAAAATGCCTCCGGGAGCCAAAACTTGAAGCGCAAAATCCAGCGCCATCTCCACCAAGCCGATGATGCGCAAATGGTCTGTTTGGGCGTGCCCCGAGGCGGGCGGCGCCATATCACTCAGCACCACATCCACCGGACCCGTGAGCTTTTGGCGCAAGGCGTCCACCGCTTCGGGCAGGGTGAAATCTAGGTGCAGGAAAATAGAGCCAGGCAGAGGTTCCATGGGATTCATATCCAAAGCCACCACCTGGGTGGCGGGGCTAAAAATATCCACTTCCTCGAGCACCACTTGTGTCCAGCCCCCGGGCGTTGCGCCCAAGTCCACCACGCGACATTTTTTCTTGAGAAATTTAAGGGTCTCGTTCAACTCTTTCAACTTATACGCCGCCCGCGAGCGATAGCCGTCTTCCTTGGCCTGAATCACATAAGGGTCGTTCAACTGGCGTTTCAGCCAGAGGTTAGAAGAGGTCTTGCGGCGCTTGGCTGTTTTCACGCGCACCGTCATCATGCGGCGCCCTGCAGGCGTTGGTTTCGATGGTTTCTTTGTCATGGGGTTAGTTTAGCACAAAATGAAAGAGACGCCCTTATTTCTTAACGATAAAGTCACTCAAGTGGTCGACCAATTTGCATTAAATTGGAAAAAAGTCAAGACTTTTTTGAAATATGATTCATTTTAGTCATTTTTTTTGAATCTACCTTCTTAAACAGAGGATGGAACTAAGATAGAAATAATCAATAAATTCAATTGTAACTTGTCTTATTTTATGTATTAAATCTAGCGAAGGGGTTTTATCTATGAGGTCCTTTTTCAAGCTTTTTGTGATTCTTATTTTGCTTCTCTCCAGTCTGTCTTTTGATGGCAAAACAGCAGGTGATCAGAGTGCCGAAGAGCTAAACAGATTTGCCGCAATAAAGATTAATCCGTACGATCCATTGGGAAGAGATAGACACACCGATTCGCCTGTGTCAGTGCTTACTCCGTATCTAGATAACTTTGGGCATGGCCGCATTTTCAATTATCTATCTGAAAACGAAATTCATGATGATGGTAGTGCTGCTGCCGTTAAGAAAGGTCCCAATGCCATCGATGGAGATGTTCATGAACATAAGAGATTACTCCTTAGCCTCAAGAAGTACGTAGAAGAAAATAGAAGACAGTTCAATAATAAGAATGCCTTGGTGGTACGCCTAAGGCTTGTTGGACAGAGACAAGATAGAGCTCTAGAAAGAGACGGTTGTCTTTTTGGTGTTTTCATGAGCGGTTTTGATAAGTTTTCAGTGCAATCAATAGATAATTTTCTTAGAAGCAATCTGGCTCTAAATGAAAGAGCACAAAAAACTTCTGCTTCTATATGTTTTAGAAATGCCTACGAAGAAACGGCAGGAAACCCGGTATGGTATTCAGTATGGGATGAAATGCAACCTTTTTTCCATCCCAATATACACTTAGATGATTTTAGAACACAACCAGAACAAAGAGAAAATGTGAAAGTATATCCTGTCAAAGGACTCTCTGATGTAGGGGGGGTTGGATCTCGCTTAATGCCTATAGGTTGTTCTGACAGAATTCTATCCGAAGACCATCTCAGCCAGCTTCTAGAAGATCATGATGGTTTTACAGTACAAAACCTTACTCCAGAAGATTCTTTGGGTCTCTCCCGATTGATTAGTCGAGAAGGAATATGTCGTAATCTTTTTGATTCGTCTGCTTATTTAGAAGATAGCTTACCTCCGAAACTAACAACGAGTAACCCTCGTTGCTTTTTAGAAAAGAGGAGTTGCGCTTTTGGTGATTCGGAACAGGCTTTTATCGAATATTTAAAAAATATTGAGGGTAGTCTTAGTCCCCGGAGAAATATGCCCCACATCCAGTTTGATACTCCCGGGAATGATACGACTATTACTAATTTAACTAAAGTTAGCCTTGATTTATATAGTTACTTAGATGTCTGTCGGTTTTGTAGAGGAACTCTGTCGTGCATGTTACATAATGGGAAAATGGCAGATATTATTGGAAACTTTTTAATCAAAGCAGGAATAATACCTAGTGATCATCCCCCCATTGAAGGCATTCAAATTCAAGCATTTAGTTTTAACTCATCGATCAAAAGATAGGAGGAGACAATGACTCGTTATACTTATATGTTTCTAAGCTGTATATTACTTTTAACATCTGTGTCTAAAGGTGCTTTCTCTGCCTTTGGGAAGGAGCCTGACGACGCGGCGATTGGCCGCATTGTGAAAGCATTACAAGCTTCTGGAAATCATCAAGCTTTACAGGACTATTTAAGTTTATTGAGCACAGGAGAAGAAAAAAAAACTTCCCAACCGTCAATCACAGATGACCTAGACTTCGTAGCTGCCCTTTCCAGAACGCCTGGAAACGAGCTATCACTCCCCTCTGAATCCAGTGCGATCACTGATAGAAAGCCCGTCACCAAGCTTATACTCCAGAACCTGGACTTCACCAATCCAAAACTCTCAGAAACTGAAGTACTTTCTTTCTTACAAGCCAATAAGTTTTACACACTTGGAGTGCTTGAATTGAAAGGAGTGAAAGGTGTAAAAAACTTTATCGAAACATTATTCGATACAACGACCCGATTTCCTTCTTTATTCCGTATTATCGCAGAGAGCTCAGACATTTCTCTAGAGGATATAGAAAACATCTATACTCATTTTGCCCGTTATCCCTATTTCATCCGAGACATGGAAAAAATCAGCGCAAGGTACGATGTCTGTGCAGCATTTTGTAGTGTGGAGATTGGAAAACTCAAACAGCCATTTTTTACTTCTCCTGCAGGGCTGCCCTGGGTACTTGGCAAAAAAACAAACACTGAATATGCTCTTTACTATCGCAATCGCACAGAAGACCCAAAAACTGGCCCTTTTATCCTGACTGTTTCTTAACTTAAGGGTTAGTTTAGCAGAAGATGAAAAAGATGCTTCTACTTCTTAAAAAGAAGATCACTCAGATAATTGGTCTCTAAAATTGGAAGAGGAGATACTATATTTTTTCCGAGAAATGTAGCATAAATAATGATATGAAATCCATCTCTACCAGCCTCGTCCAACATCTCATTGCCGCCCAATTCCCCCAGTACGCGCACCTACCCATCTCTCCGGTCCCATTTGGGGGCCATGATAATCGCACCTTTCATCTTGGGCCTGATATGAGCATTCGACTACCAAGCGGCGCTGCCTACGCGCCGAAGGTTGAGAAAGAGCAATATTGGTTACCCAAGCTTGCTCCTTTTTTGCCCTTGCCTATTCCGAAGCCTATTGCCATGGGAAAGCCCTCTGCGGACTACCCCTATCAGTGGTCGATTTATTCTTGGATCGAGGGTGAAACCGCCTCAGTTGACCACATATCAGATATGACCAAATTTGCGACTGACTTAGCATCGTTTTTGAAAGCTCTCCATAAAATTGATACCACGGGCGGCTTGGTGGCTGGCGCGCATAATTTCTACCGGGGTGGGCCGTTAAGAACCTATGATTCTGAAATACAGCACGCTCTTGCGCTTACTCAAGATAAGTCTTATGCGAAGAAAGTTACGCGCCTTTGGGAGGCTGCTTTGTCCTCCACTTGGCAGGGTGCCCCCATATGGGTTCATGGAGATGTGGCTATCGGGAATTTGCTGGTAAAGGATGGTCACTTAGCAGCAATAATAGATTTTGGGGGCATGGGCATTGGAGACCCCGCTTGTGATTTGGTCATCGCCTGGACCTTTTTGAAAGGTCAATGTCGAGCGGTGTTTCAGAAGGCTTTGCCGTTTGATGAGGCAATGTGGATTCGCGCGCGGGGATGGGCCTTATGGAAGGCGTTCTGTCATCCAGTAGAGGGACAAGAAGAAGAGGCACAACGGGTGATTCATGAGGCGCTAGAGGCGTAGCACGAATTACTCCCCCTTCAAAATCCGTGCTTTATCCCGCTGCCAGTCGCGCTCTTTTTCTGTGGCGCGTTTGTCATAGAGTTTTTTTCCTTTGCCAACCCCGAGCGACACTTTCACAACCCCCTTGTGATTGAAATACATCACCAGCGGGATCAGAGTAACCCCTTGACGCTGGATCGCCCCCAACAGTTTGTTTTGCTCTTTCTTGTGCAGCAACAGTTTCCGAGGCCGCTTGGGTTCGTGGTTAAACCGGTTGGCCCCCTTGTATTCTTCAATATTCAGGTTGATGAGATAAATGGCCCCCTGCCGGTCATCGGCAAAGGCCTCCGAAATATTACTCTTGCCTTGACGGAGGGATTTCACCTCACTACCCACCAAAACAACGCCGGCTTCAATGGTTTCAAGAATCTCATACTCGAACCTCGCTTTCCGATTTTGGGCAATAATCTTATAATTGGTGGGGTCTTTATCTTTACTCATATCCCAATCTTTACTTATACCCTAACTGGGCCATATGGACGGCCGTATCACTCATACGGTTTGAGAAACCCCATTCGTTATCATACCACGCGAGCACGCGACATAAATTGCCTTTCACCACGTGCGTTTGGTTGGCATCAAACAGAGAACTGTGGGGGTTATGATTAAAATCGATGGAGACCAGCGGCAATGTCACAAAATCCAGAATGCCTTTGAGGTGCCCGGACACCGCTTTTTGAATCGCTTCATTAAGATACTGAGCGGTGGTGTTTTTCTCAGAGACAAACTTAAAATCCACCACTGACACATTGGGGATAGGCACCCGAATCGCCGTGCCATCCAACTTACCTTTCAGGTGAGGCAACACCAATCCCACCGCCTTTGCCGCCCCAGTGGAAGTAGGAATCATGGAAAGGGCAGCCGCGCGCGCGCGGTGTAAATCTTTGTGCGCCGTATCCACCAGACGCTGATCGCCCGTATAGGCGTGAATGGTGGTCATATACCCTTTCTCAATACCCACCGCTTCATCCAACACGCTGGCCACAGGGGCGAGACAGTTGGTGGTGCACGAGGCATTGGACACAATCTTATCGCTGGCTTTCAGCGCTTTGTGATTAACGCCGTACACAACGGTACAGTCTTCTCCTTTGGCCGGCGCCGAGATCAGAACTTTTTTAGCTCCCGCTTGCAGATGGAGCGCTGCCTTGTCGCGTTCTGTAAAGTGGCCCGAACATTCCATCAGAATATCCACGTCATACTCCGTCCACGGAAGTCTCAACGGGTCTGCCTCTGAGAACACCGCCACACGATGGCCTTCAATCAAGAGGCTTGTGTCATCATGGGTCACCTCAAAGGGAAATACTCCATGCACCGAATCAAACTTCAACAAATGGGCATTGGTGCGCACATCTGTTAAATCGTTAATGGCCACCACGTCGATGTCCGTGCGTTTTGATTCATAAATGGCCCGCAAGACCAATCGACCAATACGGCCGAATCCATTGATGGCAACCCTTACTTTTTTCATGTGCTCCTCTTTTCTAAATGACGCCTAATTTTTTCACTGATGACGGCAGAGGTCAAACCAAAATGTTCGTACACTTGAGCGGCAGGCGCGGATTCCCCAAAGGTCTCTATCCCAAAAGTTAACCCTTGGTCTCCCACATATGAGCGCCACCCCAACGGATGCCCCGCCTCAATGGAAACACGCATCCCTTTTTTTCCTAACACAGATTCTTTATACGCAGCCGGTTGCAGATCAAACAAGCGCGTACAGGGCATGGAGACGATACGCACCTTTACGCCATACGTTTCTAAAGTCGCCCGTGTATCCAGGGCCAAAGAAAGCTCAGACCCAGTGGCGATGAGCGTCACCTCCGCCTTCTCTTCTTCGACAAAAACATATCCGCCTTTGGCACATAAATTTTCCCGAGAAGCCCATCGCACTGTAGGCAAAACCTGCCGCGTCAGAGCCAAAATAGACGGCGTCTCTTGGGACATCAGCGCCAAGTGCCAGCATTCCGCTGTCTCGATTGTATCTGCCGGACGAAACACATTCAGGTTGGGAATCATCCGTAAACTCCAGAGATGTTCGATGGGTTGATGGGTAGGGCCATCTTCCCCAAGGCCAATGGAATCATGGGTCATCACATAGAGAACACGTTGGCGCATCAGGGCCGAGAGTCGAATGGCGGGACGACAATAATCCGTAAACACGAGGAATGTGCCCCCATAGGGAATAAACCCTTTGTGCAGGGCGACGCCATTCATCATGGCGGCCATGCCGTGCTCCCGTACCCCATAATAAATATAATTGCCCTTGGGGGTTACAGGGGTCAAAGCTCCCATCGCAGGCGCCTTCGTATTATTAGAGCCCGTTAAATCGGCCGATCCCCCCAATAAACTGGGAACAGCTGGGACCAAAAGCTCGATGACTTTCTCAGAACTCTTGCGGGTCGCCATTTTGGGTTTTGTGTCCGCTATCTTTTCACAGAAAAGAGCCAGACTTTCTTCTAAAGTGGGGGGCAGCATCCCGTCCTGCATGGTCTCAAAAAGAGTCTTTTGGTCCGCTGGCAAGGCTTTGAGCCGTCGGTGCCAGGCGTCATACGCGGGTAAACCGTTCTGTCCTATGTGACGCCAGGTGTCAAGAAGGAGTGCCGGAATGTCAAACGGGAGGGCATCCTCCCATCCCAATTGACGGCGGGCTGCAGCGACTTCTTCTGCCCCAAAGGGCGATCCATGGGCGTCACACGTCCCTGCTTTGGTGGGTGCACCATACCCAATGATGGTTTTACACGCAATGAAGAAAGGACGGTCCGTGGACTGGGCTTCCGCTAAAGCCTGCTCAATTTGGGCCCTATCGTGCCCATTGATGGCTTTGGTTGCCCACCCACAGGCTTCAAATCGTTCTAAGTGATTCTCTGATGTGGAGAGAGAAGTGGGCCCATCAATGGTGATGGCATTGTCATCAAACAAAACCACCAAATGATTCAATCGCTGGTGGCCCGCAAAGGAAATGGCTTCCTGCGAAATACCCTCCATCAAACACCCATCCCCCACAATCACATATGTTTTGTGGTTCACCACGCCTTCCCCAAATCGGGCTCTCAAGTCTCTCTCTGCAACAGCCA
This sequence comes from Alphaproteobacteria bacterium RIFCSPHIGHO2_01_FULL_41_14, assembly GCA_001767855.1. Classification (NCBI taxonomy): domain Bacteria; kingdom Pseudomonadati; phylum Pseudomonadota; class Alphaproteobacteria; species Alphaproteobacteria bacterium RIFCSPHIGHO2_01_FULL_41_14. The sequence continues at coordinate 308,949 of MEMF01000002.1, read as the reverse complement.
TGCCCACCGCATTCGCGAGCCCTTGGCCCAAAGGACCTGTGGTGGTTTCAATGCCAGGGCAGAGTCCATACTCTGGGTGACCCGCCGTGCACGCCCCGAATTGCCGGAACCGTTTGATTTGGTCTAGGGTCATTTCCTTGTATCCCGTCAGATACAAAAGGCTATAGAGCAGCAGGGACCCGTGCCCCGCGGACAAGACAAACCGATCTCGATCCGGCCAAAAGGGATCCTCAGGGTTAAATCTTAAAAACTTTGAATAGAGCACCGTGGCAACGTCTGCCATTCCGAGCGGCATCCCCGGGTGGCCTGACTGTGCCTGTTCCACCGCATCCATAGTAAGAATGCGAATCGCATTCGCTAACCTTTTTAAATCCATCTCATAACTCTATTGTAAAATTCATGTAGGATCATAAAGAGTCTCTCGCAAAAACTCAAGGAGACTTACAAGTTTTTCTGCTAGACGACATGTTCTTCGGGTGACCTTAAAACGAACTCCATCGCATGGATTTCTTTTATCTCTTCTGCCAAAGCTTTATGAACCATTTGATGCCGCTCTACCCTATTTTTTCCAGAAAAGAAGGAAGACACCAGGATCACCTTGAAATGCGTTTCTCCCTTAGGGCTATACCCCGTATGTCCTTTATGAAGAGAAGACAAATCTTGAACCTCACAAGACACAGGCGTAAAGATTTTCTCTAGTTTTTCCTGGATCTTCTTTTTTAAGCTCATTTCTGACTCAATTGTTGATACAACCCCACACACAAAATGGCAGCAGTCTCTGCTCTTAAAACCAGGGGTCCAAGGCTGAAGAATTTCACAAAAGACTGGTGCGACAAAAGAGCCACCTCTTCTGGCGAAAATCCACCCTCAGGCCCCACCAAGAACGCCGCCTCTTTGTTTTTTTCGAGCACATCCGCCAAGGAATTTGTCTCTGACGCTCTTTCTAACGCCACATATAAAGGTCTGTCATAGGGCCAACTTTTCAACATCTGGGCTAACTTTTCGAGAGGATGGATGAGGGGGATAGACAGCCGCTCACACTGTTCTGCCGCCTCCCTGCTTTGCTTTAAGACTTTTTCCGGGTTAAAGACAGGGAGATTGGTATGGTTCATGTCAACGGGCATAAGATGGGTCACCCCCAATTCTGTCGCCTTTTCGATCAAAAAATCTTGTCGATGCTTTTTAAGGGGCGAAAAGGCCAAGGAGAGAGAGGAGCTTTTCTCTTGAGGCCTTACCTGCTCTAGACACCTAGCAGAAATCTGTTTTTTAGAAACACTGGTTAAAACCGCCAACCACTCCCCTGCCATCCCATTAAACAAAAGAACCTGGTCGCCTGCTTTTTTCCGCAGAACCGTCAAAAGGTGATGGCTTTGGTCGGGTGTCAAAAGAACCATGTGCTGGGGAGTCAACCGTTCTGGCACATACAGCCGCGTCAATTTTTTTTGATGACTTTCTTTCATGAAATCCTTATACGATGAAGATCTTTAAAAAACTATAAACAGGAACTGCATGAACAGCAATTTAAAATCTTATGCGCCTTCGCTGACCGTGTTTGAAACGATCAAAGCTTACGGGCGCTTGATGCGCCTTCACCTCCCCCTCATCACCCCTTTATATTTGTGCCCTGCGTTATGGGCGTCAAGCCTCGCCTCTCCCCACGTTTCCCCCCAAATTTTGATTGTATTTCTGCTAGGGTCTGTGCTGATACGAGGCGCCGGCTGCACCATCAATGATCTGGTTGATCACGACATTGATCGACACGTGCGGCGCACCAAGGAGCGTCCCATTGCCGCCGGGCTCATTTCTAAGCGTCAAGCCTTGGTTTTTGCGATCTGTCAATTTCTTTTGGCGCTGGGGCTGTTGCTTACCCTGAATAAGACGACCATTCTTTTGGGAAGCTTAATCGTTGTACCTATTTTCATTTATCCGTTTCTTAAAAGATTTACCTATTGGCCCCAAATTTTTCTCGGCATGATTGTCAATTGGGGATGCTTGATGGGCTGGACCTCTGTGACCAACACTTTGGCCCTACCCGCCCTGGTGCTTTATGTTGCCTGCCTGTTCTGGACAATCGGATATGATACAGTCTATGCCTTCCAAGACTATGAAGACGATCAAAGGCTCGGCCTAAAGTCTTCAGCGCTGAAGGTGGGGCTCCAAAAAGGCGTTTTCTTTGTCAGACTGTGTTACGTCCTGTTTTTTTCTGGTCTCTTGGGGGTGGCCCTCTTCTTAAAAAATCCTATTTTTGGGTTTTCTCTAATCCCCTTGATCCCCCTGATTTTCTTAAAGTTAAAATACCTCTCTTTAAAAGACCCCTCTTCCTGTGGTGATTTTTTCCGATGGAATGGAAAGATGGGCTTTTTAATTTGGGCTGGCATTCTTCTCGCGAATTTTGTAAGGTGAGGGGGATGGTTTATAAAGCTGCTTATCTCTGTTTGTTGTGCCTTCTTCTCAGCCATTGCGGGAAAAGAGGCCCCCTTGAACGCCCAGAAGGATCCACCTTTCCCAGAACTTACCCCCCCTCTTCCGACGCATAGTCTTGCTGGATGTTGCCCACTCGCAACACATTTTCTTTTTATGGGAAAGGATGCTCTCGCGTCTCTTGTATTCTTTCTGAAAATGAGTTTTTATTAGAACTGAGAAAACTTTATTTTAGATTTTAGGAGTTAAACAATGAAAAATATATTAAGAAATGCTGGTTTCCTCGGCGCTTCTCTGATGGTTTTGGGTGCGTTCGCAGAAGGCCCAGCCGCCGGCCAGGGCCCCGTATTAAGCTTCGGTGGAAGCATTACAGGCGCAGGTGTTGGCGTTGATCAAAAGGTTCGCCTTCCTGGTAACCCACCTGCTGTCACCTTTATCTCTAAAGGTAACTTGGTGATGAATGTGGGGGGAGCTTCCCATAACAATATTGGGTATGGTGCTGTGGGTGTATTGAACTTTGATAGAGCCAAAAGCGTATCAGACCGTATTGATGAAGTGTATGTTTATCTGAACCATGACTGCATCGGAAACGTGAAGATTGGTGATACAGAAGGTGTGACAAGCACCATGATGTACACGGGTGACGACGTATTGGGCGGTCTTGGAGGCACCTCTGGTGACCTTGACAAACTTATCAACATGACACGTACTGTGGCTTTCCGTCCAACGATTGGAGATCCTGCTAACCCCAACGCGACGAAAATCGTGTGGATATCTCCAGAAGTCTATGGCTTCCAGATCGGGCTTGACTTTACCCCCAGCACGAAGCTTTATGGACGTCTAAACCGGGGCACGCAAAATAACGTTGGTCTTACAACTATAAGGAACGCTTCGATAGCTCCGTATTCTTATAACTTGCTTGCCGGCGGTCTCTCTTACAACAAAGCGTTCACTAGCTTTAACCTTGGTCTTTACCTTGTGGGACAAACTGGGAAATCGAAGAATGACAATATAGCCGCAACCACTGCTGCTGGCTCAGGGAATATCTTTAAGGATACAACGGGCTATCAAATCGGTACGTTACTTGACTACCAAAACTGGCAGTTTGCAGCGTCTTACTTTAACAACAACAGGTCACGTGTTCGGTCTAACAACCTAATCACAAGGGCAAACACGAATACAAGAGGTGTTAACGCGGCTGTGGGGTATGACTTCGCACGGAACGCAAACGTTGCTCTTGGGTACACCTATGCCGACCGCAAAACAGAAGGCGGAAGAGCGAAGGCTGATGTGACCATGTTGACCATGGACTACGTTGTCGCTCCCGGTTGGGTTGCCTTTGCTGAAGTTGACTACTTCGACTTGAGAGCTCCAGCCGCAGCTATTGCCGACGCCGGTACTAACCTGCTTCAAACTGGTGTAGACATCTATTCTGACTCCACAGTCTTGAACGCAAACAACCGTGGAACAGCTGTCATCCTTGGAACGAAGCTCCGCTTCTAATCCATCACCCTTTACACGGGTTTACAAAAAGGGGCTTTACAAGCCCCTTTTTCTTTTCTTTTTTCCTGAGAAGAAATATGAATTTCTACGGACTTCTATATATATCTTCCCCTTATCACCCTCGCGAAGGCGGGGGTCCAGGGAATAATGTCACACAAGGAAGCTGGAAACCTGCGCGGGAATGACCAAAGAAGAGCACGCGGAGAGAGATCGAATAAGTCCCTAATAAAACCCCACCGAAGGGTCCACGTCTCGCGCCCAGGCATCGATCCCCCCCTTGAGGCTATAGGCCTCATAGCCCTGCTCTCGCAGAAACAAAGCCACCTTAAGGCTACGCACCCCATGATGACAGACCACATAGAGGGGCCTCTCTAAGGGAAGCTCCGTTTGTCGGGCGATTAAATCGGAGAGAGGGATGTTTACCGCCCCTTTCAGAGACACTTTTTTAACTTCCCATGGCTCTCTCACATCCAACATAAAAAGATGGGGATCTTGTTGAAAAATCTCTGCAAGTTGTTGAGGACTTATCTCGATGGGATTCATTTAAAACTCGAACTTTTTAGGGTGGGAAAATTCTTTTAAAGGGTAATGCGGCATTTCAAAAAGAGGCTCCTTGTTAATCACTCTCTGCGTATCACGCCAAAAACGGGTCATCTGCCCGATGGGTGAATGGGGCGAGCCGGACGCTTCACACGCAAAAATACCCAAAGCCTCAGGAGTCAACTGATCGAAAAAGCAAGAAGGGATGGACTCAACCCCCCCCTCTATGACCACGAAATGAAAAGGACCCTGTCGCGCAAGCCCTTCCTTTAAGTTTCCTTGGCAGAGCACCACATTATCGATATGCAGAGCGCTCAATCCTGCTTGAGCCATAGAGGAGAATCGATCATCTGACTCCAAAAGAAAGACGGTGGACGCATAATAACTTAATAAAGCGGCCAGATAGCCTGTACTTCCCCCCACCACCATAATATTCTTTTCTGGCACGGGGGGCAGCAGGTGCTGCAGAAGCCGAGCCCCCATCAGGGGCATTATCCCCACCCGATCTGAGGAGATCGGGACAAAATCTTCCACGTACGCTTTATGAGTCTCTACAGGCGGCAGAAAAAAGCTGCGCGGGGTTTGCTCGAAACACCTCATCACAAAAGAGGAAAAATTGCCATGGGCGGCAATTTGGCGCGACAGAACATAGTGATGTCGAATATCAAAGGACAACACGATCTATCCTGCCGAGTGTAAGAACGCTTAGCCGTTTCTCCATTTATCCCCCTCCTCTCGGCTTATTCTATCCTCCCTTCATAAAAACTCAAGATAAACCACCTTGACGCCCTTAGAAAAATATGACTTTATTAGGCTTTAGTGCGATGGCCGGGTGGCAGAGTGGTGATGCAGAGGACTGCAAATCCTTGTACGCTGGTTCGATTCCGGTCCCGGCCTCCAAAAAGCGCTGGATTTCTCTTGGTTAATTTGATAAAACCAGGACACGGTATTCCCCGATAGCTCAGTCGGTAGAGCAAATGACTGTTAATCATTGGGTCACTGGTTCGAGTCCAGTTCGGGGAGCCATTTTCCGAGTCATCTTCTTACTTTGACGTGTATCGCCAGAAAACGACCCGCCTGTTCCAACTCTGCGCGGCTGTTATACTGAAGATATATGTCCATTGCTTCTTGAAATGAAGTAACCCCTGGCAACACCTTTTCGTAGCCTTCAATTTCCAAATATTCTTCCAGGGTAGGATATGATTTTACCTTTATAACTTCAGTCATAAAACTTTGGTCATTGAAATAAAACTCTAATAGATCTCCAGGCTGGAGCTGAGCATATTTATCAGAGTAGTTTCTCCCCTCAATCGTTTTTATCCCAGCTCTAATTTTACTGAACCATGGTTCTTGACAATGTATGCGCAGCAAGTCTCCTCCTGAGTCAGATTGAGTGAGGTATTTTTTGGGGCATATTAGCATGGCTGTTCTAAAAAGTCTCCCCCCTTGATCTTACACACCATTCCCCTTTAAGATTAAGCCTGTCTGGTTATTTGCAAGAAAAGGATTGATACAGATGTCTTGTTCTAAAAAAATCTTCATCTACTTAACCCCCAAAGCCGCCCAAGAAAAAATAGGAGGCATGCTGGAAAAAGAGGGCAAACTCTATATCCGCGTCTCGGTAAAAGCACCGCCCAAAGAAGGGGAGGCAAACGCGGCCTTGATCTCTTTTTTATCCAAAACCTGGGGCATGCCCAAATCCCACATCCAGCTGCTGAGTGGAGCTCAGAGTCGTTATAAAACTTTGCTGGTGCAAGATCTGAAAGGAAAAATCACCCTCCCTTCTCAGCAGACTAGCTTAGAAATCTAACACCTCCTCCCCCAACGCTCCTACAAAAAACATTGGGGCTGTCCCAGATAACGTAGAAATATGTTATAGAGGACGGGATGGGGCAAACCATCACCACATGAGCCTTAACGATGTATTTTTTGGCATAATATGACTGAACAACGAGAAAATCTTATTTTCTATGAGAAGGTTTTTTTCTATTTGTTTTTTTCTTATGTTTGGAGCAGTTACTTTTTTTTTTCGTTGATTCAAAAGGTTTGGATGAAAGATCTTTAACATATTCCCCTGCTAATTCTTCTAACGACATGCCTGTGTATGCCCTACCATTAGAGTCAGTTTTAAAAGGAGCCGGTTCCGGATTCGAATGCTTCCACAACCCTAAAAAACCAAAGAAAGAGGTTGGTGTCGCAGGATGAGAAATTCTTGCTGCTTCAATTTGTTCTGGCTTGGGAACGCGCGCAGAGCGAGGAGGAAAGGAATCTCCTGCTATTTCCACACACGGAGCAGAGATTAAGTTTAAATTAAAGAAAATAGATAATAAAAATAAAACAATTTTCATAATTTCACCCATTCGTTAAGAGTATAAAGATGTTTTTCACTTATATGCGTTCCATTATTGTGTTGACTCACAACGTCAGCCTCCCAGCCATTCGTATGAACCCCACACACCATGCTATGAAAGCTGGTGTTAGTTGTTCCTAAGTCGCATACAGCACTTCCACTTTGTCCTGCAGTTGTATCTATATCGTAGAACATTCTCCCGTCTCTTATACCCCGTAAAAACCCTTCCATCGTATACATTTTTCCCTTTTTTTCTCCAGGATATCCCGTGATTCTTAAGCTAAGGCTTTCTCTAACACCCTCTGAAAGAGATTTTACTCCAAAATGTCCTAAAGCATTCCCCGGATACGTGTCAAGTAAGGTACTCGTATAATCAAGATTTAAGAGCTTCCCTACCCTTAACAAGGCTATATCTTTTGTATAATCTTGAGTGTTTTCAATATAACCTTTAGGGATTATTATTTTGTCTCCTCGCGCAGCCCCAAAAGGAACATTCTTTCCCTGTTTAGCCGGAAAGAATGTGACAAAATCGGGAACCAAATGTAACGGGCCTTCTCTAGTGGTCACAACACTATAAAAATTATGGGCTGCAGTTAAAACATACTTATCCCCAATTAAAGTTCCAGATCCAAAACCACGACTAACAATTTTACCACGCAGTAGATACTCCATCTGAAGTTCTCCATGAACACACCATGGAAAAGTATCCTCACCATTAACAATACTTCTTCTGTCTTGGTAGAAAGGCCACCATTTTTTCTTTTTTAGAGATTCTTTAAAAAAGTTCTCGTTTTTTCTCTTGTCTGCACTCCACAAGGAAATTCCTGCTCCTATTGCCGCACCAACAAAAACATTCCTATACTTCCTTAAGAAAAATTCATCTTCCCAAGAGGCGATCGGATTAATGTAATCAACAGAATCTGAAGCAAACCCAATGGCCGCTCCGACGGCAACATTTCTCCAGAAATTTTTGGTGAACGGAGTTTTAAATGTCTTCCATGCTCCAGCTGACTGACTATCGTTTTCTTTTTTCTCATATGATTCTCTCAATAGACCTAGATTGTGTCCGTGACCTCCAAGATCGTACGTACAGGTATCTCCAATGTTATATGTACTGCCTGGAATTTCATCATTGAAGCTTTTTAATACATCTCCAACGTTACGAGCAAAGTTCTGTTTGCCATCCCTATCACCATGAGGCCCGGCAAAAGCCGATTCTAAAGATGAACCGTTATATAGTCGCCGCTCTTTCTTATCATAATAAACTCGTAAATCTGCGGAATCCATGAGATAGTTTTGAGAAGATATTCTGTTTCCAGGATCAAACTCTTCTATTGTTGCTGCGTGACCACAAAGAACTAGGCTCCCAACAACAAATAAACCTAAAATGATACTACTTTTCATTGACGCTATTCTCAATAATCCCCTCCTCTGACAAGTCTATACAAAACTCAAGAATAATAACAGTTGAAATTGTTCTTCTTTTTCTATTTAGATAAGGGCTAAAAACTCTCAATTATATTAGGGGCTGTCCCAGATAATCAATTAAAGTCATTATAAACCCATTGGTTTATCTGGGTTAATTGATTATCTAGGACAGCCCCAAACTCAAAAAAACATTTTTTCATTTTATACTCCCTCCTCTTCGTTTATATTCCTTTTATAAGCAAACAAAGTCGCAGCAAAAATGACTCAACACTATTGGCTTTTAAAATCGGAACCCAGCACCTGGTCGTGGTCACAGCAACTTCGAGGGCAAACAGACTGGACAGGCATCAGAAACTATCAAGCCCGCAACTTTATGAAGCAAATGAAGAGGGGCGATTTAGCCTTTTTTTATCACTCCAATGAGGGCAAAGAAATTGTGGGTATCGTCAAAGTTGCTCAACCCTATTACCCTGACCCCACCGATGACTCAGGCAAGTTTGGATGTGTGGATGTGTCTGCTGTACGGCCTCTCAAAACACCAGTGACGTTAGCCCAAATCAAATCAACCCCTGCCCTTAAAAACATGGCCCTCATCCGCCAATCTCGACTCTCCGTGATGCCCGTCACAAAAGAAGAATGGGATATCATTCTTGAATTGGGAAAGAATTAAGATGATCCAAGAGGCGCTTTTCACACCTGACATTTGGTTAATGGGACTCGGCACCGTGCTGATTGCTCTTTTGGTCACCCGTCTTATGATCCGTATTGGCATTGTGGATATTCCCAGCCGACGGTCTTCCCATAAATCCGCCACCCCTAAAAGCGGGGGGATGGGGATTATTGTGGGATTCTTTTCGGCCATGTCTTTTTTGTATGTCGTGGGAAAACTTGGCCACATTTCTCCCGAAAAACTCATTTTATTAGGCATAGGATCCTTCCTAACTATCTTGGTCTCTCTTTATGACGATATAAAACGGCTGTCTTCTAGTCAGAAATTTTTGATCCAATTGATCACCGCTTTGTTTGTCATCAGTACGGGACTCACACTCCATCTGCTGCCCCTCCCTTTCATTGGTATCCTTAATCTCGGGGCGTTAGGAAGTGTGCTGACCGTATTCTGGATTATCTTCTTTATGAACGTATTTAACTTTATGGACGGCTTAAATGGCCTGGCCAGTGGCGTTTCCTTGGTAGCCTCCTTTTTCTGTAGCCTGATTGGAATCCTTTTGGGAGAAAAAGCCCTTTTCTATGTCAGCTTGAGTCTTGGGTTTTCAACTCTCGGATTCTTTGTGTTCAACTTCCCCAAAGCCAAGATTTTTATGGGGGATGTGGGGAGCCAGTTTATAGGGCTCATATGGGCAGTAATGCTGTTGGTCCCCAGTCAAGAAACCCACCTCGCCCACATGACGTTGTCCGTTTATACTGTCCCTCTTCTTTTCTTTTCTTTTATTTACGATGTAAGCGCCACGGTTCTTCGTCGTATTTGGCGCCGTGAGCCCTTCTGGCTTGCCCATCGTACCCATCTTTTTCAGCTTTTAAACCGCTTGGGATATAGTCATGCGCAAGTCACTTGTTTTCATTTAGGGATGGCTGTGATACAAGGAATCGGAGCGATTGGTATGCAGTATATACAACCAACCAATCAAGTTTTACTTTTCTTGCCTTATTTTTTATTAATGGCAAGTTATCATTATTGGATCGTTCGTGCCGTCCGACGCAAATTTGCCCTGGCCCGACGTTCTAGGAAAAAACAGAAATGAAAACCCGCTTTGCCCCCAGTCCCACCGGCTATATCCATGTGGGGAATTGCCGCACCCTTCTGGTGAATTGGCTTTTTACCCGCGCTCAGAAGGGAATCTTTCTGCTGCGCCTAGACGATACAGACCTTGAAAGAAGCGAAAAGAAATACGAACGGGCGCTGCTGGAAGACCTCGCTTGGCTGGGGCTTGATTACGACGACTACATAAAACAGTCTGATCGCATGGCCCGTTATGCCGAGGTTGCCGACATTTTGAAAAAAGAAGGCCATCTTTATCCCTGCTATGAAACCTCCGAAGAACTCGAGTTCAAACGCAAACGTCAAGCAGCCCAGGGGTTACCCCCTCTCTATGACCGAGCCGCTTTAACCTTGACAGGCCCACAAAGGCAGGCCTACGAAAAAGAAGGCAGAAAACCCCATTGGCGCTTCTTGATAAAAGACGAAGCTATCGAATGGAATGACATGGTCCGCGGCCCTCTCCATTTCGAGGGCAGAAATCTCAGCGACCCGGTACTCATTCGTGAGGATGGGGTTGTTTTGTATACCTTTGCGTCTGTAGTGGATGATATGGACACAAAGATCACGCACATCATTCGAGGCGAAGATCATCTGACGAATACAGCCGTTCAGGTACAGGTATGGGAGGCCTTGGGGCTACCCAAAAACACGCTGACCTTTGGGCATCTCTCTCTGTTACAAGGTGCGGAAGGCAGCCAACTATCAAAGCGACTCGGGACAGAAAGCATTCGCGATTTCCGCGAGAAGGGCATTTTGCCCATGGCCATTAACAGCTTACTTGCCAAGATTGGGACGTCCGATTCTGTGCAGCCAGTCCAAACTCTGGACGAACTGATGACCACCTTTGACATTAAGAAATTCTCGCGAGCAACCCCTAAATTTTCCACGGATGAGTTGCAGACCCTCAACGAGAAACTCATCCACCATATGTCGTATGAAGAGGCTTTAAAACAAAGTCACTTTCCCCATTTGGACAAATCTTTTTGGGAAGCGGTGCGACCCAACCTGAAGACTTTATCTGATCTTTCCGACTGGTGGTTTGTCTGCCGTGGCCAAGTTGAAACGCGCATTTCCCCAGAAGACGTGGCCTTCATCACACACGCCAAAGATAGGTTGCCTGTCGGTCCTTGGACAGAGAATCCGTGGGAAGGCTGGAAAACCCTTCTGCAGCAAACGACGGATCGAAAAGGGAAGTCTTTGTTCCAACCCTTGCGCCAAGCCTTAACAGGTCAAGAGCATGGTCCTGAACTGAAGACCATCCTGTGGCTCATGGGCCCGGACATCGCCCATGAACGGCTCAGAGGCGCCCTCAAATGACGCTCACGCTTTATAATACCTTAACGCGTGAGCGAAAGCCTTTTGTTCCCCTAGACCCTCATCATGTGCGGTTTTATGTGTGCGGCCCCACCGTGTATGACCGCGCTCACATTGGAAACGCCAGATGCTATGTGGTTTTTGATATTCTGTTTCGCATTCTACAACACCTGTATCCCCAAGTGACCTACGCTCGGAATATCACCGACATCGATGATAAGATTATCAAAGCGGCAGCAGAGAATAATGTCTCCATCAGCAACCTCACCACGAAAACAACCACTTATTTTCATGAGGATATGGATGCCTTGGGTATCCTGCGCCCCACCCTCACCGCCTGGGCGACAGACCATATCCCCGAGATGCAACGGATGATGCAAACATTGATTGATGAAGGGTTTGCCTATGTGGCATCCGAACATGTGCTCTTTGATGTGGCCAAGAACCTGTCCTACGGCAAACTCTCACGCCTCAAGTTAGACGATCAGATTGCCGGCGCCCGCGTCGAAGTGGCTCCCTACAAAAAAAATCCCCAAGATTTCGTTTTGTGGAAACCCTCCACCCCTGAGCAACCTGGATGGGAGAGTCCCTGGGGACGCGGCCGTCCTGGCTGGCACATCGAATGCTCCGCTATGGCTGAAAAGCACCTCGGCATCACCTTCGATATCCATGGGGGCGGGATTGACCTTATTTTCCCCCACCACGAAAACGAAATTGCCCAAAGTGAGTGTGCCCACCATGGCGCCCCTTTGGCAAAAGTGTGGATGCACAACGGGCATCTCATCGTCAATGGCGAAAAGATGTCCAAATCTCTTGGAAATTTTTTTACCGTCAAAGATCTCTTGGCCCAGGTGTCTGGAGAAGTCATCCGCCTTACCTTGTTGTCGGCTCACTATCGTCAGCCCCTCGATTGGCGAGACGAGACCATCACCCAAAGCAAAAATATTTTAGATCGGTTTTACACAGCGCTCGAAGGATGTGATGACGCTCCTCCTGATACAGAAATCCCCCTCTCTATTCTAGAGGCTTTGAAGGATGATTTGAATGTCCCCGAAGCGTTCACGGTCTTACACGCCCTTGTGTCTCAGATTCATAAAACAACTGACCAGACAGAAAAAAAACAACTCCAGCGCCAGCTGAAAGCGGGCGGCCAGCTCATGGGCTTCTTTGGTCAGAGTTCTGCAGAGTGGTTCCAGGGTCAAGGTCACACCCAGGGATTGTCGAATGCCGAAATTGACACTCTCATCCAAAAACGGGTCAACGCCCGGCTCGCCAAAGATTTTGTGACCAGCGATCAGATTCGACAACAGCTTGAGAAATCTGGTATCCTTTTGGAAGACAGTTCCAAAGGAACAACCTGGAAGCGAAAGTAAGATCATGAGAAAACCTGTTATCGGCCTTAATTTAGATTTTGAAGAAAAAGGAGGCGGATATTCTGTTCGCCCGTATCATGCGCTTACTGAAAAATATATCGCGGCTATCTATAAAAATGGGGGCACTCCCATTGCTCTTCCCTCTTCTAATTTAGATGTGGATGCGGTGCTTGATCTCGTAGACGGTGTCCTCATGACAGGCGGGAACGATTACGATCCCACCTTGTTTGGTCAAGAGATGCCTCTCACCATCCCTTTGAAGATCTCCCACCAACGCTCGAAATTTGATTTTCTGTTGGTGAAAGAGGCTCTCAAAAGAAAGATGCCCGTCTTTGGTATTTGTGCAGGGATGCAAGTCATCAATTATCTGTATGGAGGCACTCTTTTTCTAGATATTCCCACAGAGAAGCCTCATTCACTCAACCATTTCCAGACCCCAGAAGAAATGCATTTACCCTCTCATTCCATAGAGATCACCCCCCACACGCAGCTCTCCAAAATTCTGGGGAATCGGACAACCGTCGAGGTCAACTCTCGTCACCATCAATCTATAAAAACCATTGGAAAGGGAGTCGTTGTGTCAGCCGTGGCGCCAGATGGCATTATAGAAGCCATCGAAGTCCCCAGAGAAAAATTTTGCCTGGGGGTCGAGTGGCATGCCGAATATGAAATTTCAGACGCAGATACGCTACTCATTAAAGCCTTCATCCATGCCTGCCGATCCTAATCTTCCCTCTGATCGGATTGCTAAGGTCATTGCCCGATCCGGACTTTGTTCCCGCCGGGAAGCAGAGGGTTACGTGCTTCAGGGTCGTGTCTCTGTGAACGGTGTGGTGCTCACCTCCCCTGCCCACAATGTTCAGAGCTCCGATAAAATCTTGGTGGATGGAGAAGCCCTTCCCCACCAAGAGGGCGTGAGACTGTGGAAATACTACAAGCCCACAGGGCTCATGTGTTCTCGAAAAGATCCCAAAAACAGAGACACTATTTTCGACGATATCGAAAGGCGTTATCCCAAACTACCCCGCCTCGTGTCTGTGGGACGTCTTGACTATAACTCGGAGGGATTGCTTCTCATGACCAACAGTGGTGCCTTGACCCGCCATCTCGAGCTGCCCAGCACAGGGTGGGTTCGGCGGTATAAAGTGCGCGTCTTTGGAACCCCGTCAGAAGTCGCTCTGAAAAACCTCAAAAATGGTATTAAAGTGGATGGCGTTCAGTATGGATCTGTCATTGCGTCCCTCGAAAAAGTTCAAGGATCCGGCGCCAACAGCTGGATCAAAGTCAGCCTCACCGAAGGTAAGAATCAAGAAATCCGCAAAATCATGGGGCACTTGGGCCACGTGGTGAATCGACTTATTCGTCTGAGTTATGGACCTTTTCAATTAGGCGCACTGAAAGAACATGATCTGGAAGAAGTGCCTGAAAAAGTCATCAAAGAACAATTCGGGAAGAAGTGGCTGGAGTTTTAAAAAGCCACGCCCTTTTCTATCCTTTCCCTCTCATTCCCGCGGAGGCGGAAATCCAGCAAATGAACCCACACAACGAAAATAGTCAGAAGAAAGACTGGGCCCCCGCTTGTCACCGAGGGCGACAGACGGTGAGAGGGGATCACAGAATTTATATGAAACAAGGGCTGACCTCTAACCCCTGCGAATTATAAAGTCGCTGAAAGCAGATGGTAATCTGTTGGATCATACGCAGGAAACATTGAACAGAGAAATCGAACAGAAGTGGCTGGATCCGCTGATTTGATTGCATGAACAACTTTCTTGCCTATATGGATATGTTGTCCTGGAGTTAAAATTTGAGACTTCCCATCCAACGTCACAAGAGCGATTCCTTCTAGAACGATAAAATGGGATTCCATTGTTTTATGAAAATGGGGAGCAACCTCTGTCAGGTCGCAAATGGATATCTCCCACGCCCCTTTTGGATTTATTCCCAACCCATAATCAACATATCCCTCCCCCTCTATTCGCTGAAGGTGACAGGGGGGAGCTGGGCGAAGAGGAACCATTGCTGAGCGAAACTTTTCATTAAGACTATCAGGATTTTGAGCAGCACCAAAGGAATTTATACCGAGGCACAGAAGAAAGAGTATTGTGGTTACCTTTTTCATTGTAGTCCTTCTACCGAACCAATTTTAGGAGCTACCCCTTCTGTCCAATCTTGGGTTCTTTCCCTTTGATCAACCTCAAGATATTTTCGTAGTGCTTGAGGATTAACAGAACGCTTAAGGCTCCCGTGGTATAAAGAAGGGGTTCTCCGTAACTCCAAATCCAGACCGTAAACGGCACCAACAGAGCTGCCAATAACGCAGCTAGAGACGAGTACCCAAAGATCAACGCAAAGCTCACCCAAGCCAAAACCGCTTGAGCCCCCAAGGGAACAGAGAGGCCGAATAAAATACCCCCATAGGTCGCAACACCCTTACCGCCTTTAAACTTGAGCCAAATGGGAAACATGTGTCCGAGAATAACGGCCACGGCCGCAAAATCCTGAACCTGGAATCGTTCACCCAGATAAACCGCCCCATATCCTTTGAGAGCATCACAGAAAAATGTCGCTAAAGCTAAAAATTTATTGCCAGTGCGGAGCACATTGGTGGCCCCAATATTGCCAGACCCAATAGTACGAATGTCTCCTTTTCCCGCCCATTTGGTAAACAAAAGCCCAAACGGAATGGTGCCTAAGAAATAACTCCCTATTAAAACAAGAATAGGAAAAGGACTATTTAAAAAATGATGATCAATCAAAATCTCGTACCTCCCGATTTTTACTGATTACTATAGAGCTGTTAAAGAGTACGCGCAATCCGTTCTATTTCAGAACATTCGATTATGTCGCCCTCGTGAATGTCATTAAACCCTTCAAGCAAAATACCACATTCAAACCCGCTCTTCACTTCCTTGGCTTCATCCGTTGTCCGCTTCAGCGTTTTAATACGGCCTTCGAAGATCATCTCGCCTGCACGCATCAGACGGACTTTGCCCGATTTTTTAATCACGCCATCTGACACATAACAACCCGCCACGTGCCCCAGCCTTGAAATCTTAAATATTCTTCTCACCTCTGCGCGCCCCAAATACTTCTCATTAAGGATGGGTGAAAGAAGCCCGCCTAAGAGATCTTTCACATCGGTAATAATATCGTAAATAATGGAGTAGGTGCGGAGTTCAATCCCTTCCCGTTGGGCAAGTTCCCGTGCCTGGGCATTGGCCTTCACATTAAAGCTCACAATCAAAGCATTCGACGCATTCGCCAATGAAACATCCGTTTCATTTACTTCCCCTACGCCACTGTGAAGGACGAGGACAGAGACCTCTTCCGTTCTGAGTTTCATCAAGCTGGACGCGATGGCCTCCACTGACCCCTGCACGTCTCCTTTGATCAAAATAGCGAGCTCTCTATGGGCTCCCTTCTTGGAAAAGAGATTATCCATCTTCTTTTTATCCAACAGGGCTGCTTGTTTTTCTTTTTTCTTATGGCGACGATATTCGGCAATTTCACGCGCCTTTGATTCCTCTTGCGTCACGGAGAAAATATCTCCCGCCGCAGGCAAGCCATTAAAGCCTATGATTTCCACAGGCATGGAAGGGCCCGCCGTATTCAACGGCTTTCCATGGTCATTTAAGAGCACGCGTACGCGGCCCCACTCAGAACCAGCCACAAAGAAATCACCCGCTTTTAACGTTCCTTTTTGGATGAGCGTCGTCACCACAGGGCCACGACCTTTTTCTAAACGAGACTCCACCACAACACCTGACGCAGACCGATGGGGATTCGCCCGTAAGTGCGCCATTTCGGCTTGAAGCAAAATGGTCTCTTCGAGCTTATCGAGATTTTTCTTTTGAAGAGCTGACACTTCCACGGATAAGACGTCTCCACCCAGTTCTTCAAGGAAGATGCCGTGCTGCATGAGTTCCTGACGCACTCTCTCTGGATTTGCGCCCGGTTTATCAATTTTGTTAATAGCAACGATAAGGGGTACTTTGGCTGCTTTGGCGTGATTAATGGCTTCCACGGTTTGTTCTTTGATCCCATCATCCGCTGCTACCACCAAAACCACAATATCTGTCACATTGGCGCCGCGAGACCGCATCTCGGTAAACGCTGCATGCCCTGGTGTATCAATAAAGGTAATTTTTTGATGAGAGGGTAAGGTTACCTGATAGGCGCCAATATGCTGGGTAATGCCACCCGCTTCTCCCGCAACCACATCGGTGGTGCGCAACGCATCCAACAAAGACGTTTTTCCATGATCCACGTGCCCCATGATGGTCACAACAGGAGGACGAGACTCCAAGGCACCTTCCGCATCTGGCTCTTCCAGGAGAACCTCTTCGATGTCAGCATCCGACACACGCTTGACTTTGTGGCCCATCTCTTCTGCAATCAGCTGAGCTGTATCCG
Source organism: Alphaproteobacteria bacterium RIFCSPHIGHO2_01_FULL_41_14 (assembly GCA_001767855.1). Classification (NCBI taxonomy): domain Bacteria; kingdom Pseudomonadati; phylum Pseudomonadota; class Alphaproteobacteria; species Alphaproteobacteria bacterium RIFCSPHIGHO2_01_FULL_41_14. Next base: position 291,827 of record MEMF01000002.1, on the reverse strand, counting down.
CATCCACGGATTGAGTAATAGTGACCATGGTTCCCATTTTCATAAAACATTTGATCACATCAGATACTTTTTCAGCCATCCGATTAGCCAGATCTTGGATGGTAATCGCCTCTGGGATCGTGACATCTCGAGAAATTTTTTCTTGCACCATTTGTTGGCGCAATAATTTTAGTCTTTCTTTTTCACGGGCACGCTTGATGGCGGCAAGACTGCGTGTCCGGCGGCGCTGATACGTATCTTCACCCCCTTCACTATCGATCACCACATCTGAAACGCTAATTTTTGTGAGACGCCGTTCATCTTGGCGCTTAATCACAGCTGGCCGCGCGGCCGCGTCGTCTTCTTCCCGTTCACGCGCTTTTCGAAGACCTTCTTTTTCTTTATCCGTACCGACTGTTTCTGTCTGTGTTGTCGATGAAACAGCAGCCTCTTCCTCTTCAGCCTCTTGCTTGAGAGAGAGTTCTAATTCTTCTTTTTGCTTGCGATTTTCTTCTGATAATTGGCGTAATTCTGCAGCGCGCTTGGACGAAAGATTAGATTGCGCCGCCTGTTCTTCCATATACTTGGAAGCATCTTGCAGTGCCTTTAATCGGGCTTCTCTTTCTTGATCGGTGAGCTTTTTTCCCTGTGCCCTTAAGACAACCGACTCATGTTCCGCCTCTGACGTCTCCTGACTGAATTTTTCACGCACCCTCAAAACAGGTTTAGAGGATCTGAGTCCAGACCTTTCTGCCGGTGTTTCTGGCTTGCGATCTAGAAGAGATCTATTTTTTTTGACCTCTACGATAACCGTGCGCCCCCCTTTTGAGGACTGTCGAGATTGGGTCTCTGTTAAATCCTTAAGATCAATCTTCCGCGACAGCGTCAAAGGCTTCTTCTCTGTTGAAACTTGATCTTTTTCTTTGTCGCTCATTTTATACTCATCACCCAAGTTGAACTCAACTACTCAAACCAATGAGCTCGTGCTTTCATGATAACTTGATTGGCTTCTTCTTCTTTTAGCGCTGATTTACCAACAATATCCATCAGCTCATCCGAGGAAAGATCCCCAAGGTCATCTAATGTCTTGATGTTGTTTTGCCCTAATTTTTCTTTTATTTCAAGGGAAAGTCCATCCATCTCCATAATCTCCTTGGAAATGCCCAAAGACGCACACCTACTTTTCAGGATCTCTGCCCGCTCTTTCAAAAAGGTTGCGGCCCGTGTTTTTAACTCTGTGGCTAAGGTTTCGTCAAACCCTTCAATGGCAGCAAGCTCTGCGTCACTGACGTCTAGAATTTCCTCTAGAGTAGAAAAGCCTTCCACAGCCAAGAGGTGCGCGATCACCTCATCCACATCGAGCGCTTCGATAAAGAGAGAGGTCTTCCGACTAAACTCTTCCGTACGACGGTCTGATTCTTGCGCTTCTGTCATGATACTCAGTTCCATGCCGGTGAGAAGTGAGGCTAACCTTACATTCTGTCCCCGTCTTCCGATGGCGAGGCTCTGTTGGTCTTCTGGCACAATGACTTCCACCCGATTTTGATCTTCATCAATCACGACTTTTGAAATTTCAGCTGGCGTTAAGGCATTGACAATGAATGTCCCGAGGTCTGCCGACCACAAGATGATGTCAACCTTCTCCCCTTGTAATTCATTCACAACAGCTTGAACTCGGCTTCCTCTCATCCCCACGCACGCCCCCACGGGATCAATGCTGCTGTCCCGAGACCGCACCGCAATCTTGGCACGGCTTCCGGGGTCACGAGCTACAGAAAGGATCTCTATGTTCCCATCATAAATTTCTGGAACTTCTTGGGAAAAAAGTTTGGCCATAAAGTCAGGGTGAGACCGCGACAAAAAGACTTGGGGTCCCCGTGCTTCTTCGCGCACATCCAGCACAAAACAACGTACCCGATCCCCTGGTTTCAACATTTCGCGCGGAATACTTTCATCCCGTCTGAGTAAACATTCCGTGCGGCCAATGTCGATAATGTAATTCCCGTAATCAACCCGTTTGACAATACCACTCACAATTTCGCCAATTTTGTCTTTGAAATCTTCGTATTGCTTCCTACGTTCAGCCCCCCTAACGCGGGAAGAAATAACTTGCCGGGCAGCTTGTGCCCCCACACGGCCAAATTGAACAGGTGGCAAATTTTCGATGAGAAAATCCCCAATGGCAACACCTTTATCTTGCGCTTGTGCCTCTTCGAGGGAGATTTGTTTGGCGGCATCTTCCACCATTTCCACAACTTCTCTGTACCGGTCGATTTGAATGGCACCTGTTTTGCGGTCAATCTGCACCCGAATATCATTTTCGATTCCATATTTGGAACGACCTAGCTTTTGAATGGCCTCTTCCATAGCAATTAACACCTCTTCAGGGTTAATACCTTTTTCCTGGGCCACAGCTTCCGCAATTTGCAATGCTTCTTTGTTTATTGATGCTACCATTCTTTTTCCTCGTAATTTACCTAAATAAAAAGGCGGACCAACGGTCCACCTTGACAATATGAAAAGGATGTTAAGGGGCAGTATACGCCCTTTTTATGATTTGGCAAGTTTTTGTGTTTGAGTTCACACAAGTTTGAGACTTCCCCTTGAACTTTCTCTCTCTTTTTGCCATGATGCCTGGAATAAGGGTCTAAGGGAATGTGGTGTGAAACCACAGCTGCCCCCGCAACTGTAAAAGATGTGATGTGGATCGCAGAGGAAGTTTCTCTTCCTCAATCACTGGGGCGTGATCCCTGGGAAGATTTTCTACATCGTCAATGCTTAAGCCAGGAGACCTGCCCTTATCAGTGTCCTATGTTTTTGATCGGCGGGATCAAGACTCTGTGAATTTTTCTTAAAAAATATTTCATACGCGACCTGACAATAAAAATTAACTATTGAGAAGAAACATGAAAAGGCGGTTGTCTTTGAGTCGGTTTATCTTTGTCCTTGGTCTGATCTCAGGTCTCTCGTTCCAAGGATACGCCGCGTTGGTTCTGACCATTCCCGCCCGACACTCCTGGAAAGAAACCTTGAAAGCCCAGAGCTATAAACCCACTGATGTGGCTGAGACACCCTCTGAAGCCAGAGATGCTTTGGAAGCTCTTCCCAGTTTGATTCTCAAAAAATTAGGGGGGATGGGGCAAATAAGTAATGTGAGCTTCCGCGGACAAACGTCTCGTAACACTTACGTGAGCATCGATGATATCCCCGTTCAAGATGGCGGAGGCTATGTGAACTTCTCTCCCCTTCTCGGAGGAGCAACCCGTTTAACAGAGGTGATCCCGGGCAGTCAGGGCGTCCGTTATGGCAATGGCGCCAGTGGAGGCGTTGTCTTGATGGAAACGCCGTTTCTGCCAGCTGAGAACATCTTCACCGCGGAAGGCGGCAGTTTTCAATGGGGATATGGTCACCTGGCCCACCAAAAAATAACACCTGAGACCCAATGGGTCATTCACGGAGAGGGCTCTCGCACCGCGGGTCTCCCCCAATATGGTAATACCCGAAAACCAGGAGAAAGGGGGCGGGCCCGCTTAGGAAACATGGCCACTCGGTTGGAACATCAAGTGGGAGATACCAGTACCTTTAAGCTCACCGCCAGAGTCCTGGAAACTGAAACAAAATATGACGCAAATACTGTCACCCCTTTATCGCCCAAACCACAGGAAGACCAAGCCACAACTCTGGCCTTATTGGGCCTCGGATTTGAGACCACGACCCATGCTGTTAAAGGCTTTCTGAATCGCAGCAAACTCAAAACCACCAGCTTTCCCGCCTCTTTCTTTTTAATGAGCGGCGCCAGCTATACAGGAACGTACACTCTCTCTCCGCGCTTAGAATCAACTCTCTTAGCTGGCGTTCAGCAAGACCGTATGAACAGCGGCTCTCCCCCTCTCAAAAAGAGTCTCCTCTCCGCTTATGGGGGGTGGATCCAAAAGGCCCATCTCACAGAGACACTTTCCGCTGAAGCAGGTATACGGCTTGACCATCATCAAAAGTTCGGGGGAAACACGACCTATTCCGCTGTCCTGGCTTACGCGAGAGGGAATACCCTTGTGAAAGGGGGGATTCGAACCGGATTTTTAAATCCCGCGCTTTTCGATCTTTATGTGACCAACACCTATGTGCAAGGGAACCCTCTGCTCAGATCTGAACGAACCCGCACCCTAGATATGACCTTTGAACAAACGTTCCCCCATCAGAATATGTCTTTCCAACTCACTCCCTTTTTGACACAAATTACCAACATGATCCAAGGCAACTTACAAAATAATGTGCGTAGAAGCGTAAACCTTCCGGGATCCACCAAAATCTCGGGCGTAGAATCCCAGTTTCTCTATGTGCCTTATCCAACGGTGAGTACAACAATGAGTTATACCTATACAAATCTCGATGCACACCAAGCCAACACAAATCCCGAATTTCCTAAACATAAAGCCTGTTTCCAACTGGATTATGGGCCTACGGAAGATGTCACCCTCAGCCCTGAAATCCTCTACATCGGGAAAAGGCAGAGCACTCAAGGACAAGGGCTCAGGGAATATTCCCTTGTGAACATCGCTCTTAAATATCAGCTAAACCCAGGGGCCTCTCTCTTTGCCCGTCTGGACAATGCCTTCAATACCCGCTATGCACAAACGTATAACTATCAAACTCCAGGAAGGGCCATCTATGTGGGCACACATCTTTATTTTTAGTTTTTTCATGGCTCCTTTATCTGCAAGCATCCTTTCCCTCGATTTATGCGCCGATCAATGGCTTTTAGGGATGGCCTCCCCAGAAGAGATTCACTCGGTCAGTTATGTAGGACAAGACCCCGAGCTCTCTTATTTAGCTTCCCGTACATCCTCTGTCCCTACCCACAGAGGGACCGCCGAAGACTTGATGAACCCCGCCCTTAAAATGGTGATTGGGTATGAACCCATTTCTCCTGTCATCAAAAAGTTATGTCAAAAAAAGAAGATTCGGCTCATTGCTCTTTCTTATCCTCACTCGTTCCAAGAGTTGGAAAAACAAATTCTTTTTTTGTCCCACGTGTTCCACTCTGTACAAGGGGAAAAATGGATCCAACGTTTAAAGAAGAATTCTCCCTGTACGTCCTGTACACAAAAAGCGGCGTTCTACGAAGCCCAAGGGCTTTCTCCTGGAAATCATACCCTCTTAAATGAAGTTCTTCTAGCGGCTGGATATGAAAATCTGTATGGCACCAAAGAAGGATGGACCTATAATTCCTTAGAGTCTCTTCTCTCTACCCCTCTATCCGCTGTTTTCTTTTCAGATACGCCGAGACCTCACCCTCTCTGGGACCATCTCAAAAAGAAAAAAATAACGCTTCAGAAAATTCCCTATCGATTAACCCTGTGTCCCTATCCCCCGGCTGTGTTTGAGTTGATTCGTCTATTGAGAGAAACATCCCATGCGTAAACCCGCCCTGCTCATCATCCTCTTTACGTTGCTCGTCGTCAGCATTTTGAGTTCTCTCTTGGTGGGAAATTTTCCCTTCTCTCTCCTGATAAAAGATTTTGAGACATTTTGGACCGTCCTTGAAATTTTACGACTTCCCCGCACCCTTCTAGCGCTTCTAACAGGTGGTATGTTGGGCCTAACGGGTGCTGTCCTTCAGGGGTATTTAAGGAACCCTCTTGCTGACGCTGGCATTATCGGGATTTCTTCTGCCGCTTCTTTTGGGGCCGTTCTCGCCCTTTCTTTTGGGATCTCTCCTTTTTTAACCTCTTTCTGCGGTGTCATAGGTACCTTCACACTCATGTTTTTTCTGTATGTCATCTCTTTAAAAAAATCAGACATCTTGACACTGATTCTGATTGGTCTCTCTTTTAACAGTCTCTTTAGCGCCTTAACAGCGCTCACCCTCAACCTCTCTAAAAATCCTTACAAAAATTTAGAAATTATGTTTTGGCTTTTAGGATCGTTTGACCAACAACCCTTAGAGAATATTCTTTTTACCCTTCCTTTCTTGGGAGTCGGAGTCGTGCTGCTGTGGATCCAGCGTCCGCTTTTAGATGCCTTAAGCTTGGGAGAAGAGATGGCAGCAACGCTTGGGTATTCCTTAAGGCGATCCACCCAAATGATCATTGTTGGGATTGCTCTTTGCATTGGCCCACTGACCGCCATGGGAGGAACAATTGGGTTTGTGGGGCTTATTGTCCCTCATATCTTGCGGCATTTTCTGAAGGTGAAACCCAGCGATCTTCTTCTTCCCTCTGCCTTGGGAGGGGCTTTCCTCTGTCTTGTGGCCGATATCGTTGTGAGGCTTCTGCCCACGCACACCGAAATAAAAATAGGAGTGATTACCGCTCTTTTGGGTGCTCCTTTTTTCCTGTTCCTCATCCTCAAAAAGAAAGGGTCCTCCCATGATTCGTTTTGAAAACTTTACGTTGAAATACCATTCTAAACTTCTACTCAAAGGTTATTCTGCTCATTTTTCGAGGTCACATCTCATCGGCATCACGGGCCCAAATGGCACGGGGAAAACTTCTTTTTTGCGTGCCATTGCTGGGTTAAATCCTGATTATACAGGAAAGATATCCCTCCATCATAAAGACTTGGCCACGTACTCTCTTAAAGACCTCACAGAGATCCGTACCTATATCCCTGCTACGCTCACCTGTCATTGGCCACTTTCAACCAAACAGGTCATGACCATCCATAACCCGAAATTTCATCTAGATCACCCGCTGTTGAAAACCCTGGCTTTGCATCCCCTTTTAGACCAAAACTTTTTAACCCTCTCTTCTGGTGAAAAAGCGCGCGTGTTTCTAGCGTACGCCGTGATGAGACACACACATATTCTTATCCTAGATGAGCTTACCAGCCATTTGGATGACACCTATCAAACAATCGCCCTTGAGGTACTGCGGGCATATGCACAGCAAGATAAGATTGTTCTTCTGTCTCTGCACCAAAAAAACTTAGCTTTGGATTATTGTGACCAAGTGCTATGTTTGGCCGATCAGCACTTTTCTTTATTAAAAACAGCCCGTCCCATTCTGAAAGAAGTACAAGCCTAAAATGACAACCTATATTATTTGTGGACCTACAGCCTCGGGGAAGTCAACCCTTGCCCTAGATATTGCCCGTCATGTAAATGGTCACATCCTCAATGCGGATAGCATGCAGCTTTACAAAGAGCTCCCCATTCTCTCGGCCCAACCGACGCTTTCAGACCAGGCCTCCGTTCCCCACTTTCTCTATAGTATTCTGCCCATTACTGACATTAACTCGGCGGGAAAATGGCTTCAGTCTGTGGAAGCGGTTTTAAAAAAATCCCCCCCTCATCCCCCCATTCTTGTGGGGGGCACCGGTCTTTATATAAAGACTTTGTTAGAGGGATTAAGCCCCATTCCAGATATCCCTCCCTCTCTGCGTGCAGAGCTAGACTCTCTCTTGGCCGCCACCTCCACCACCCAGATGTTCCAGCTGTTAAAAGAAGAAGATCCGTTGACGGCAGAGAAAATGGACCCCCGGAATACACAACGTATTTTACGGGCTCTTGAAGTCATCCGTCACACAAGAAAACCTCTTCTAGAGTGGCAGAAAATTCCTAAAGAAAAAATCGTTCCCCTCTCCCCCCCTCTGAAAATAATTTTGATCGACCCAGATCGGGAAACCCTGTATGCCGCCCTCAATAAGCGAGTGGAGCATATGCTAGAAAATGGCGCCATCGACGAGGTGAGGCGCTTAAAAGAGCGCCACATCCTGCCCTCCCTCACGGCTAAAAAGACATTGGGATACGAAGAAATTCTATCTTATTTAGAAGGACATCTCGTGCACGGCGAAATGACGGAACAAATTCAGCAAAAAACGCGCCATTACGCCAAACGGCAAATGACTTGGTTTCGGCATCAATTGTCGCCTGATTTTATTTGGCCGAAGATTTACGTACCATCTGATTGGCCTGAGTTTTGGGGAGCAAATCACATACACTCGACGACTCTGCCCTGATGGGGGCATTTTTATCGATTTCCAATCAAATATCTGGCTCTGTCCTCAAAGATCGACGAGCCCATGATGGCAAAGAAAAGATAGAAATTACGAAAAAACCCTCTTACAATAGGATCGGAAAAGGAACTGGAAGCCTCTCTTCCGGTTTCCTAAGGGACTCTTTAAAATGGCCAATGACTTAGAGATCACAAAAAATCAAATTATCTTTCATTCCAAGGATGGGGAGATTAATTTAGAGGTTGTTCTAAAAGGCGAATCAATTTGGCTTAGCCTAATGCAGATTTCAGGGCTATTTCAACGAGATAAGTCCGTGATTTCTAGGCATCTTTCTCAAATTTTTAAAACTAAGGAGCTAGAAAGGAAATCAGTTGTTGCAAATTATGCAACAACTGCCACTGACAATAAAACGTATAAAGTAAACCATTACAATTTGGACGCCATCCTATCCGTAGGCTACAGGGTAAACTCAAAGAGAGGCACAGAATTCAGACGTTGGGCGACTCAGGTTCTCAATCACCATTTGCTTAAAGGATATACTCTCAATCAACGACGTCTCAGTGAAAAAAGCCTCAAAGAAATTACAAGCGCTTTAAATCTACTCCAGAGAAGTCTGAAAGAATCTGGAGAAATTACAGACATTGGAGAAAATGCTTTAGAAATTATTCAAAAATTTGCAAAAGCGTGGCATCTTCTATTAGCCTATGATGAGAATAAGCTAGAGAGACCTGCTGATTTAGAAGTGCCCCCACTTTTGGATGAAGAAGAAGCAGAAGAAGCTATTGCTTCCCTTGCAGAAAAACTCAGAGAAAAAGGAGAGGCTTCAGACCTATTTGCCAGACCTCAAAATCACGGTATTAAGGAAATTTTTGGCAATGTTCATCAAACTTTTGGACAGAAAATGCTCTATCCTTCCGTTAAAGAACGCGCAGCTCACTTATTTTATTTTGTCATTAAGGATCACCCTTTTGTTGATGGAAACAAAAGAACCGCAAGCTTTTTGTTTCTCCTTTATCTAAAACAACATGGTGTAAACACCGATGTCGTTACAAATGAGACTTTGACAACTTTGGCTCTGTTGATAGCTCAAAGTCACCCCTCAGATAAAGAGATACTCATTAAACTGATCCTTAATCTAATTTAGGTCAATTCGCTACGCAGTACGCAGGTTTCTTCAATGATCTAGGGGTCTTAGACATACTCAAACGTTCCTCTTCTCGCACAAGAACTACAAAATCTCCGTAAGTTGAGCTAAAAACTTCCGAAAGAGATCAGTCGACCCAACTGTCTGATTTACGTGTAAAATTCCAGCTCTCAACCTTTCCAATTCTTTTTCACTCATCCCGTCTCGAACCAATCTTTTCTGAAATACGGGACCTGGTTCTGGCAAAAAAGAAATGCCTTCTTGGACAGCTCCTTCGAGAGCCTTCTCACAAAAAGAAATGAGGAAATTAAAGAGTTTATTTTGCATCTGGTACGGCACAGCTCCCTCTAGAGATTCGATCCGTACCCAATACGCCTCTAATTTCCAGGCCCAGCGCATCTGAGCAAAGAGGCGGATGAGTTCCGTTAAAGGCGTCTTCAACCTCTCTTCCAATTCAAAGAAGAAAGTTGTTCCTAATCGATTCACTAAGAAGTTAGCTTCACTGGTGGCAATTAACTCTCGTTTCAGCGGATGTTGGTCGATGAACGTGGGGTATTTTTCTTGCAACGGTTTGGGGAAATACGCCCTTAAATAATGGGTAAGATCAGGGCTTTCTGGTAAATCTGATTCTAAAATTTTCTCGTATAAATACAGCTTTGTATAAGAAACCAGAACAGCAATTTCAGGGCGCGTTAACCCTCTCTGTTTTTCAATCCGTCGTTCCACATCTTCTTCTGACGGGAGCGCTTCTTGATCTCGGTTCAGACGCGTCTCTGCTTCCAAAAACCGAATCAACCGGTTTTGCCGCGCGAGTGCTTTATACCCCCGGCTTTCAATGAGGCTGATGGCCTGCGTTTGAAGATAGTTATGCCGCAAAATCAACTGAGCCACCTCTGCTGTCATCTCTTTTAGCAAGGTATTTCTGCCCTCTTCCTGTAACTTGCCAGCCTTCACAATGCCTTGAAACAGAATCTTGATGTTAACTTCATGATCCGAGCAATCCACACCTGCGGAATTGTCCACCGAATCTCGATTGAGTTTGCCCCCTTTGAGCGCATACGCAATTCTGCCCCTTTGAGTCATGGCCAGGTTTGCCCCTTCCCCAATGATTTGGGCCCTCACGTCCTGGCCATTGACGCGTACCGCTTCATTCGCTCGATCTCCCACTTCCCCCTCTGTTTCTTTGCGATCTTTCACATAAGTCCCGATCCCCCCGAACCATAAAAGATCCACTGGGAGCTTCAGAATCTGCTGGATCAGCGTATCCGGCTTTATATCCCTCTCTGTCACTTTCAAGAGAGCTTGGGCATCTGCTGAGAGACGAATAGATTTTGCCTTCCGTTCGAAAATCCCTCCTCCCTTGGAAAGAAGAGCAGGATTATAATCTGACCACTGAGATCGAGGCAGCTCAAAGAGACGTTTTCTTTCTTTGTAACTCACCTCCACATCCGGTCTCGGGTCAATCAAAATATGGGCGTGATTAAACGCTGCCACCAACTGAATTTTGGGAGAAAGGAGCATGCCGTTGCCAAACACATCTCCCGACATATCCCCCACCCCTACCACGGTAAAGGGATGGTCCATCTTTTTATCTAATTCCCGGAAATGTCTTTTGACAGATTCCCAGGCACCCCGAGAAGTAATCCCCATCTTTTTGTGGTCGTACCCTGCCGATCCGCCAGAAGCAAAGGCATCGCCCAACCAAAATCCATAGTCCTTAGACAACTCATTCGCGATGTCTGAAAAGGTGGCTGTTCCTTTGTCAGCCGCTACTACAAGATACGGATCATCTTCATCCCGACGCTTCACGAAGGGAGGAGGAATAACGTGACCATCTACTAAATTATCTGTAATATCCAACAACCCGCGAATCATGGTTTTATAAGCCTGGATGCCCACATCTTGACGTTCTGCAAACGAAAGATGTTCCAAAGGAGTCCTCACATAAAACCCACCCTTGGCCCCCATAGGGACAATCACTGCATTCTTAACAAGCTGCGCCTTCATGAGTTCTAAAACTTCCTTGCGATAATCCAAGCGTCGGTCTGACCATCGAATGCCCCCCCGTGACACCTTTCCACTCCGCAAATGGATAGCTTCCACCTCTGGCGCATACACAAAAACCTCATACAACGGTTTGGTGTCTGAGAGCGGTTCAATGAGAGCCGGTAAAAATTTTAAAGACACATATTCTTTGGGGTTGCCCGCGTCATCCAGCTGAAAAAAGTTTGTGCGTTGAGTGGCTCTGATGAGCGTCAATAGACCCGAGAGGATGGCTTCATCTTCTCCGCTTTCAATGGCCATCAGATCTTCCTTCATCATAGAAAAGAGAGCTTCTTCTTCCCCTGCTGCAGCTGAAGAAGCCGGATCAAACTGTTTGTAAAACAATTGCCCAAGCTTCTTTAAAAAGGACGGATACCGTTCCAGAGCAGAGACAATGGCGGCTCGCATAAAGGGCCACCCCAATTGGCAAAGATAATGATAATAAGCCCGCACCAATAAGAGATGCCGATCCGTCAGATTGCTCACCAAAACAAGACGGTTAAAGGAATCATCCTCTGCTTTTTGGTGCAGTACTTTCGTGAGAACTTTCAAAAAGTTGCCATAAATATCTTGAAACCGCTCTGTTGGTGAGTGCGCTGGTTCCGCTTTAAAATGATGTAGCCAAACACTCTCTGATCCTTGTCCTATTTTGTAAGAGGCTTCTGTTAAGATACGTAAGCCCATATGTTCAAGAGTGGGAAAAATATCTGACAAAAACAAAGGATGAGCCGGACTAAAAATTTTGACATGAAGGGTGGTGTCTTCTTTGCTCTGGTAGAACCGAATGCCTTTCGACGCCGTTTTCACGGCCTCTTCTATGAAGGGCAGATCTTTTAAAGCCTCTCTGACAGAAAAATGTTCTTGGTATGCAGACGAGAACAAACGCGTGCCCATCAGATCGCTTTTTTTAGTGTGTTCTCGGTATTCTTTTTTCAGACACTCTTCCCACGAGAGAGAGAGCTCAGAGAGGGCAAGCTCTGTACTTTGAATGTCGCACATAATTTTATGCTGAGGATGGGCATCCGTTGAAATAATATATTCAACCCGCGCAAAAGACAGATCCCCCCCAATGTGCGTATTATGAGAGACGAGCGCGCCCTTGTAACAATCTGCCAGCATCTCCCCCATGTCACCCGCCAGGGCTGCCGTATAGCGATCCCGTGGAATATAAATAAGGTTCCACATAAAGTGTCCTAAGGGGTCCGGGAGCACAAACAAAGAGAGCTTGTGTCGTTCCTTTAATTTCAAAATAGACTGGGAAAATTTCGCCAGTTCTGCAACGGAAATTTGGAACAAAAGATCCCGTGGCAACGATTCCAGAATATACATCAACCGCCGCCCGTCATACCAATCTGGCTGGACATGGCAGGCCTTTAAAACTTGGGCAACCTTTGTTTGGATAAAGGGAATATCCTGAAGCCGCGCGTTATATACCGCCGCCGTGAACAGTCCAAAAAATTCATGCTCTCCTCGCACATTGCCTTGGGAGTCAAATGCGGTAAACCGAATCACATCCATGGGCACAGGGCGATGCACTTTAGATTGCACCATGGTTTTCGTCACACTGAAATAGGGAGCCAGACCCCCTGTTTGACTGAGGATGGTTTGTTCGGTGCGCTCGTCTGGACCAAAGAAACTCCCCTTATGTGTTTTGGCGACACCTAATGTTTCTTCCGCCCCACCAGCCGCTGCTCCATAAAACCGATACCCCAAAAAAGTAAAAAATCCTTCATCCAACCATTTGAGAAGATCCGATTGTTCTTTTTTTTCGGTCTCGCTCAAAGGGGTCCTGCTTGAGTGAATCTCTTCTAAACATTTTTGCACCCGCTCCCGCATGGGTTGCCACTCTTCCACGGCAATCTTCACGTCTTGGATTACAGCCTCTAAGCTCTGCTGCAAGTCTCTTTTTTCCGAAGAGGAAAGAGGGTTCTCTAAATGAATATGCAGGAAAGATTCTAATCCTTCTTCCCCTAAAGACGCCTTGCCCCGTTCCAACGAGAGGAGGGTGCCCTCTGCCGTCCGAGTGATTTTTAAAATAAGGTGCAGGAAAAGAGAAATATGGTGGCGCTCGGCCACCAAGGTGGCATAGAGGGAATCCACCAAAAAGGGAAGATGGGGGTGGACAATCTCGATCACCGCCTGATCACCCCCCTGAGTCTGCAGATCTGACAAGTCTGATAAATTGTAAAGGGTCACAGACGACCGCCTCCCTTTTTGCGCATGACAGGCATCAAACCCATGGGACACAAGGCGAACCCATTCCTCCGGCGCATATTGGGCAAGATCTTCAAGCGACGCTTGGGACAGAAAGAAAGAAAGGAACTGATAAAAAAGCGCCGGAAACTTGTACGCTTGAGCCACCGCTTCTATCCGCTTTATGATGGGATTTTTCTCTTGTCTTTTTTCTTGGGGATCCATTCTTAAAAACCTAACCATCTCGACAACGTGGGGTTATCTTAGCAGGATCTGGAAGGGGGATAAACCAGAAAACTTGGAGCGGGAAAAGGGATTCGAACCCTCGACCCCAACCTTGGCAAGGTTGTGCTCTACCCCTGAGCTATTCCCGCTTGTTTATCGCAGGATATTAGCACGCTTCAAACTTTTTGCAAGAGAGAACGCGAGAAAAGATCAGCTTGGCCTTGTCTGAGTTTTTTTATTTCGGAAAATTTAATTTTTTTATATTTTCGCCTTGATGAAAAAAGCGTAGGGTGTCAAAGATCATCATAGCGTTATAACTTTTAAGGAGACCCATCATGAAAGCTGTTCCATGGATATGCGCAACCGCCTTGATAACCTGTTTGTCCTTGCCTTCTTTGCAGGCGGCGGGGGGTGAAGCGAATGAGGAAAAACTACAACAAAAACCCGCAACGCATCTACTCCCGCGGGGAGATGACAAAACCCAACGGAAATTAATAAGAAGTCGAATTCCAACGGGGGAGAGATTTAAGGAATTTCTTGCCTATTTAAATGAAAGAGGAGTTCTTCAGCCTTACAGAGACTCAGGCTTTGATCGAACAAAAATAACGAGCCATATAGTCCTTTTTGAGATCGCTCAGGCCATATGGGTTTTTCAGCAACAGGCAAGGACTCTGAACACCTTTGGAAGTTGAGCTGTAGTTTGGGCCTCTTTTAAACTTCGGAATGGGCAACTTGAGCTAGAGAGGTGTTAAGAGCCTGGAACTGTTGTAGAACCTCCTGATCTTCCTGTGCATCTTCTTTTATTTCCCTTTTAAGTTTCCCTTCAATGTGATATCTCACGAAACGTCGGAATGGTTTACTGTCATCGCTTACATCGTTCCGTGCTTTGTTTACCAACGCCTCCGTTATGCTCTCTTTTGTGTTATCCATTTGGCTTTCTTTAGGAGTTAAAATGGTTTGGATTCTGAAATATCGTTCATCCCTGACGCCACTGGCTTCATAGATATCCTGTAGATTCTCATGAGCCGCTTTAGACGTTCCCTCCATACTAATCTTAATAGCATCGGATGCCCACCTAAGTTTACCTGAGTGCTTTAGTTTTTTATACCGTGAATCAATGTTTTCTTCTCCTGTTCCGATGGATAATAAGACAAAATTATCCAGATGACGTGTCGAGGCAGGGGACATCAGAGAAGCAGAATGGAGAAGACCTAGCTTTAAAGCAGCCAAACACGCACTGTTATCAAAAACGCCTCCATCCACACAAGGATAAGTGCCATTTCTACCGTCTTCAATGGAGACAGATGGGAAATAAGTGGGGGCGGCTGAAGAGCACAAAGCAGCATCCACAAATCTTACTTTAGGAGTTTTGAAACTGCTAAAATAAATAGGCCTGTTTTGAGAAACATCATAAGAAACTATTTGAGCAGGCACCAAAGCATCTGCCAAGGTGAGGTCCCCAAAGTGCCTCTCTAAAAATGCCCTCAAACTATGGTTGCTGTACCGAGGACCACAAAATCCATCACAATTTTTATAGCAAGCACAGCACCCAAAACAAGTCATCATGCTCCAAAGGGTTTTCTTTAGGCTGGAGAAGCACCCCTCATCGTATCCATGACTCACATTTCTCCAACAATTAGCAGGTGTCCATCCTTTGAATACTTCTTTAATCATATCTTCGTAAAAATCCACAATTTCGTTAGCAGGGTATGGACCCTCTTCTCTTTTTCCGGTGGCTTTATTAAAATGAGTTGGTGCCAAAATGGCTAAGGCGATTAAGGACCCTGTTGACGTGCCTGTAATGCCACCTTGAAAAAAATCACAAACTCTTTTCCCCTGCAATTCTTCCTCTAGATAATCGAGGACTGCGGCCGTATAAATACCGCGACCGCCACCCCCATCCAAACATAAAACTCGAGCGAGAGCCAAAGGATCTGCTTCAACTTTCATAGTGTACGGTGAGTGACTTTTCAGGCTAGAACTTGAGGGCATAGAAAACACATCTGGCCCCAAGTCAGCTCCGGCTCCCCATCCACTCAGAACAAAAAACACGGCACCATAAATCAGTGATTTCATCAAATCTCCTCCCCACAAGTACTTTTAGTTTCTATATCGACTAAAAATATAGATCCAGTTGAAAAATCGGAAAAAATCAACCCCGATAAGGACCGTTGGAAAGAGACCCCCAAGAAAAGGCCCGACTACACTATTCTAAATTTTTTCTGCCCCTTGAACTTATGCCGTTCCTTCATGACTTTGAAGGGGGGAGAGGCTGACTTGCTTTGTGAGATGAGACGCAATTTCTTGAATCAGTTTCTTTTGATGAGATAAAAAGAAAAAATTTACTTCCTGCATCAAGGGCCCTTCTTTAGGGAACATTGATCTCAAAGTTTTAGTCAACTGGTCACTTTCTTTAAAGCTGAGCGAGCCAATAACTAACTTAAGCCAAAAGTACAGACGGGGATCTTCTCCAATCTCGTATAAAATATCTGAAAGACTATGCTGTTGATTCGCAAGAGAGACGAAAAAACTGCAAATATGCGTAACCCCTCCCTCTTGCCTCGGCAGATCTTCCAAAAAATCATAGAGTTGATCTTTTAAAGAGTGCGTGCCGTTGTTATTAGAGGTTTTTTCTTTATCGTTTTTAAGTCCTACGATCATTTTTCCGTTCCCCCTCCAAGATTGATATGTCTGACTAATGGTACAAAATATTTTACTTAAGGCTTTAAAAGCGTTCGTCATTGTATCCTATCTTAAACCGTTTCTCCTAATCTTCTTTACATTTTTTTGTAATAATTTCTCCGTGGAGCGTTCACATTCAATTTCTTGAATTTTCTGCTTGCTTTAAGTATGGAGAAGGGGCAGAAGTTTCAATCTAGGAGAGCCCCCCAGCGAAAGTCTTTCTTCTAAAGACAGAGAAAGAGGTGCGGACTTTTCCATTTTAGATGACAATTGGGATAGACTGGGTGATAGGTACCAAAGAGACGCACTCGACATAGTGAAAATATATTACAACTAAGGAACCTTATCAGAACCCCCTTCGGTGTTCTGACAATAATAGTTGGGGTTGTCTCAGATAGCATAAGGATTTGTTAAGGGACAGCCCCTAATTCTCTGGAGTTCTTCTATCCTCATATCTGTTAATATTTTTCCTAGAGTATTTTTTGAAACTTTTGGATATCTCACCCTTGAAAAATTAAAGAAAGCATCTCTGTATTGGGCCCAATCTTGTTGGGTTTTTTTGAGATCTTCCTTTTTAAAACCTATTAAATCGATGAATTTTTCTTCTGAACGTACAAGATATTCACAAGCATCTTTACAGGCAGTTTTAAGATTTTTATTCGATTCATCAAATTCTTCTTTAGAAAAGGAAGAAATTTCGTTCTCTTCAAGCTGTTCGATCAATTTCTTAAAAGCATCATGGTGATTCATCTCTTCCTCAAGGATAAAAGCAGTGCCCGCTGATCCAGATCCATCTATTTCATTCTGAGACTGGCTCAAAAAGTAACGCAAAGCTTTCTTTTTTAATCTTTCAAATGCTTGAATTTGGGGAGGTGTCCAATGTTGAGATAAAATTAGGAAGGCTTTATTGTGCCTAAAGCGCTGAAGATCTCGATGTATGCGTTTACAATATCCCTCACGAAATCCACTTGTTGTATGGTCACAGAAAGAAAATTCCTCTCCTTTCCAACCCTTGGATTTACGTTCCTCTAAATCCATTAATTCTCCCGTCAATTCAAAGTGAGATCCCCCCTCCACAACAGCAAAAAACTGAGCCAACTCGAAATTAGATTTCACACCCTGCCCGTTCCCATAAATCATCATCAGCACAGACAATGCCGCCAGAGAGAGCCTCTCACCTTTGGGTGTTTTCCCCAAGTGTGAATAAGCGATAAGACGTGCTTTTTCGTAGTCGATTTCCCCCCCATATCCATAATAAAATGCCTCAGGATCCTCATTCTCAAGAAGTTTCGCCTTCTCTTCATCCGGCATGTCTTCTAAGGGAAATTCCACTAAATATAAGCGTTTCACCGAATTAGGTGAAAGAATTCTCTCGCCAAGAACCTGTTTATTTTTATAGTTTTTAAAACGTTGATCGAAAAAAGTTTTGATAGAATTAATATTTATCTTTTTTGGATCGGCAATAGCATTGATTCCAAACAAAACTATCCAAAGGATAACCACCACTCGAGTGAAAAAAAAAGACCTGGTTTTCATAATGTCCTCTGCTCAACCATGAGCACACTATCTCCTTTCAAAAAAAATTTCAAGTCTATTTATTAAGATATATCAAATGGTTTTTAGAATACTATGTCCTTTTGTATAGATTGAGTCTGAATGATTTTCTAAAGAAGAACTCGGTATGGGGGATTACCGCCCCTGGTATTCTTTTCTCATTTTTATACACAATTCCTTGAATTTTCTACTTGCTTTAATTATATAAAAGGGGCAGACGTTTCAATAGTGTACGTTACTGCAATGAATACAAGGAGTTTCGGTATGAAAAAAAGTATTTTAATCACCCTGGGGATCGTCTTGTCCCAAGGGCTCAGTGAGGCTGCCACCGGGGGATATGGATATGATGATTATGAAGACCGGATGGCCCGTCTCTCCCTTCGTGCGATGAATGATCAAGCGAGAGCCATGAATCGTCAGGCCAAGATAGAAGAAGACCGCTTGGCGTTTGATAAAGCTCAAGCGGCTAAGACAGCCAAGCAAGAAAGAGAGCAACGCGCTCGTGAGCAAACCGACAGAGAGGACGCCGCCCGTCAACGTCAAGCGAAACAAGATCGTGAGCAAGCCGAGAGAGAAGAAAAAAGACAGCACCAAGAGAACCTCTCCATAGTCAAGGCATTTGCGCAGCGCTTAGAATCAGCCTCCCATAACCCGGTTGCCTGGTGTAGCACAGACAAGTGGGATGACTTTAACTGGACCATGGTTGACCGTATCCAAAACAACAAACCTTTCGGCACTAAGATTGTGGAAGAAGCCCTTAAACGAGACCAGATTATTAATCAAGCGTTGGGAATTCTAAAGAGAGATACGGAGCAACCAGGGGGATGGAATGATGCCAAGACAAAACCACTTGCCATGGAAGCTGTTAGAAAAGGCGTTTTAGATTATCCGTATGCCCAACAAGTTGTAAAGGGCGAAAGAGAAAATGAGATCAGCCGAGCCAAATGTGCCCAACTAGACATAGAAGTCTATCTGTTGGGACGACGTATTGACCCCAAAGGGAACCCTCGTGTTATGGAAAGAATCAGAAACGAGCACATGACCTTGGCTCAAGTTAAAAAGAGATGGTAGAAACGATCTATCTTCTTCGGCTGCTGTTAGTCTGAGGATGCGCTTGAAAACTCCTCTCCAGAATCATCGTCTGAAGACTCATCGTCATCCCAGCGATCCGAGCTCTGCTCAGACCCTTGACTGGACTCAGACCGCTGGGATGACGTACTGCTCATGACTACACCACCAGGACCGGCTTCTTTTTCTACGACAGTCCCCTGCTGCTGTCTTTGCTCCACTGTTTTTATCTGGGTCTTTTGCTGTCTTTGCCCTTGCATTTGAGGGGCGTCTCCCCCACCGATAGTTATTTCTTCTTGCGCTACCACATGTTGAACCTGCCCTTGTTGACCCCTCTTTCGGAATCTTATTACAGGCGATATATTATAAGTAATCTCTGCCCGACAAGCGTCAATCATTTCACGGTCACCTTTTAAATAGTCCGCGCATTCACTGCACCAGAGGCGAATCTCTTTGCCGCGGTTATCCTGCCTTTTACACAGATCTTCTATTCTGATCCTCGTTCTGAATCTTGTGTGGGCTTCCCGCGTGCGCCACGCCTTATTTTGCCGTGCCCAATCCGCCTGCCGTCTCAGCCAGTTGGCTTTCTGCGGCCTCTTTCTCGCCGCCCCTAGAAACTGCTCAGGAACGGTGGAACAAACCCGATTACAAAACTGGGTATAGCATTTGGGGTGATCATTAATAAACGTGCGAAGCCGGGTTCTGGCCTGACGGGACTCGAGCGCCTCGGGATGGAAAATAAAATACCGATACGCGCTTTTCTGGCTCCCCAAACATTTTTTGAAGCCTTTCAAGGTGCCACAGCTATTAGCCGAACAGTCAAAAATAGAGCCCCCAGAGCCCCCGCCGGACCATTGCCCCTGGGAAAGTCTCTGCAGAGGTGATGCCCCAAACCGTTGCGGATAACCCCCTCCGCCATAGGGGGATTGTTGGTATCCTCCATACCCAGGCTGTTGGTATCCTCCATACCCAGGCTGTTGGTATCCCCCGCCATAATAGGAAGGCTGCTGATAGGAATACGATGGGGCCAAATTCCCATACCCAGGATAATAGGGTGTAAACCCTGCATATGTGAGATAGGATCCACAAAGGATTATTAAGCTTAAAATACGGCTGTTGGTCATGATTTTTCCCTGTTCCCTCTTATTAGAACAAAACATTCTATAGATGTCAATTAACGCTGATCTTCTCTTTTAGAAAGGAAATTGAACAACAAAAACCCGAAAAAGCAAGGATCTGTCTCCATAAAGAAACAGGGACTGCAAGGACTCGATTGTCACGATAATTTATTCTCCGCATATTATGCGGTATTTAATTGTATTTGCGGTGATTAAGTAATATAATCTCCTTATAACTTGCGGAGAATAGAATGTTTATTCATGAAAGACTAGAATGGCCTCACTTTAAATGGCAGGAAGAAAAAGTAAATCCTAGATTGGCTCAGGTGAGATATTTACAAGGGCATCTTTTAGGAAAAATGGGAGAGTTAGGATTTAATACGCGTCAGGAAGCAAGTCTCGAAATTTTAACCGCTGATGTCGTGAAAACAAGCTCCATTGAAGGAGAGATACTAGATCCAAAAGCTGTTCGGTCATCTCTTGCCAAAAAACTTGGTATTGATACGGTTTCCATTTTCCCTCAAGATCGACACATTGATGGGGTGGTGGATATGCTGCTTGATGCAACTCGCAATTATGGTAAGCCCCTCACAAAAGATCGCCTTTTTGGATGGCATGCTCTTTTGTTTCCCACCGGCAGAAGTGGGATGAAACAGATAAAAGTAGCGACATGGCGCACAGAGCAAGAAGGTCCTATGCAAGTTGTGTCTGGTCCAATGGGACGGGAGCGGGTCCACTTTGAGGCGCCAGAAGCCCAAAAACTTGAGAAAGAGATGGCTTTGTTTCTTTCGTGGTTTAATGAGGAATCTTCAATTGATCTTGTTTTAAAAGCAGGGATTGCCCATTTTTGGTTTGTCACCATCCACCCTTTTGAGGATGGGAATGGACGAATCGGACGGGCTCTGACAGATCTGCTTCTTACCCGTTCCGATCAATCCATCGATCGATTTTATAGTATGTCGTTCTGGATCGAAAAAGAACGTTCCCTCTATTATGACAAGCTCGAGTGGGGACAGAAAGGCGATTTAGATATTACGGAATGGCTACTCTGGTTTATAGAATGTCTGCAGAACGCTATAAAGGGTTCAGAAATTCTTCTTGAGTCTACGCTACAGAAAAGCCGTTTTTGGAAAAAAGCAGAAAAGCATCCTCTAAATGAGCGACAAATTAAAATTCTCAATCTGATGCTTAGATCTTTCGAGGGACATTTAACAACAGGCAAGTACGCAAAGATTACAAAATGTTCTCAGGATACAGCCCTCAGAGACATCAAAGATTTGCTTGCCTACGATATTTTACAACAGAATCCTCAAGGAGGCCGCAGTACAAGTTATATTCTTTCTTAAGGGTAGGTGCTTTTCCAGAGACACCTATTTTTAGGTCTTCCCTACTTCAGCCCCTTAAGTAAAAAACACGACGGAGTTTTATGTCCAGAACGCCCGGCACCTATGCCGCCCCTCTTTTCCAACAAGGCCAGCAGCTTGGGGTCGGTTCTTCTGCCTCTCCCTTGATGAAGCGTTCTCTCTCAGACAGCTCTGCTCTGCTGGACGTAAAACTAAGATTAATCGTCTCCAGTTTTTCTTTTCTTGCCTGCCCTATATACAAAAAGATGGAAAATAAATGTTTTTCCTCACCTTCTTTTAGGTCAGTTAACCTGGTCATCTCCTTTAACCTCTTCGCGGGGATCTTAGGAATACGCTGGGCGCGCACAAACAGAAAAGGATCCGTAAAAAGGTCAGCCTGCTGACCCCAGAATTGTTGCTGAGCCAGCGTTAGCTTGTTCAGCGCTCTGACACATTTATTGTACGCGTCAACGCGTGACTGATAAAACTGGCCCAACCTGGGGTGTTTCTTTTCTTCCTGTCCCTCCTCCTGAGGGGTGGAAAGATAGCGCTGGAAATCCTCCAATTTTATATGGCCCAAAAATGCTTCGCTCCACGCATTGGGCTTTTCAAAGACACGGTCATACCCGGCTGTTATCGTTCCAATACTCGGTGACAGATGTTTTTCAAGAGGGGGCGCCGGTTCTATATCTCCTCTGTCAACAGAAGCCGCCCCGCTCGTGCCCCAGAGGCCCCAAAAAAAGAAGAAAAAAAGTATCCGCATCATCCCTAGTCCTCCTCCATTAATATGGTATCAGCTGAATCTTCTATCGTCTTCAAAAAAATCCCCACAGAGAGAGACGAAGAGGATGAACTGTGGAGAAAATTCATGTCACCGGGTCAATGGCGCCTTCGTTCCCCAAGGCATACTTAGGCAACAACCGAATCAGCACAATGCCTGGCACTGCCGCCACAACCGTCAGCAAGAAAAAGGCGATCCAATGCCCGGAAAGCTGGTCCACGATCCATCCACTTAAGCTCGCCAGGGGTGTTGAAAGAGACCAGAGAGACGTTAAAAGCGCAAACTGAGTGGCGGCTGAATTTAAGTGACACACCCGAGATAAATACACAAAGAAAGCTGCCGTGCTCATCCCGCCTGTGATGTTCTCAACCGCCACAGACAGATAGAAAGTGGGTAGATCATTGCCGGTATAGGCCAGCAAAACAAACATGAGGTTCGAGAGGGCATGAAACACACCGCAAAAAAACAATCCTTTGTAAATATGGAATCGTTTTACAACGGCGGCTCCTAGGAATCCTCCCACAATGGTGGCACAAACTCCAAAGACGTTCATGACAGAAGCTATATCTGTCTTGGAAAACCCGATTTCCAGATAAAAGGTAGAGGCCATATTATGAATCATGGCGTCACTCAGACGGTACAAAATCACAAAAGCAATCATGGCTGGCCAAAAGGAAGAACGTCGAATAATCTCGTAAAAGGGTTCGATGATGGTGGTGGATAACGTCCTTTTTTTGTTCGTATGCACGGGCTCGGGATTGAATAACGTCGCGATGATCCCAATGCCGACGAGAAGCGCCATAACAATATATGCCACTGTCCAATTGAAGTAATGAGCCAAATACAAAGGGCCAGCTTTAGCGGTGAGAGACCCTAACCGATACCCAAAAATCAACAGGCTGACCCCCGGAATGGATTGATCTTTATTCAAGATCTCAATGCGATAAGCATCCACAATAATATCCTGGGTCGCCGCCAAAAAAGAAAGAACCAAGGCAATGATGCCAATGGGAATTAAATGGTCGGGCCTTGGATCAGAAAACCCCATGGCGATTAACCCGACGATCAAACAGAGATGCACAAAAATGAGCCAACTGCGCCGTTGACCCAACCGATGCAAAAAGGGCAACTTCACCACATCCACCATAGGAGCCCAGAGAAACTTAAATACATAAGGAAAGCTGACGAGCGCGAAGAGACCGATGTTCGTTTTATCAACCCCAATTTCTTTCAGCCAAACCTGTGGGGTCAGAACCATGAGGAAGAACATCATCCCGTATGGGAAGCCAAAAAAACCAATACTTAAAACTCGGGGAGAGAAATAAGGATCAATATATTTTTTTTTGAAAGCCGAGATCATCCAAGATCCTATTCAAAAGTGTTAGATCGCTCCGCTCTTTTTCTGTCATTCGCATCTAAATAAACTTTGCGCAGACGGATATTTTCAGGAGTCACTTCCACAAGCTCATCGCTTTGAATATAGGCGATGGCCTGCTCTAAAGTCACTTCTCGGGGCGGTGTCAACTTGATGGCATCATCTTTACCAGAGGCCCGCACGTTTGTCAGCTTTTTCCCTTTCAACGGATTCACTTCCAGATCGTTTGGGCGCGAGTTTTCTCCGATAATCATCCCGGGATACACGTCTGTGCCGGGATAAACAAATAACGTTCCCCGCTCTTCGATAAACCACAGAGCATAGGCCACCGTTTTTCCTTTTTCAGTCGAGAGCAAAACTCCATTACGGCGTCCGCTAATTTCTCCCTTATGAGGCGCATATCCATGGAAAGACCGGCACATGATGCCCGTTCCCCGAGTGTCTGTGAGAAACTCATTTCGATACCCAATCAAGCCACGGGTGGGAACGATAAACGTCAAGCGCGCCTTCCCTCCCCCGATGGTGGTCATATTGATCATCTCTCCTTTTCGAAGACCCATCTTTTCAACAACAACGCCCACAAAAGGTTCATCCACGTCGACTTGGGCTTCTTCCATAGGTTCTAACCGTTCCCCCGTTTGCTCATCTTTTTTAAACAAAACGCGCGGACGGCTAATGGACAATTCAAATCCTTCCCGGCGCATGGTTTCAATGAGAACACCCAATTGAAGTTCTCCCCGACCAGCTACGTCCAATGCCTCTTTACTTTCTGTTTCGCTCACCTGAATAGAAACATTGATTTCATTTTCATGCATGAGTCGATCTCGAATCATACGAGAGGTAAGCTTTTTGCCTTCGAGCCCCGCGAGCGGTGAATCATTCACGGAAAAAGTCATGGCAAGAGTCGGGGGATCAATGGGAATTGTTTTTAAAGGCTCTGTCACTGAAGGCGCACAGAGGGTATCCCCCACCGTTGCCTCAGAAAGACCTGCAAACGTAATAATGTCCCCCGCTTCCACGGAATCAATAGATACACGCTGCAACCCTTTAAACATATAGAGTTTGGTGGCCTTACCCGATTCTTTTGCCTCTCCCGCAGAAGAAAGCGCCTTGACGGCATCGTTCACGGAAAGTTTTCCGCTGTAAACTTTCCCCGTCAGAATACGCCCCACAAAGTTGTCATATTCCAAAATGGTGGCCAACATTTTGAAGGGTCCCTCTTTATCAACGGTGGGAGGGGGAATGTGGCTGTAAATGGTTTCCAAAAGAGGCTTCATGTCTGTGCGAGGATCGTTGAGATCCCGCGCCGCCCAGCCATCTCGAGAGGCGGCATACAAAATGGGGAAATCTAATTGTTCATCCGTCGCATTCAATGAAAAGAAGAGCTCAAACACTTCGTCCAAGACTTCTTGCGGACGCCCGTCCGGACGGTCAATTTTGTTAATGATCACAATGGGACGGAGCCCTTGGGCGAGCGCCTTGGTCAGCACAAACTTGGTCTGTGGCATGGGACCTTCCGCCGCATCCACCAATAAAATCACCCCATCCACCATGTCTAGGATACGCTCTACCTCACCACCAAAGTCAGCATGTCCAGGTGTATCCACGATGTTAAAGCGTTTGTCCCCCCAATTGATGGAGGTACACTTGGCCAGAATGGTAATCCCTCGCTCTTTTTCCAAGTCGTTTGAGTCCATGGCACGCTCTTCCACGCGTTCATTCTCACGGAAAGTTCCACTCTGGTGCAGAAGGGCATCAACAAGAGTTGTTTTACCATGATCCACGTGGGCAATGATTGCCAAGTTCCGAATTTCAGTCATTCTCATCATTCCAAAAAGCTAAAGATAGAGTTTATACCATAAAAACCATGAAATCTCTATAGTTTGATTGCTTTATATCGATTTTTTTCTATTCAGCCACTTATTTTCTACTTGGGAAAAAGTGCCTTCTTGTAATCCTTTTCGGATGTCTTTCAGTAAATTGTTCATAAAGTGCACATTATGCACCGTTAAAAGCTGCATCCCCAATATCTCTTTGGCTTTAAAAAGATGATGCAAGTAGGAACGCGAATACCCCTGGCACGTGGGGCACGCACAGTCAGATTCCAGAGGATTTTCATCTTCTCTGTACTGCGCATTTCGGATTTGAAGATGCTCGCGCGGAGCCCCCTTGACCAAAGCCCCTCCATGGCGAGCGATCCGGGTAGGATGCACGCAATCAAAGGTATCAATGCCCTGTCGCACCCCCGAAAAGATGTGCCGAACCGTTCCAACTCCCAATAAATGAATGGGGCGATCCGGGCGCAGTCTGGAGGCCGTGAAGGCTGTGATCTCATTCATCTGCTCTTCCATTTCACCCAAACACCCCCCGATGGCATGCCCAAAGAAATCATGGTCGTTCACAAAATCGATACTCTGCTGACGCAGATCTTCGTAAATGCCCCCTTGGATAATGCCGTAGAGGGCCTGGGTATGGGTGTTCCCTTTGTCAAATTCGGCGAGGCTGCGGAGCGCCCAGCGGTGGCTCATTTCCATGGACCGTTTCGTATAGGCCTTATCCACATGAAAGGGAGTACATTCGTCCAAAACCACAATGAGATCAGCGCCTAATTGTCGTTGAACCTGGATGGATTGTTCCGGAGTTAAAAGCCATTTCTTCCCATCGATATACGAACGGAAAGAGGCTCCTTCTTCTTTAATTTTCACGACGGAAGACCTGCCCTTACCGCTTGATCTTTTGCCCTTGATTTCATCAGAAACGGAACCGTGCCCCAAACTGAAAATTTGGAACCCTCCAGAATCAGTGAGCAGGGGCCCCTCCCATCCGCAAAATTTATGCAATCCCCCCATCTTCTGAACGAGTTCTGACCCCGGTTGCAACATCATATGGTAGGTATTCGACAAAATAATCTGGGTGTCTGCTGCTTTCATTTCTGGCATGGCAATGGCCTTCATTGCCCCTTTTGTCGCACAGAAGATAAAGGCCGGTGTCTTGACCACTCCATGGGGCGTGATGATCTCCCCAAGCCGCGCAGAGCCGGCGTTGGCACAAGACTGAGCTTTAAAAGAAAAGTTAGGATACCGAGGGAACATGGGGATTTTTATTTCTATTTAAAAAAGAAGATATATACATAAAGGCCACATTCCCAAGGGATAAAGCCATTCTGAGAATGGTACCTCCTAAAATATAAGTCCAAAAGATGTCCTCAAAGGCCAACGACTTGACCGCAAAAAAGTGCCACGCGAGCAGACTAAACAGTGTATTATCAATGAAGATGGCCAAAAGGGTTGAAACCAATGACCGCACCCATAAATAGCGCTGCCCCGTTTTGACGTGAATAAAATGATACAGAAAAATGTCCACGTATTGGCCGAGAAAATAAGCAATCAGGCTGGCTAGAAAAAGAGAGGGCCCGGGGATCATGAGAAAGGAGACCGCCGATTGAAAATAAAACGAGGAACTTTGGGCATACCCCAACGTCATGACCATCATCAACAAGGTGGTAAAGTAGCCAAAGAACCCCAGTCCCATTGCCTTTAAGGCCGCAGCCTTTCCGTAGCGCTCGTTAATCATATCGCTGCACAAAAATAAGGAACCAAAAACAATGGTCCCGAGAGCCATAGGCACTGGATAAAAGGCAAATTGAACGGTTTTTAAAACAGAGATATTGGCAGCCACGACTCCCATCGCCGTATAAACATAGAGCCCAGCGAGCCCAAAGAAACGCTCCGCCAGTAAAATTAAGATGCCACAAAGAAAAAACTCAACCAACAGCAACGATTCGGAAGGTAAGTTTAAGAAAAGCGACACAAGAAAAAGAAAGATATCCACCCGTACACCTAAATTAAAAAACCCGCGATAAGGCGGGTTTTAAAACGACAGAAATAAAAAAAATTTTTAAGCCGCACCTTGTTTTTTCAAAATCTGCTTTTTAAGTTTTTTCATTTCTGGGGTCAACTTCGCATTCTTTGTCTTCAGCAAAAAAGCATCCAAGCCGCCCTTAAATTCAACAGTCCTAAGCCCACGGGTACATAAACGAATGGGCACTGACACCCCGAGCGCTTCACTGGCAAGAGAAACCGATTGAAGGTTGGGCAAAAACCGACGACGGGTCTTGTTATGGGCATGGCTTACATTGTTGCCAACCATAACGCCTTTACCCGTAATTTGACACACGCGAGACATGATCATTCCTTTCAAAACTCTGAACATATGTTCATATAGGAAAGAAACGGCCAGGTCAAGTATTTTGCTTTGCCTCGGAGAAAAAAATGTTATATGTTCTTGTCATGGTCTATTTTTGCCTCGCCTTTTCCATTTTGACGCTCTGTACGGGGCAACTCTTGCTTAAAAAAAGTGCCCTCATGATCGCCGATTTGGCCCATCCCTTGCATTTGATTTTAAAGCCTCTTTTTATCATGGCTTTGGTGTCTTATGGCCTTTCCATGTTCTCATGGTTGTATATTCTTCAGCACATGGCCATTGGACGAGCCTATATGTTTGTCTCTTCCGCTTTTATTATTTTGCCCCTCTTAAGTCATTACTTTTTCGGAGAAGAACTGAGCGCACGATTCTTTGTAGGCGCTCTCTTCATCATGGCCGGCGTCATATTAACCGCCACGGCAAAATAGATCTTCCATTTTTAATCTGACATCCTTAGAATACTTCGAAAGAAGGATACGACTCATATGGATACACCCGTCACACTCTTAACCCAGGAACAAGAAATTGAGGTACTCAGAAGCCACCCTCAACCGACGTTGCGTCCCGTTTGTGAAGAGGTGGAAAAAATTCTTTATAAACCATTCCCCCTCTTAGATCATGGGTTCCTTCGGGTGATTGATTATATGGGAGACGATGCCGCCATTGTGCAAGCCGCGCGGGTATCTTATGGAAAAGGAACGAAAAGACTTTCAGATGATAAAGCCCTCATTAACTATTTGCTGCGGCACCGTCATAACACCCCCTTTGAAATGTGCGAAATTAAAATCCATGCCAAGATGCCCATCTTCGTGGCCCGCGACTGGATTCGCCATCGCACCGCCAATGTAAATGAGTATTCTGCCCGTTATTCTATTTTGGAGAATGAGTTTTACGTGCCCTCCCCTGATCAGTTGGGCAAGCAGTCTCAAACCAACCGCCAAGGTCGGGAAGATGTTCTCGAGGGACAAGAAGCCGCGCGCGCCCTCGAGCTTTTAAAGCGGGATGCGCTACAATGTTATGATAGCTACCAAGAACTTCTCAACGAAGATGGTCACGGAAATGTGGTTGATAAAAACAAAAAAGGATTGGCCCGTGAATTGGCCCGCATTAACCTCCCTGTCAGTGTCTATACCCAATGGTATTGGAAAATTGATCTCAGTAATTTAATGCACTTTTTGTCTCTCCGTGCCGATCCCCACGCGCAATATGAATTGCGCGTTTATGCAGAAGTGATGCTGGATATTGTTAAAAAATGGGTACCTCTCGCTTATGAGGCCTTCATGAATTACCGTAAAAACGGGGTTCATCTTTCCGGCAAAGGACTCGCGACTGTGAAAGAGATGATTGCCGGCAAAAACCCCACCGCCGAATCCATGGGGATGGGGCAACGCGAGTGGGGTGAATTGATGGAGATCCTCGGCAAGAATTAAGCGTCGCCTTTCCTCTCAGACCTGTGTTACCATAAATACAGACTTCGTCGCAAAAGCGACAAGATGGGTGGGGAGTTTTAGGAAAAGTGCCGGCGAGGACCGGAACGTACTTGAGTACGTGAGGACCGAAGACCAAGCTTTGACGACAAAATCGCCCCCAGATTGTGGTTTGGCAAGAAGTCTAAAAAAATAGGAATGCTATGCTCCCCTTCGTCAAATTTGGCCTCTCTTTATTTCTTCTGAGTTCTCTCTGGTGTGCCCTATCCGTGACAGCAGCGCCTCTTCGTCGCGTGCGCCCCTCTGACGCTACGTGGCCATCTGTCACTGAATGGGAGAAGCTCAAAAAAAATGTGGGAGGACGACTTTGGCCGGTTAAGGACCCTCTTTCTGCGTGTCGAAAAAATACCAAATCAAAAGCCTGCTTTGAAGCCCTTTCTCTCATGAAAAATCCTTTCTATGTGCAAGAGCAGCCTGGGGGAACAGAGCTAAGTGGATGGTTCAAAGCTTGGGATTCCTCCCTCAGCCGATATGTAGTGGAGGCTCGCACCACGCAGGATGTGGTCGCAGCCATCAATTTTGCCCGCACAAAAAATTTAAGGTTGGTGGTGAAGGGGGGCGCTCACAGCTATTTGGGTCAATCGAATGCGCCGGACTCTTTACTGCTCTGGACCAAAAATATGAATAAAATCACTCTTCACAATGCTTTCACGCCCCACGACTGCCCGGGTAAACCCGTCCCGGCGGCCACGATAGAAGCCGGTGCCAATTGGCTGCAAGCGTATGATGCCATTACAACTCGCGGCCGACGGTATGTCCAAGGGGGAGGATGCACCACAGTGGGCGTGGCAGGATTTATTCAAACAGGGGGGTTTGGAGAGTTCTCCAAACGGTGGGGGGTAGCCTCTGCCGGCCTTCTTGAAGCCGAGGTGGTAACCTCTGACGGCGCCGTTCTTACCACTAATGCCTGTACAAACCCTGATCTTTTTTGGGCACTAAAAGGCGCCGGGGCCTCCTTTGGGGTCATCACAAAGGTTACCCTCCAAACACATGCTTTGCCAAAATATTTTGGGTCGGCAGAGATGAAAATCAAAGCGCGATCCGACATAGCCTTTAAAAAGTTGCTGAAAGAATTTTTTATCTTTTACAGAAGCAATCTCCTGAATCCAAATTGGGGAGAGAAAATTGTGATTCGTAAAAATAACTCTCTTGAGATTTCCATGCTGTGTCAGTCTCTCACAAAAGAACAAATGATGGTGATTTGGAAACCCTTTAGCGAATGGGTTCAAAAACAATCTGGCGATCTTGAAACTTCGTCCTCTCTCACCCTTAGCGTAGTCCCTGCCGAGAAATGGTGGGATTATGCTTATCTTACAAAGACAATGCCTCAATCTATCAAAACAGATCAGCGGCCAAAAGCTCGGAAAAAATTTTGGTGGAAAAACAGCAATAGAGAAGTGGGCCTCTATATACAGGGCGCAGATTCCCTCTGGATCCCAAAGAAATTCTTATCGGGCCCCTCTCTCGATCAGTTGGTACAAGCTCTCTTTGACGCCTCTCGACTCAGTCCCCTTGAACTTCATTTTAATAAAGGATTGGCTGGAGCCTCCAAAGCAGTCATCGAAGCGGCGAAAAAAACACCCCTAAATCCGGTGATGATAGACGCGTTTGCTCTGCTCATAACCTCTAAGGGAGAAGGGAAGGTTTATAAAAACATCAAAGAGCATGAACCCAATCTTGTCCGAGCCCAGAAAAGTGCCAAGAGGGTGCAGAAAGCCATGGCCGTGATGCGGACACTTATTCCGAGCGGCGGCACCTACAACCCGCAGGCTGATTTCTTTGGTAAAAATTGGCAACAGCGCGCGTGGGGCCCTCACTATAAACGACTTCTCTTTCTCAAAAAAAGATATGATCCTGTCGGCTTGTTTGTGGGCCGGCACTATGTGGGCAGTGAATTCTGGAGTGATGACGGATTTACAAAGATCCAGAAATAAAGACTTTTCTACCCCCCCCTCACGAAAAAAAATAAAAAAAAGCTGGTTTTCTTAGAAAAATCAGTTTAGTGTGGATCCGTTAATCTGTTTTCAAAAGCGGTTCTAAGATATTTATTAAGACTTTTCCCAAAAAATTCGTAAATACCTTACTTGAAATAATTCAAGACCTCAGCTATTGATGCGCCACTGAAAGGAAAAATTGTTATGGCAAACGGTACAGTAAAATGGTTCAATCCAACAAAAGGTTATGGTTTTATCTCCCCTGAGAATGGTGGGAAAGACATATTCGTGCACGTCAGCGCTGTTGAGCGTGCTGGATTGAAAGGTCTTAACGAAGGGCAAAAAGTCAGCTATGAAATCGTAACTGATCGCGGCAAGCAATCTGCCGGAAATTTGCAACTTGTCTAAACTTTAGGTTTATTCAAGACCGAAAAAGGCTCCTGGTCGAAAGATCGGGGGCCTTTTTTATTTATTTTTAGAAGTACTATGAGGGTTGTTGCATAGAGGGGGAACCTTACCCACTGAAAAGGAGCAGGTATAAAATAATTCAGAGAACGACGAATTCTGATCATTGGATCTTCTTGAACGGGTTGAGGAAGAGGACGAAGAAAACGGAAACACTCTTGGCTTTCAGGATCAGTCGGGCTGCCAAAAACGACGCCTGAGTTCAAGAAAACACCCACAACGACCAGGATGGATATAAGTTTTTTGTTAAGCATCTGCCTCCCCCTTAAGATACCTCTTTTAAGTCAAAGTCTAGCAGACCTCATCTGAGAAAACTATTTTTGTCCAAGGGTTTTAGTACCTTTTTTATCTAAACCGAAGCTGTTAAGATTTTATTTCAAATGCCACATCAGGTCGGGATGGTATATTCGGCATATCCAGATCTTGAGGATGCTTTTGGTTTTTTGACAGTTCAAATTTGGTTACTAAGTTTTTGTTAATATAAGTCAGCTCAACCATATAAGGAATCTTACCTGACATCCCTTTGGTCGAGAATCTTGAGCCACACGCATTATTGCCATGGATACGGATCAATAAAAAGTGCTTATCAAGATTAGTAAGAAGCTCGATAGCCCTTTTGAGGGATTCTAAAGACTTAAAGTGAAGCTCAAGCACAATCCCAGTAATATGTGCATGGTGGGGGAGTATATCCGCAAAGGCATCATATTCGGCGCCTTCGATATCCATTTTGACGAAGACTTTTTTATCCTGCAATTTCAGCCTGGAAATTTGTTGTCCAAAGGTAGAAACTTTGCCTGAAGACGTTTGGTTCCCATACAAAAATTTATCGCTTGAAATACTTTCCCTAAAAAATGTAAATAACTTATTTTTGGATGTTACATTTTCGACACCCCCATCAAACCCATAAGCAGGTTTTTTATAAAGAGTGCAAAAAGCTTCTTCAAATGAGATGTCATCCGCAATACCATAGCCCAACAGAACATCCGCCGATTTCAATGATTTTTCGGCCACCACATATCCCCCATCATAATCCCGACCTATTCTTTTTAGGACCAGAGGACCTTTTTGGTCTTGAGCATCATATACCTGAAAGTATTTCACTAATTTCTCTAAAGATTTTCTGCGCTCTGGATGATAGGAACTTTTTTCCGAACAGCCAGAAAAGAGAAGGAGGCAAGAGAGGAAAATGGATAGGAATTTTTTCATTACATTTTCACCATGATAAAAATTATTGAGGAATTGAAAATTCCGCTGTGTCTTTCTTGAAAGCTATAGAAAATTCCTCAGAATTTTTATAACTCATTACTTAAAAAGTTCATACTCGTCTGTGAAAAAAATCAATTCCGATAAAAAATAAAAAAAGCTCCTAGAAAACCTGGCAGCGACCTACTTTCCCACACGTCGAGGTGAAGTATCGCAGAGGACATTACCCCTCAAAAGAGAAAAACAGGTTATCGTGAAATTCTGGCCCAACAATTTCTTGAACAATAAACGGGGTTTTTCCCTGAGGACCACCAACAGTAACCGAACCATTTTTTGACACCAGTGCATCTGAATAAACATTAATTTTTACAGGTAGTACTTTTTTCATTTCTTTATTTGGTCCAAATTCTTCAAAAAAACTAGCCTCTTTTGCAATAGTTGTTAAAATCAGTTGACCCCAGATCGGTTCTCTCTCCTCCCCCCCCATAATTTTATAAGCAGCCTCAAAGACATACGTATATTTTGTGCATGGACGATGCGGCCCACTACCACATAGACGACAACTCTCCTCAAACAATTGCGTGGTTCTTGAAGCCACTTGATAGAGAATAGGGTAAGGTCCTTCTACCACCCAATTGGAGAGTTTCTCTTCCATAATGCGTTTGAAACTATTTTTTTTCACAGAGAAAATCCAATCCCTACCATCAAATCTTGAAAATAGCATCCCACCTATATGTTCAGAATAAAGTCCATCAATAGGAATTACAGAATCACCATAATACTTAGAATAAAGCATATCACGCAGTTGATTGGTGGTTGGGACATGAATCATAGATCCATGGACATCCTTAGAGACCATTACCTCATCAAATACAGGATGGGATCTATGTACTTCAGCCCTTGGTGTTTGTGCATCTTCTCTTTCTGCTTCCGCTCCATAAGTTGCGGCGCTTACACTAAACAAAACAAGAACAAGTAAAAAATTTTTCATTTGATTTTTCCTTTGTAAAGGGTGGTTATATTTTGTATATCGTGAATTAACTGCTCCCACAAGATAATCTTTTTTCTTTGCCACCTCAAACAAATTTGTAATTGGATTCCACCAAAACCTCGAACGTAACATCCATCCGAGAAAGTACATTCGGCATATCAAGGGAAAGAATAAAAAAAGCTCCTAGAAAACCTGGCAGCGACCTACTTTCCCACACGTCGAGGTGTAGTATCATTGGCGCAGAGGACTTTCACGGTCGAGTTCGGGATGGGATCGTGTGTAGATTCCTCGCTATAACCACCAGGTTATCTAGGAGCTTCCTTTATTGAAAAGGAAACAAAAGAGAAAACACTATTTTTTGAAACGATTGCTGAAATTTTATTAAGGGTTGTTTTACTTAAAACGACTTTTTAATAGAACTTAGAATACATATTACTGTACATGAAGATCAAAATAAAGCCGATGGAGATATTAGTACTGGTTAGCTTCACATGTTGCCACGCTTCCACACCCAGCCTATCAACGTCGTGGTCTACAACGTCTCTCATAGGAAGAACTAGTTTTTAGGTGGGTTTCCCGCTTAGATGCTTTCAGCGGTTATCCCGTCCGTATATAGCTACCCGGCGATGCTCCTGGCGGAACAACCGGTACACCAGAGATACGTTCATCCCGGTCCTCTCGTACTAGGGACAAATCCTATCAATTCTTCAACACCCATGGTAGATAGGGACCGAACTGTCTCACGACGTTCTGAACCCAGCTCACGTACCACTTTAAATGGCGAACAGCCATACCCTTGGGACCTGCTTCAGCCCCAGGATGTGATGAGCCGACATCGAGGTGCCAAACCTCCCCGTCGATGTGGACTCTTGGGGGAGATCAGCCTGTTATCCCCGGCGTACCTTTTATTCGTTGAGCGATGGCCCTTCCATACAGAACCACCGGATCACTATGACCGACTTTCGTCTCTGCTCGACTTGTCAGTCTTGCAGTTAAGCAGGCTTATGCCATTGCACTCTACAGCTGATTTCCGACCAGCCTGAGCCTACCTTCGCGCGCCTCCGTTACTCTTTGGGAGGCGACCGCCCCAGTCAAACTACCCACCATACAGGGTCCCAAAGCCCGATTCAGGGCTCCTGGTTAGATATCAAAACATTCAAGGGTGGTATTTCAAGGACGTCTCCACTCTAGCTGGCGCCAAAGCTTCATAGACTCCCACCTATCCTACACATGAACACCCTAATACCACTGTAAAGTTGCAGTAAAGGTGCACGGGGTCTTTCCGTCTAGCCACGGGTACTCCGCATCTTCACGGAGAATTCAATTTCACTGAGTATATGTTGGAGACAGTGGGGAGATCGTTACGCCATTCGTGCGGGTCAGAACTTACCTGACAAGGAATTTCGCTACCTTAGGACCGTTATAGTTACGGCCGCCGTTTACTGGGGCTTCAATTCGGAGCTTGCACACCTCCTCTTAACCTTCCAGCACCGGGCAGGCGTCAGACCATATACATCGTCTTTCGACTTAGCATAGTCCTGTGTTTTAGATAAACAGTCGCCACCCCCTATTCTGTGCCACCCATTTCTGGTTGCCCAAAGATGGGTACCCTTTCTTCCGAAGTTACAGGGTCAATTTGCCGAGTTCCTTCAACATATTTCTCTCAAGCGCCTTAGTATATTCTACTCATCCACCTGTGTCGGTTTAGGGTACGGTCATTTACGTCTGAGCTATTTCCTGGAAGATTTTCACTGCCTTTCCAATCCAATTAGGAAAGACACCTTACAATCTTCGTCACTTCAGACTGGTCAAGGAATATTAACCTTGTTCCCATCGATTACGGCTTTCGCCCTCACCTTAGGGGCCGACTAACCCTGCGCGGATTAACCTTGCGCAGGAAACCTTGGACTTTCGGCGAGCATGTTTCTCACATGCTTTGTCGTTACTTATGTCAGCATTCTCACTTCTGATATCTCCAGAATACGTCACCGTATTCCTTCGCAGATTTACAGAACGCTCCGCTACCACTTTAAGAATCACGATAGATTCCTAAAATCCGCATCTTCGGTGCATCATTTTAGCCCCGGTACATTTTCGGCGCAGGACGGCTTAACTAGACTAGTGAGCTGTTACGCTTTCTTTAAAGGATGGCTGCTTCTAAGCCAACCTCCTAGCTGTCTTGGCCTTCCCACATCCTTTCCCACTTAATGATGACTTGGGGACCTTAGATGGCGGTCTGGGCTGTTTCCCTTTCGACCACGGACCTTAGCACCCGTAGTCTGTCTGCCAGAGTATACTCATCGGTATTCGGAGTTTGGTTAGGTTTGGTAGAGATTGCTCCCCCCTAGCCTATCCAGTGCTCTACCCCCGATGGTAACCCTCTGACGCTATACCTAAATATATTTCGCGGAGAACCAGATATTTCCGAGTTTGATTAGCCTTTCACTCCTACCCACAGATCATCCACAGCTATTGCAACAGCATATGGTTCGGTCCTCCATTACGTGTTACCGTAACTTCAACCTGTCCATGGGTAGATCACCCGGTTTCGGGTCTAATCCCTGTAACTCAATCGCCCTATTCAGACTCGCTTTCGCTGCGCCTACACCTATCGGCTTAAGCTTGCTACAGAGACTAACTCGCTGACCCATTATGCAAGAGGTACGCCATCACACCTTAAAGGTGCTCTGACTGATTGTAAGCATTTGGTTTCAGGGTCTATTTCACTCCCCTTCTTGGGGTTCTTTTCGCCTTTCCCTCACGGTACTAGTTCACTATCGGTCATTAAGGAGTACTTAGGCTTAGAGGATGGTCCCCCTATATTCAGACAGAATTTCACGTGTTCCGCCCTACTCGAGCTCTAC
The DNA here is from genome assembly GCA_001767855.1 of Alphaproteobacteria bacterium RIFCSPHIGHO2_01_FULL_41_14. NCBI lineage: Bacteria > Pseudomonadati > Pseudomonadota > Alphaproteobacteria > Alphaproteobacteria bacterium RIFCSPHIGHO2_01_FULL_41_14. The sequence goes on along the minus strand of MEMF01000002.1, from coordinate 255,219 downwards.
AAAAAGACATTACTTCTACGGGACTATCACCCTCTGTCGTTCATCTTTCCAGATGATTCAAATTGTTCTTTTCGTAAAGGCTGGCCTGGTCCGCGTTCGCTCGCCACTACTAACGGAGTCTCGTTTGATTTCCTTTCCTCCGGCTACTTAGATGTTTCAATTCGCCGGGTTTGCTTCCTGGTCCTATGTATTCAGAACAGGATACTGCAGTGTGCAGTGGGTTCCCCCATTCAGAGATCGACGGATCAAAGGTTGTTCGCACCTCCCCGTCGCTTATCGCAGCGTACCACGTCTTTCATCGCCTCTTAATGCCAAGGCATCCACCAAATGCTCTTAAAACGCTTTATTGAGACTTCATATACAGTGATATGTATTCTCACGCTTCTGTGTATCGAGAAATACACAGAGATACGTTTCGTGTTTCTTTGCTTTTTCTATTGCTAGAAAAATCTTGGAAAAACTTAGTGTTAACTCTTTTGTTTACAATTTCAATGAACGACTCTACCAAAGCAGAGCTCAGGAACCTGTATAGAGAATCCCCCGACATTCGTCAAGGAGTTTCTCAATCTTTTTGAAATTTCACAACACACGTCTCTAAGGGTCAGAAATGTGCTACTAAATTAGGGTTGAAAGCAACCGGGTTTAAGGATATGACTCCACAAGACTCTAACCTGGAAAGTAAGATATGAAATTTTTCTTAAAAAAATCAAAATTGATAAAAAACTTAATCATGATCCTTTTAATAGGGGGTATCTCCTTGGCCCTCATCAACCGCTATCAGTATTTCCTATGGGCGACGTTTAATGAATGCTGCACTCGGTGGGAGTTTAAACTCCCCCAACCCAAAGAAGAGTTTATCATCCGAAGCGAAGGCGTTGATCTTCCACGCGTGCTGGAGCGCCTCTTAACCCTAGCCTTTCCTGAATATAAAATTACTTATAAAGAAAACGCGCGCGCTCCCCATTTGCTCATCACCGGATATTATGGCCAATCAGAAGAGTCGTGGGATCAACAAGCCGTACGGGCGCCTTACTTCGCCCTTTCCATCGAAAACAAAAGCGTGCGCTGGCGGCGCTTTCGAGCCACTGGCTATCCCTTCGCTGAATTCGTCAGCCGCAAAAAAGAAACGGATAATTTTATCTTTCTACCCTTCTTTATCTATGCCTATGATTCTCTGAAGGACATTTTAGAAGAGGCCATGCGCCAAAGGCCCACAGCAACGCCAAGAAGCCACCAGGTTGCTTATATAGCCAGTGATTGCACCCCCGAACGCGAGGGGATCTTCCATGCATTACGTCAAAGACTGGGTGGTGACCAAGCCATAGGAATGGGGCAATGCTCTACGACCCCCGGACACAAAGCACCAGGAGGATACGGAGATCTGGACGCTCTTTTGAAAGACTACAATTTTGTGATCGCCGCCGAAAACCGAGACTACAAAGGATATGTGACAGAAAAAATTATTAACGCCTACAAAGTCGGCGCCATTCCCATATATTGGGGAGACGCTGACACCGTCCGGGAATTTTTTAACCCAGACTCTTTTATGGATGTTACTCAGTATGCTTCCTTTGAAGAGCTGGCAGATGCTGTTGTTGCTCTCACAAAAGAACCCGCTGAACTTCAGAAAAAATTGCGAGTACCGCTGTTCAAAGACAATAAAATTCCAGACTTTTTATTGATTAATGAAAAACATCTGACCCCTGAGGCTGAAAAGATTTTAAAAGAAATGGCCAAACGATTCCGCAGGCTCTATGACGAATATGTGGATAAAAGAAAAAACCGCCAACCTTATGGCAAAGCCCTTGATTGGTCGTGGGAGTCGTTGTCGTAAACCTATGACGCTTTCCTAACATCCCGAACGAGGCAGCAGCCCCCCAAGTTTAGGGTTTCCTTCTTGCTTCTCTTTGATAAAGCCACCAATGCAAACTAAAGAAAATACTGCAACCGTCCCAAATAAATGAGTTCACAAGAGAGTGGGTGGAATCATGCTTAAAGTCCTTAATATAGACTTCTTTTTCTTCTTCTCGATGGCGGGTTATTTGCGCCTCCGTCCAACCATCTATTTCTTTACGGTCCATGTCAGAAAGACCCCTACTCTTCTTTCGATCTAAAAATCGTTCATTTGTATCAAACTTCCATACCTCTGATCGGTTTTCAAAGAAACTTAAATTCACAATGTCTATCCTATAAGAGAAATTAAAACAAAAAGGTTTTTTAGAGATACGTTCTAGAGACTGTTCCTAAGGGGTGGAGGTGAACGAGATCGAATCGATGACCTCTTCCAGTCTCCCATCTTTATTATAGGGCGCTATCTTCCAACCGTCATTCAGAAAATGGCTAAAAAGGCCTTTAGAACCCCAAAGATGGCCAGCCCCTATAACCACTCCCATTCCATTTATCATCCTTTCTTTTAGTCGACGAAACCAGTTTGCGTTTTCCACATATACATTTTCGTCTTCCAAAGGACCTAGTGCCCCCTTCAAATACTCTATTGCCCCAAAAACTATATTCGGGTGATTAAGGAACCCTCCATACCTCATGCTTTCCTGCAAAAGAAAACGAAATTCGTCAAGACTATCATCTTCAGAAAAATCAGAAATTAGCCTTCTAGGATCCAAAAAACCTTCTTCTAGACCTAATAATAGGAAAGACGGTTTCTGTTCCTTAGCTGTCGATACGAGCTGATCATCCATTTTTTCTTTGTTGTAAAAATGTTTATACAAGCTCGGCATCATACGAACATCTGTTTTCATAACCTTCCCCATGTCCACTGGAAGGCGCTGGAGGTATCTCTGTTCTTCTGGACTAAGGCGATCAACAAACTCTAGGAAAGCAGGCTCATCAACCCCCTCCTCCACAGAAAAGGAGTCTTCTTCAGATCCTCTCCCTTCATCCGCCAAGACAGAGTATCCCTTAAATTTTTCTTTGATAAAAGGAGGGAGAATTTCTAAAGGAAGGAGATGGTATGATCCCAAAATATCAAAACTCGTCTTTTCCTTAGAGACCTTATAAAAATAAGGGACGACAAAGCCCTTAAAGATCTCAAGTTTCCCCATCAGTTTGCCAATCCCCGTCACATCATCTACCAGCGTCAAATCAGCCCACTGAAGATTCAAAGATTGCCCTGCTTGGAAATAGTCAATTTGAGAGGCAGAAAGCGTCACCGACCCCCCATTTTGAAGACGCGTAGAAATAACGTTGAGTTCTGTTTGATCAGATTCCACTGCAGCGGAGCAAGCTGAAACAACACCCACAACAAACCAAAATAGTATCATTAAAATATATGACATCTAAAACCCTTAATCTTTAACAACTATATAAGGAGAATTTTAAGTTATTCAAGAGAAAGAAGAACTTATTCAAAGTATTGAGCTTTAAGTGGTGGAGGTGAACGGGATCGAACCGATGACCTCCTGCGTGCAAGGCAGGCGCTCTCCCAGCTGAGCTACACCCCCACTAAAGGATTTTGGGATCGAAGGGCTATGGTGGGCCTGGGAAGACTTGAACTTCCGACCTCACGCTTATCAAGCGCGCGCTCTAACCAACTGAGCTACAAGCCCACAACCATCTTTGGAGCGCTGGTGGAGCTAAGCGGGATCGAACCGCTGACCTCTACAATGCCATTGTAGCGCTCTCCCAGCTGAGCTATAGCCCCATGACATACCACAAAATAATCAGGACCTTCATAACTTGCAAGCATTTTTTAAAATTAAGTTCATTTTCAATGAGATTCTTCCCAAAAAACTTTAGAAAAACCGGCTTTAAGAGCGTTATCTCCTTGTCTCAGTGCGAGGGCTACGTTATGCTCTACAAAGTTGAGTTAACAGAGAAAACAAGATGCACTCCCCACAATATGTGAAAAAAACAAAAATCATCGCCACGCTCGGGCCAGCGAGTTCCACCCAAGACATGATTTCTGCCCTGGCGCTGGCGGGTGTTAATGTTTTTCGATTGAATTTTTCCCATGGCACCCATGAAACCCATGCCGCCAACTTGAAAATCATTCGCGAGGTAGAATTAAAACTGGGGACTCCTCTGGGCATTTTAGCTGATTTGCAAGGCCCCAAGTTTCGCATCGGTAGTTTTGAACAAGGCAGCATTCACCTGAGAGGGGGACAAAAATTTACCCTAGACTTAGGGGGCGACCTTGGCACCTTAACGCGTGTTTCTTTCCCGCACGCGATTGTCTATCCTCACCTAAAGAAAGACAGTAAAATTCTGATTGATGACGGCAAGATTCAATTAAAAATCACCAAGGTCACGGCCAAAACCATTGAAACAATCGTTCAAACGGGTGGCCCTCTCTCTGATCATAAAGGCGTCAACATTCCAGAAGATAGGATTCCTTCTTCTGCACTGACCGACAAAGACCTGAAGGATCTTAAATTTATTTTAACCCAAGATATTGATTTCATTGGGCTCTCTTTTGTGCAGCATCCAGATGACATTAAGACACTTAAGAAGCATGTTAAAAACAAAGCGCAGATCATTGCCAAGGTCGAGAAACCCCAAGCGATTCAGTATTTGGATGAAATCATTACTGTGTCTGACAGCATCATGGTTGCCCGCGGAGATTTAGGGGTGGAATTTCCCCCCGAAAATGTGCCAGCCCTGCAGAAAAAGATTGTGAGGCTGTGTCGCCTTCATGGGAAACCTGTCATTATTGCAACCCAAATGTTGGAGTCAATGATCAAATCTCCCATCCCTACTCGTGCGGAGGCGTCAGATGTGGCAACCGCTGTGTATGATGGCGCAGATGCTGTCATGCTGTCAGCCGAATCGGCTGTCGGAGACCATCCCCTGGAAGCAGTACAAATAATGGCAAAGATCATCCGGAATGTAGAGCAGGATTCTTTCTATCCCAGACTCCTAAAAGCAACGATGCCCATTATCGAAAACACTGTCTCTGATGCCATTACGTCTGCAAGTCAGCAACTTGTCTATGATCTCGATGCCAAACTGATTATCACCTTTACCGCCACAGGAGGAACAGCGCTTCGGGAAGCTCACAAACGCCCCCCTTGTCCCATCGTAGGACTCACTGAATCCAAGAGTGTGGCACGAAACCTCACCTTAACCTGGGGAGTCTTTCCTGTTCTCCTGACAGAAAAGGTATCTGATTTTGAAGAGCTTACCCAAAAAGCGCTCTCCATCGTCCAAGACTACAAACTAGCTCCAAAAGGTGCTCGTATTGTTATCACCTTTGGTGTTCCCTTTGGTAGACCAGGCACGACAAATATTATAAACGTGGAAGAAGCCAAATGAGCAAACAAATTCTCTTTGGGCTTCACACCGTCAAAGCGGCGCTGTCCAATCCACGTCGCAACCATAAAGCGCTTTATGTCACCTCTAAAACCCACCCGTTGATTAAGGAGCTCAAGGATAATGTCCCTCCTGTCAAAATTATCTCCCTCAAAGAGCTCGAACAAAAAATACCTCCCCAAAGTGTGCATCAGCAAATTGTTTTGGAAACCACTTCTCTTCCTTCTCTCTCTATCGAGGAAATCTGCAGTCATCCAGATGAAGAAGCAACGCTAGTCATTTTAGACCAAGTCACAGACCCCCATAATGTGGGAGCCATTTTGCGTTCTTGCGCTGCTTTTAACGCGACGGCATTGATTCTGACAACGGATCACAGTTCTGGTGTGAATAGTACAATTTTAGCCAAGACGGCGTCCGGCGCTTTGGAAATTATTCCTCTCCTTGAAGTGACCAATTTAGCCAGCACCCTAGATTTTCTGAAAACAAAGGGATTCTGGTGCTATGGGCTGGATGAGGCGGGGTCAGCGGTTTTGGGAAAGATAAAATTAGATGGAAAAATTGCTTTAGTCATGGGGGCCGAGGGGAAAGGCCTCCGTCGGCTAACAAAGGAAAAATGCGATCAGTTGATTCGTCTGCCTACCAACCCAAATTTTCCGACCCTCAATGTTTCAAATGCACTTGCCATTTCTTTGTTTGAAAAACAGTCTCAATCGAATTAAATTAAGATTCCACCCCCAATGTGGGTTTGGGTTTTTTACCGCCTGTTAAATCCTCAAAGAATGATTTCAGAATATTCGGAGCAATCACCCCCAAAGGATTACTTTTGATATCTGGGTTTTTAATATCTCCCTTCGCTGTATAAGAAACGGAGAAAAGTCCTTGGTCTTTTTCGCCGGTCAGCAAGGTTCCAATGAGAGGGATTTTCCCTAACAGTTGGTTTAAAAAGTTGGCGGGAACCAACACCCCCTCTAAATTTAATGTCTTCCCCTTCAGATCCATATATCCTTTGGCTGTAATGCCAATGGCACTGTTCATCATATGCGCACGCCGCAAAGCGATTTGCTGGTCTTTATATTCAAATTTGGCATAATTATCCGTAAAGACAAGGCCATCCCCATTTAGAGCCCGCACCAAACCCTCGATGGAAATCAGACTTAAAAGCTTTGCAAATCCAGGTGCATTAAGAATTCTCAGCTGTTCGATAAACAACTTACCTTTAATAGGACTCTCTAAATCATTGAGAGGTTTTGATGCCTGAATTTCCACTTTCTTAGACTTGATATGATTTGAAATATCTAACCCCTCTAAGAATGTGTCTAAGCGCGGGATTTCTACTTCAAGCACCATCTCGTCTTGGTGGGGCTCGTAACGAATGGAAAAAGGACTCCCTCGATCGTCTCCGCTCACTTTTAAGAAGTGAAGATCATCTTTCCTTATTTTGCTAATGATTTCTAGATTTTTGTAAACGTAGTTTTGTTTGAAAAACAATGTGTTAACCTTCAAATTGAGATTCAAAGAAACCCCGTCTTTTTTCTTTTCCGGATCTTGCAGCGATTGCAACACACTCAACACAGAGTTAAAGTTTAAAAGAGGAACCTTGGCCACTACGTCCCATATTCCATTTTTCATCACAGCCCGTCCCTCACCCTTTAGTCCATTGATGAGAAGCGGTGAAAAATAAAGCTCAGAAACCTTGCCCTGATCATCAAATCTTACATTGCCTTGTATTTTTAGCCCCTTACTCATGAAGGACAATTGCTTAAATTTATAGATGCGGCTATTCTTCGTTTCTAGATCAATCTCTAATTTAGCGGGTTCTCCCTTAGATTTTCCCCAATTAAGGAGAGGCAACACAACACTTGCGTTGGTAAGATCCAAATCTAAGTCTACCTTTGTAACGCCTTCTTTGTTTTCTTCTGAGGCAAAAGACAGGACGGCGTCGCCCCCCTTTTGGGTCTGAATGTGAGCCTGAAGAAAAGGAGGCAAAATATCCAATAGTCCTTTAAAAGCACCGGACCCTTTTACTTTTTTTCTACTTTTAATAGATGCGCCTTCTTGATAGTCTTCCTCCCATAAAAAGGAAGATTGAAATCCTCCCACGTTCCCCGTTCCAGAAACTTTCAAAATATCCTGCTTCTTATACAGTGTTAAATCTGTATTTTTCAAAACCAGATTTTGATCCCCATATTGGAAAGAAAAGCTCCCCTTCTTAAGAGTTGCATCTATATCAACCACCACCTCTTTAGGGGACGTCTCCTCTTTGAGAGGAAGAGACAAATGAACAGCCCCTTTAACTTGGCCTGCCCCGGCTTTCATTTTCCCTGGCAAGTATTTTTTGAAGAAATCATGGGTCATATACCAAACAAGCGTGGGAAAAGGGCCTTTGAAATGGATGTCTCCCTCTAGGTGTAAGGCTGGTTCTTGAAATTGGGATAAATTCAGAGGAGAATCCATTATTTTTAAATCTTTTATATGAGCCTGGTGCACAAGAATGGAGGCTGTTTCTTTATTAAAAGACACATGTGCCCGAAGGCCTTCTATGACAGGCAGTCTCTTCAGATAGAGAACCGATGCGCCTTCCACATCCAAGTCTCCTTTCCTGTCTCCCAGCACAGAGCTGCCATCCTTCTTATTTTGGAAGACAAAGTTCAAATTAATATTATGAGCAGTCCCCTTTAGAAGAGAGTCAAATACCCATTTTCTAATATCTTCTCCCACAGTCAAGGGCCACACTTTGGGTAAAGCCTCAACAGTCAAACGGGGAGACGTAAGAGTCAAAGAAAACTGGTCACGATCTTTCTGTTCTGCTTTTACGAAAACAACGTAAGGGGAAGACGCTAAAGAATTAAATTTGATTGTTCCATTCACAAAAAAGGTTTCTGCTTTAGGAGACTGATTGAAAATTACGTCAATAGTGAGAGGCTCTTGATAAAACCGAGTATAGTCTTGAAAAAAAGTTGGCACAGGTAAATCACTAGGCACAATTTTTTCACATCTTATTTCGCCTGACACCTTTTGAGACTCAGAATCAACACGCCCCTCTAGTTTAAAGTCAAAAGGATGCGGCATCCCCTTTGCTAAAAAGCCTGATAATCGAAACGTAGTAGATTTGGAAAGTTTTAAGATATATAGATCTGCCCGATTAATTCGATGGGGGGTACCCTCATAGTAAAAAGAAATTTGAGCCCGGGTTAATTCAAGGTATTTAACCGGAATTCTATTGAAAACGGCATTCAATTGCGCTCCCATAGAAAGAGATTCTGGTCCGGTTTCTTCTGGGGATGCCCTCGCCTCTGGGTTTACCACTACATCCGGCTCTTCAAAACGAACGGAAGAAATCCTTAGATCCCCCCTCACAACATCCCACAAGTTCCACGTTGCAAAGAGCTTAGGCGCTTTAATTTCTATCTCCTTCGTTTTAAAGTGGACATTTTGCAATTCCAATTCAGGAATCGTATAGAATCTACCGGCTCTTAAAAAAATCTCTGAAAACTGAATGGAGTCGGGGATGTGTCGCAGGATGGGGGAGTGAGCCTCAAATTTAATGGGGCTCAAAGAGAGGCGCCAAAGCCCCGCCAACCCAATTAAGACAACGGTAGAAAGAATGGCCAATAAAAATTGGAAGAATTTTTTTATTTTACTTTTCATATGCTTAACAATACGCCATATTGCATCTGAAACGTAACACAGCCTTAAATAAAAACATAGGATAATGTATGGCATTGGTTGACGGAAGTATTGCCCCTGATTTTACGGTTTCTGTGGGAGAAAATTCTGCTTTTGCCTTGAAAGATCATCGGGGGAAAAAGGTCATTCTGTACTTTTATCCCAAAGACAATACCCCGGGCTGCACCCAAGAAGCTTGCGATTTTAAATCATCCTTTCGAGACCTTGCGCAAAAAAATTGTGTCCTTATCGGCATTTCAAAAGATTCTTTAAAATCCCACGCAAATTTTTCCCAGAAATATAGGCTTCCCTTCCCTCTGGGATCGGATCCAAAAGGCGAGATTGCACAAACTTATGGGGCTCTAACGGAGAACAACCTGTATGGACGAACCTATAAAGGGATAAACCGTTCCACCTTTTTAATTGATGAGAATGGACACATTGAAAAAGTTTGGCGTTCGGTTAAAGTAAATAATCATGTACAGGAAATTCTAAAATGCCTCATCCCCAAAATATAAAAATCATTTTCTATGAGTTAAATGAAGTCCCCTGGCAAGTGATTGATTATTTCACAAAAGAATGTCCCCATTCTACCCTTGGACAATTGCTGCAACACTCCCATCAATATACGACTGAAACTCAAGATTCTGGGGAGCTTCACCCTTGGAGCACTTGGCCCACAATCCACCGCGGCGTTTATAACGATACCCATAAAATTCGATTTCTCAATCAGAAAATCAAGAATACCTATCCCCCTATTTGGGAGCTTTTAACCAAAGCAGGAAAATCCGTGGGTCTTTTTGGGAGCTTACAATCTTGGCCTCTCCCACCTAACAAAAAGAATTATAGATTTTACATCCCCGATACATTTGCCCAAACCTCAGAAACACACCCCGAGAATTTAGAACCTTTCCAAAGATTTAATTTAAACCAAACCAAAAAGGATGGGGGGAAAACACCCGATAAAATAAAACTATCCTGGAGATTAATGAAAGATGTTCTGATGTTCTTCGACTTAGGATTCTCTCCTAAAACGGCTCTTGTCCTGATCAATCAGTTAATTCAAGAAAGATTGAACCCTCTCTATCGTAACATTAGAGCTATTTTCCAGGCCCCTGTTTCTTTTGATTTTTATTTCCATCTATTGGAAGCAACTCATCCTGATTTTTCGTGTTATTTCACGAATCATCTTGCGAGCGTTATGCATCGATATTGGAAATACACCTTTCCCGAGGAATTTAATTATACCCTAGAGGGAGATGAGGACCACTTCAAAGCCCGCAACATTTTTCGAGCTATGAAGCTTACAGATACCCAGCTCAAAAAGCTTAAAAATTTTTCTGATACTCATGGGTATACGCTCATGATCGGATCCAGCATGGGGCAAGAAGCCATTGACCGCGGAGACTATAGGGGAGAATTACGGATTACGGATGCTGATCAATTCTATAAAGGATTGGGATATGAGGGACAAGTAAAGAACAATCTTGCCATGCAGCCAGATTTTGCTTTTTCCTTTAAAAGTAAAGAAGATCTCACACATTTCCAGCATTTGATCACCTCTCTTACCACACCCGATGGACATCCCGTCTTTACACTTAAAGTAGAAGGAACAACTCTTAATTGTAATTTAAAAGTGACACCCGAAACCTTAGACAAAAAATTTATTTATAAAGGAAGCCTGCCTTTAGCTCTAGACCATTTTGGCCTCTCTCTCATCGAGCGGGATCCTGGCACAGGGTACCATCAGCCTAAAGGAATTTGGATTGTTTATAAAAAAGGTCTAACCCCTGTACCATACAGAGAAAAAGTGGAATCCATTCAGATTGCTCCCACCCTTCTTGATCTGTTTGACGTAAAAAAGCCATCTTATATGAAAAAACCCCTCCCCCTTAAAAACCCTATTTTAGAGGCTTCCCCCCTCCTAAAAGAACCCGAACCTGATTTTGAGTTTGCGAAGTAGGAGATTTTTTTGGATCTAACGGATCATGATTTAAAACTGTAGTCCGCCCTGTTTTTCGATCCATGGTTGCATATGATCCCTTTAAATGATTATCTTTTTCCGTCACACGCACATCTCCCCGGAAAACAATAACGTCCTTGACAACACTGTAGGTGCCTTCCCGAGCTCTCAAGGTTTTATTGGGCATTGTGACTTTCACGTTCCCAATCGCATCTACCTTTGTAAGAGTAGGCTTCCCATTCGTATCTACGTAGTACCCATAAATAACATCTCCATACAGAATGGACGACCCTCTCTTCAAAGAAGCATTTTTAAAGGCCCTTATCTCTTTACGTGTACGATCAATTTCAATGCCATTGTCTCCATGAATATAGATGGGTTCATTCTTATCTGTATCTTCCTTATCTGCAGGTTGAGACAAAGAAGATACAGATAAAAACAGGGCGATGCCCCACATCCAGATAGGATATCTCATCGAGTCTCTTTCTCTAGGCGATTGATCATAAGGTCTGACGGTCCCTTAAGTTTATAGAGTTGGCTGTCTTGATGAATGTAAATCCCTTGAGACCCATGGAGAGCTCCATAAAGACTTACCCCTTCCACTTCATCTGATGTCTCTAAGAACCCCTGTTTCATGTCGATGAATACAGACTCCGTCCAAATCTCTGTATCTCCCTTTTCATAAATAATATTGACATCTCCGTGTAGATTTGCATGCCTTTGGTTCTTGATCTGCATATCTCCTTGCTGAGAGAGGATAGACAACATAGTTCCATTTTTCAATGTAATCCGAGCCTGTACATTTTCTAGAACAACTTTATCTTCCCCTACCTGCTGAGCACGATCAGCCATCAAGATATAAGGACGATCCCCGCCTCCTATAAATTTAGCATGCTCTATGAATTTTTTCTTAAGATCTATGTTGCCTATTTCTAAGCGTCCATTCAGCCATTTTTTATGAAAGAAGATAAGGGGGATTTGTTCAAGATAGGGCCACAGAAATACCCCTCCCAAAGTAAGAGCGATAAAAACAACGGCAATATACTTGAAATATTTTCTGTTTTTTTTGAGACGATAAAGTCTATGGATTGCTTCATCCATATGCGGCTCATGATCTGCTGACATCAGATCATCCCTATTCTCAATAGATCGTGAATATGTAGCAAACCGATGGGTTTCTGGTGCTCATCCACAACAAAAAGAAGGGTGATTTTCCCTTCCATAATGTGGAGCGCTTCTTCTAAGAGTATTTCTGGAGAAATTGTTTTGGGAGACAGAGTCATAACACTCTCAACCGTTTGTTCCATAAGATGACTGGACATATGCCGCCTTAAATCTCCGTCGGTAATGATTCCCTGTAAAATGCCTTCTTTATTCACAATACCCACACAACCAAAGCTTTTTGAGCTCATCTCAATCAAGGCCTCCGACATGAGAGCCCCGTGTTCAACAAGAGGAAGCTTCCGCCCTATGTGCATCAATTCTCTAACGCGTCTTAAACGCGTCCCGAGACGTCCTCCTGGATGTAATGCCTTAAAATCTTCTTTAGAAAAAGAGCGCTTTTTTAGCAAAGAAATCGCCAAAGCATCCCCTAAGGCTATCATCATAGTTGTTGAGGTCGTGGGAGCGAGCCCATTCGGGCAAGCTTCGGGTAAGGCTGGAAGTAGAAGAGTAAAATCAGCTTCTTGTGCCAGAGCACTTTTTGCCCCTTGAGTTATAGAAACCAAGGGAATGCCATGTCGCCGACTATAAGAGATCACATCGGCAAGCTCTTGGGTTTCGCCCGAATTAGAAAGCGCTAGAAGAATATCTTTTGGAGTGATCATCCCGAGATCACCATGACTTGCTTCCCCAGGGTGTAAGAAAAAAGAAGGTGATCCTGTAGAGGCCAGCGTAGATGCAATTTTACGCCCAACTAAACCACTTTTCCCCATACCCGTTACAATAATCCTGCCATCTCTTTCTAAAAAGAGATCAACAATCCGGTCAAATTCTTCTCCCAGGCTATCGCTTAGAGCCTGAAGAGCCTCTTTTTCCAGCCTCAAAACCTCTTGGGCAACCCCTCTATACGAGAGAAGATCAGTAGATTTTTTCTTCAGCATCTATCATTCCAGGTACAAATGAAGAACTACGATTACCAATGTCTACCATTCCAGGTATATCTAAGTTCTTATGATCGGCAAACCATTCTAATTTAAGCCATTCTAAATGTCGCTCTTTTCTCCAACGACGATAGTAGTCTATATCCGCAGGATTTTTTGTTTTATAGTTCAGCATACGATACATAAGCCATTGATTACTTGATTTATTATCGACTTCCATCACCTCTTCCGTTGCTGTGTTGTCCACATCATCCTTTTTTGAGAACACCAGCTGTTCTCCTAGGAAAATTAGCAACAAAGATAAAACAAATATCTTTCCCCACATTGCTCGCATCCTTTCTATTTGACTTTCCATAACCATAACCTTATTTTAACTATATATTGTCTACATCTTATTAAGGATCAGAGTATGACACAAGTGATTAATATCTCCGCGTACAAATTTGTAACCTTAAATAATTTGGAACCTTTAAGATCCAAATTAAAAAGCACCTGCCTTAAATTAGGGCTTAAAGGAACCATTTTATTAAGCCCCGAAGGCATCAATGTCACCTTAGCCGGCGCTCGTTCTTCCATTGACGCTATCATTGCCTACTTTGAGAATGAACCTCTGTTCAAAAATATGCCCTTTAAGGAAAGTCTTTCCGATCATCAGCCCTTTAATCGGATGCTTGTTCGTCTTAAAAAAGAAGTGATTGCCTTTGGAGTTCCAGAAATAAGGCCCCAAGTTTATACCTCTCCCCATCTTAAACCCAGCGTATTGCGAGACTGGCTTGAGTCAGGGAAAGAGGTTGTCTTATTGGATACGCGCAACGAATATGAAATTAAATTAGGGACTTTTAAAAATGCTATCAATCCTCATATCGACAGCTTCCGTGATTTCCCAGAAGCCGTCAAAAAATTAGACCCCTCCTTGAAAGAAAAACCCATTGTTACTTTTTGCACAGGAGGCGTGCGTTGTGAAAAAGCAGCTCCCCATTTAGAAAATGAAGGATTTAAAGAAGTTTATCAGATTGACGGGGGAATTTTAAAATACTTCGAGGAATGCGGTGATGCCTTCTGGGAAGGTGACTGTTTCGTATTCGATCATCGAGTGGCACTTAATCCTTCTTTGGAACAAACAAAGGCAAGACTTTGTTTTCGGTGTCGTTCTCCCCTAACGGAGGAAGATTATGCAAGCGCTGCTTATGTAATAGATGTTTCTTGTCCCTACTGCATTGGCACAGAAAGTAAACAGAACCCGCTGTCTGAGTCTCTATCTTAACTGCTGAACTTTTTTAACATAAAAATTACGACTGGGCCAGTTCTGAAGAGCTCTTAGGCTTGGGAGCGCTTGTTTCTAGGTCGGCAGCTCTTTCACATAAGTTTTTATACTCATTCTCCATTGCCATAATTTCATACTTCAACCGCGAAACTTCAGACTCAAGCTGATGAATCGTAACGGTAGTCCTATGAACAGACTCTGCCATTCTTTCTAAAAAGAAGGACAAACTCTTGTAATTATAAATGCTATAGGAGCCACTAAACGCCTGCGGCTCTGTAGAGAAAGCCGGCACGGTTTCAACGACTTGTTCTGATTTTTTTGCCATTTCAAACTCTCCAATGTCCCCATATACTTAAGAGTTTTATCTTACATTTGCAAGGGGAAAGATGAAAATATTTCCCAATTTTTATACGTGAGGAGATACTTGACACGACTTTTTAAGAGAGACTGAGGGATTTTTGGTCAAAAATAGAGAGGCATCATCAGCTGCTTGGCGTAAATTTTTATATTCATTTTCCGTCGCCACAATTTCGCATTTTAATCTGGTTATTTCGCATTCAAGCTGCTGAATCATAACAGTCGTTTTATAAATAGACTCTGAAGTTCTGCTTAAAAATGAAAGGAAATCTCTATAATTATGACTTGGGTTAAGGGTTACTTCTTTTCCCTGCAAGAGGCCTGTTGTTTTAATTCTTTTTTGTTTTTTCTGTTTTTCTAACATGTCAAGCGTCTCCAATGTTTATATGGCTCTTAAGAATTTAGACATCTGTTTTTTTAAGGACGACAAAAAGCCTTCTGTATAACGTACGTAATCTTCTTTTAGTAGGTTTTTCAGACCGCCCAAAAAGAAAGGTAGGCCTGAAACACCGATCTTCAGACCATACTTTTCCGTTTTTTTAGTGTAACGCTATACTCAACCATAACTTTTTCAAGAAATCGATAAAAAATATCGATTTAACTGGGCACAGACTATCACAAATTATGGGGAAGGCAACTATAATTTTGAGGAACAAAAATATTGCAATAGATCTGCGGAAAAATGCTTCCAATCTTGGGGAAAAATAGAAATAACGGTCACTCAGATGCTCTTATAAACGGCTGTTGAACTTTTTGTAAGATACGCCCAATAGCGATCTCCAAACGACCAGTGCCAATATTCTGTGGGATAGTTAATGAACCCCACTTTCGAGAGAACCTCCCCCATCATTTTCCTGTGGCGACGCGCATCTGCCGAAATGATGGTGGAATCTGTTTGCGAAAGTTTCCCCTCTAAATCTTCCATCCAATCTTTTGGATGAATGCCCATATCAATGGGAACCCCTTCTCTATCCACTAAGTACACATCAATGGCCCCTCCCGTTGAATGAGGAGGAATATTTTTTGATCCATCAAGATTGATGACGGGAGAGACAAGCTTGGTGGTCTCGGTGAAAACATGCTCATGGGACCATCCTGGGTGTAACGCCCTGAGGCGCTCGTACTTTTCAGAAAAGATCTGCTGCTGCAAAGCAAGACTACGATAAGCTTCATACAAACAAAACTTATATCCTTTGGGCAACAAAGATTGGGCTTTGACCAATCGGTCATAAACACTCTTCCGCATTTTGGTGTAATTCGTATTGTTGGGAATTTCAGGAGACGAACCAAATATAAGGATATCTTGGTGTCTGAGGTCAATTAAAGGATCTTTGTTTTCTTGGATAGGCACTGCCAGCACACGAGGATCAGCGATTAAAATGATTTTTTGAGAGTAAGAAAAAGGAGAGACAGACATCAAACCCCCTAATATATAAAAACCTAGTTGTATAAAAACAGAAACCTTCATTTGGATATCCTCCTTAGAATATATAAATCAATCCTTTGAGGCAGACAACCGATGAATAGCCTGTGTCGCTAGATAATCAGCCCGATCATTTTCGGGATGACCTGCGTGACCCTTAACCCAGTGCCAAGAAATGCTGTACTCCTGACCCAAAACATCCAGTTCTTGCCACAAATCTTTATTCTTGATTTCCTTTTTCTGCGCATTGCGCCATTGATTTTGTTTCCATTGAGGCAACCACTCTGTCATCCCTTTTTTTAGATACTGGCTATCTGTATAGAGCATAATGGAGACTTTTTTTCGCACCGCTTCAATACCACGAATGGCGGCCAATAATTCCATACGATTATTCGTTGTGTGGTCTTCTCTACCAAAGATTTCCTTGAGGTGTCCTTTGTACCTTAATAAGGCCGCCCATCCCCCTGGACCGGGGTTACCCTGGCAGGCTCCGTCCGTGAAAATTTCAATAAAATCTTTATTCATCAGAAACTCAATGGTATGAAATTAAAGTGTTTTATTTACTATGCCTTATTCACCCTATGAGCTCAAGAACAACCCAATGACTTTACCCTTTCAAAAAGCAACTCTTCTAAAACGCTATAAAAGATTTTTGGTGGATGTGGAAATAGGAGGCACAGTTATGACGGCTCACTGCCCTAATTCCGGATCAATGAAAGGGCTCATCAGGGCAGGGGGTATGAGCTGGCTCAGTGTATCTAATAATCCAAACCGGAAACTTTCACATACTTTGGAAATCATAGAAACGGACGGGACCTTAGTGGGGGTCAATACTCATCGCACCAATCATATTGTCTATGAGGCATTGAAAGACAAAAATATCCCTGAGCTCTCCGATTATGCTCATATAGAAAGAGAAGTGACCTATGGATCCTCCCGCCTTGATTTTCTGTTAACAGACGCTACTCAACAACCAACCTATCTGGAGGTAAAAAATGTCACCCTTAAAGAAGGCGATAGGGCTTTGTTTCCAGACGCCCCCACGCTTCGAGGCACAAAACATTTAAATGAGTTGATGAATATCAAAGCCCAAGGACAGAGAGCCGTTATGTTGTACGTGGTGCAACGTAATGACTGTCAGCGGTTTTCTATTGCCAAGACCATAGATCCTCTTTATTGTGAAACCCTAGAAAAAGCCATCGATTGCGGGGTAGAAGTATTGGCCTATCAGTGCCATGTTACTCCCTCTCATATTTGGTTAGATAAACCCATACCCCTTGATTTAGACTTTGTGAGATGATGAAAACAATTCCCCTCCATACAGAAGCAGATTTCAAAAGCATGCGCTTGGCAGGCCGTTTGGCCGCTGAGGTGCTTGATTACATCACCCCTCATGTTGTGCCTGGTGTCACCACTGAAGAACTCGACAAACTTTGTTACGATTTTATCATTGCTGCCAAAGCTATTCCCGCTTGCTTAGGCTATCGGGGATTTCCCAAATCTATTTGTACGTCCGTTAACCATGTGGTGTGTCATGGAATCCCTGGTCCTAAAAAGCTCTTATCGGGAGATATTTTAAATATCGATGTCACCGTGAATCTAGAGGGATGGCACGGGGATACAAGCCGCATGTTTTATCTGGGGACCCCTGGCATAAAAGCCAAAAAACTTGTGGAAATGACCTATGAATGTATGATGAGAGGCATTGAGGTTATTAGGCCAGGCGCTCACTTAGGTGACATTGGCTATGCCATTCAATACTATGCGGAAAAAAACGGATTTTCTGTTGTTCGAGATTTTTGTGGCCATGGGATTGGACGTTATATTCATGGAGACCCAGAAGTTTTACATTATGGCACAAAAGGCACAGGGTTTGAATTAAAAGAAGGTATGTTCATAACCGTAGAGCCCATGATTAATGCCGGAAAATATGACGTAAAGATTTTGCAAGACGACTGGACAGCCGTCACTCGAGATAAATCTCTGTCTGCCCAGTTCGAACACTCCGTGGGGGTGACATCCACAGGATATGAGATTTTCACTTTGTCTCCGAAAGGATGGACCCTCCCCCCTTACACATAACCAACAATCGCTCCTCTCTTGGCTATCGTTCTTAATCTTCAGGGGAGAAACAAACTTTTGCCCTTCATTTAAACCACTTTTCCCTTGCTCAACATTCAAGTATTCGCTAGGTTGAGAATCACCTTTTGCCCGCTTGGTGGAATTTGGTAGACACGACGGACTTAAAATCCGTTGGCTTTTAACGGCCTTGCCGGTTCGAGTCCGGCAGCGGGTACCACCCTATCTTTTGACCTGATCCAATAAGGTCCAGAAAAATCTCATTTCATATATTGACATCTGCCCTAAACAGAGGGTATTTTTCGGGGTATCAAATATAGGAGGAAAGAAGTATCCCCAAAAAAGTCAGGGGGAGGGATATACAACGAAGGTATAAAAAATGAAAATGCAAAAGTCTTTTTTCTTAATCCACACTTTTATCTTGGCCTACATCTTAGTTGGTCAAAGCTGGGCGATACATATCATAGATATAGAGGAAAGTAATTTCGGAAAGAATGTTAAGCATACTCACTATTCTAAACCAACTGAAAACAAGAGCTCTGCCTATCCATTGGTCCGGCTTGTACATTTTGACACTGATCTTCAAAAATTTGACGCCATTTCCTACTATCTTACCCCTGCTAAAAGTCCTTACATATTTGAATATAGAGGAATAAAAATTACTTATGGATATGAAATAGAATCTAACCCTGAAACCTTCTCCATCAAGATTGATGCAAGTCAGATTCTTGAGGATACTTGGTGTGTTTCCCCTATAAAACCTACGGCTGCTCAAGTGAGCTCATTTACATGGACTGATAGGAGTACTCCCACCTACTTCATGGCAACTAAGAGCGAACCAAAGTATTTAAAAGAAAATGACCTAGAGAAGTTTTTAGAAAAATTTAAAAATAGAAGAAACACACCCAAAAACCCCTTCAAAGCTCAGTTTTTAATAGGAGAAACAGACTTCTGTAGTTCCTATAATTTGACGGGAACCGGTGCAGGCAGCATTCATACTCTTGTTACAAACCATACAGAAGAGCTAGGCAATTTGGGAGAGCTTGCAGCAGATCTCACATTTTTCTCTCATGGGTTTAAAAAGCTTCCCTCTAAAATAAAAGGGTCTTCCGGTAAGGGGAAGGGCAATAAAGGAATTGACGGTATTTATGTAAATGCTAAGGAAGAAGACCCAACAAAAAGACAATTATGGTTCGTAGAGGCTAAATTTAGAAATGACATATTAAGCGGCAAAGATTTTGAAGGATATCTCTCTCCAAAAGTTTCGAAAAAAGGAGCTCTCGATCAATATCAAACGTCATCTGATACAGAGCTCAAAGAAACAGCCGCATTAGTTAAAGGGTATCAAACAACCCACGAGGAAAATATCCTCTTACTGGGATATGGCGTTATGTCAAACGGTACTGTAAGAACTCCCTTCATAGTACATCACGCAAAACCCCAAGAACAAAAAGAGCCAACGAGCCCAAACAGCAGTATTTCTCATCTTGAAGCTTTAACCTCCCAGTCTCCCGCTTCTCAGAAAGAACAGGCTTTAGCAAGCCTCCTTTCCGAGTTTCAGGAAAAAGCAGGGCTTTCTCGCGATGAATGCATGACCATGGTTAGTAGGCTGGATTTTTCCCACACAGAGGCATCCAACTAAAACGATTTATTCCCGATTTCTACAAAATACGGGATAAACCTATGAAGCAGCTGCTGGATAAAATCTGCATCCGATAGAGGATCACATGCTTCTCCTAGAGATTTCCCCTCTTTGATCATTGTAAGAAAATTATATTCGCTTTCACTCAGGGCAGAAAAAAAGCTTTGTTGGTTTTTTGCTGAAATAAAAAAATAAGAACGCTGCCTGTAAGAGGGGGGCTTTTTCCCTTTCTTTAAGGACATCCAGATTTCCTTTAAAGCATAAGAAGAAGTATGTACCTGTATAGATGAAGAAAGTCGAAAGGTAGCCCTACTAATAGTAGGAGGGGGCATTGTCAATACATCTTCCACCGCTAAAGGAGTCTCAACACGATAGGAAACAAGAGATAGGTTCATCTTCCATTCAAGGTTTGCGATCTCTTTACCCACACTATCACTCAAGATAGAAGGGAAAGTTCCCCCATAGTCACACAGATAGGGAGAGTGCTGAGGCACAGTAAAAATATACTCTTTCGCTTGGGCAAAGAAGGCTTCTTCCCCTAGCCAAGCTCTTGTCATGCTGAACTTGTCGGTGAGATTTTTATAAAGACTGCTATAAAGATTGTTTTGATAGAGAAAGAATTGAGCTTTTGCCCGCGCCCCCCCCTGCGTTAGAGGCAATGAAAGGCCCTCCTCTTTTTGGAATAAAATATCCTTAAATTGTTGCTGTAACTTCAGCAGCTGCACGCGCTTTCTCCCTATAAAAATCCGCTTTTTTCCCCTCTGCCCACAAGACGTCAAACGCCGGGAGATGATGATCCCACTCCACTAACGTGGGCACAGGATCCAGACAAGAAAGGGTGTGTTCATAAAGATCCCAGACCTCTGGGGAAATTGCACTCCCATGGTGATCCACAAGGAAAGTTTCTCCTTCAAACACCATCTTTTTATGACCCGCTAAATGAATTTCTTTCACATATCCGCTTTTTGCCAACGTCTGAATGTATGAGTGGGCATCCCCTCCCTGATTGCAAGTACTCACGTAGACATTATTGACATCCAAAAGCACCCCACATCCACTGCGACGTGCCACTTCTTTTATAAACTCTTCTTCTACATATTCAGAGTGGGCAAACTGAAGATACGTTGAGGGATTCTCTATCAAAATTGTTCGTTTCAAATAATCTTGTGTGTCCTGAATGTTTTCAACAAGAACATCTAGAGACTCGTCCGTATAGGGGAGGGGTAACAAATCATTTATGTATACCCCATCCACATAATTCCAGGCCACATGTTCGGAGACCAGCCCTGGTTCTAGACGGTCACATAGCGTTTTTAAAAAGGATAAATGAGAGTCATTTAAGTGCCTTGACCCCAAAGACAGTCCTACACCATGTAAACTCAGGGGATAATCATGGCGAACCTTATCGACGATTGATAGACTGGCCCCTGATTTTAAATTTTCTGGATGTACCTCAAACCAAGCTACAGGAGGTTTCTCTTGAAGAATTCTTTCATAATGTACACTTTTTAGGCTTATGCCCGCCTTACAAGGAATCTCTCCTTTAATCATCCTAAAGACCGTACGGTTTCGATTTTAAGAGGGCTGGATCATAAGGCGTACATAAAACAGGTTCGCCCCGTTCCATGGAGGATTGTAAGGTGCCTTGTAAAATGGTTCCATCTTCCCTGGTTCCCACCACAATGCGTGTGCAGGTTCCCTTGGGCACCCAACGCCAAGCTCCAGGATCACAAGCCTTGGCTGTCCCAGCACAGCTATTAGGCTCTCCATCAAAAGAGGCATATCCGCAATCATTTTCGTCTTTTCCTGAAACACCATAACACTTTTCATATTCCGGAGGCGTCAGGGGAGGCGTTGGAGGAGGAGTGGGGAAAGCAAAAACAGGGGGGGTTGCAGGCACCGGCGAAGTCACAACGGGAGCAAACGGGTCTGTTACTCCCCCTGCATCAGCGGAAGAATCACAAGAGAGCAGAGCCGCTAAAACAGCTGTTGAAATAATATTTTTCTTATTAATTGGCCCCTCCATAGGATCATTTTATGGAAACCCCTTAGAATGTCAACTTATCTTAAAACAATCTCTCTCCTTGAGTATCTTTTTTCTTTTGGATACACTTAAGAAGTTTTTGAAAGGAAATCCTAAGCGGTGTCTTTTTTTATGGGCTCCTATTTTGTGACGGGTTTTTTGGTGGGTTTTTCAGTGGCCGCCCCTATTGGGCCTGTGGCCATTTTTTGCATTCGACAAACCCTTGCCTTTGGAACTCTTTCTGGACTCACAGCAGGTGTTGCCGTTTCTCTTGCAGATGCCATTTACAGTTGGTTTGCGGCACATAGTACCCTCCTCATTAAACATTTAATCGACACTTATTCCCTATGGTTTTACTTCTTTGGTGGCTCTTTCTTGGTCTTTTTAGGGATAACCATTTTTCGCAGCACCCCTCCCCAAGTAGACACTACCAAGGGATTATCCGGAAATTTATTTAAATCTTTTTACCGAACCCTTTTGCTCACCTTTGCCAGCCCCATGACCACACTGCTTTTTATTGCCATGTTTAATGCCTATCATGTTTTTGAAACTCCTCTCCCCCCGGTAGGGTTATATTCTCTTGTGATCGGCGTGTTTTTTGGAGCTCTGAGTTGGTGGATTCTGTTAGCTTTTTTTGTAAGTTTTATCAAAAAACGTTCCAGCGCTCGCTTTTTTAGGTACATCAATTATATTTCAGGATCTTTAATTACAGGGTATGGGCTTTTTACCCTCTATGAATTCTTGAAGCTTAGATTCTTTACTTAAAGCGCTTGACATATCGCCCCACAATGTATAGATTTTTGTGGAGTTTTAAGTAAAAAGGTTTAAAGAAGATGGCTAATCATAAATCAGCAAAAAAGAGAATTCGGCAGACAGTGAATCGCACGGAAATAAACAAATCGCATATGAGCGCATTGCGGACGTCTGTGAAAAGAGTAGAGCAAGCTATTATCTCTGGTCAAAAAGAAGTTGCCCAAGCAGCTTTCAAAGCAGCCCAGCCTTTCCTCGTAAAAGGAGCAAAAAAAGGGCTTATGCATGCAAATGCAGCCTCTCGTAAAATTGCTCGGTTATCTACAAAAATTAAATCTTTATAGATTCTTATATTCTCTTAGCCTCCTCAAAAGAAGTAACAGGGTTTTTTAGGAGTTAAACTGGGGTAGTCTTGTGACTGAAAAAATACAAATTTGGAATCGGGTTCAATCATTGTTGCCTGATGTCTTTGGGCAGACCACTTACAAAGGCTGGCTTAAGTTTCTGGAATTTGAGGAAGATATGGGAAGCCGTATCTTGCTTTCTGTCCCTTCCCCTTTCATTCGAGACTGGATTACGAACCGTTATTTAAATCAAATCTTAGCCCTGTGGCAAAAAGAAGATGGCAGTATCCAAACCATCGAGGTGATCGCAAAAGAATCAGAGAAGCCTGCATCCACCCCTAAAAACAATGCCTTTGTCGCCCCTGAAGAAGAATCTGCTCCGGAAGCGCTTGATAACTATCTCTTAAAGAACTCAACCGCTGGCTTGGACCCCCGCTTTACATTTGAAAATTTCGTCGTTGGCAAACCCAATGAGCTTGCGTACGCCGCCGCTCAGCGTGTTGCGGAATCAGACAAAGTCTATTTCAACCCTCTTTTTTTGTATGGGGGTGTCGGACTTGGAAAAACCCATTTAATGCATGCCGTTGCCTGGAAGCTCCATAAAACACAGCCCAACCGACGCGTCATTTACATGTCGGCTGAAAAGTTTATGTACCAGTTCATTCGAGCCCTAAGACACAAAACCATGATCAATTTTAGAGAACAACTTCGATCTGTTGATATTTTAATGATTGATGACGTTCAGTTTATTAGCGGTAAGGACTCTACCCAAGAAGAATTTTTCCACACTTTTAACTCTCTTGTGGATCAGAAACGACAAATTATCCTCTCTGCTGATAAATCTCCTTCCGAAATGCAGGGGATTGAAGAGCGGATGCGGTCTCGGTTAGGATGGGGGCTCGTAGCAGACATTCACCCGAGCACCTACGAACTTCGATTGGGCATCCTTCAATCCAAGGCTGAAAATTTGCCTCTTCCTATGCCCGCAGAAATTTTAGAGTTTCTAGCTCATAAAATCACTTCAAATATCCGTGAGCTGGAAGGTGCTTTAAATCGCATTACGGCCCATGCCACCCTTGTAGGCAGCGATATTTCCTTAGACAAAACGCAAGAACTTTTAAAAGACCTTTTGCGAGCCAATGAAAAATATGTGACGGTAGAGGAAATCCAACGTCATGTGGCTGAACACTATAATATCCGAGTCAGCGATATGCATTCTAGCAAGCGCTCCCGGATCGTCGCCCGTCCTCGTCAGGTCGCTATGTATCTATCAAAACAATTGACGTCTCGATCTTTACCCGAGATTGGACGCAAGTTTGGGGGACGAGACCATACCACCGTGATGCACGCAGTGAAGGCCATCAAATCTCTCCAAGAAAATGATCCCACCTTACGGGATGATGTGGCACTTCTTGAAAAGATGCTGGGGCATTGATGTCTGCGGATAAGAAGGTTATTGTCACCTGTTGGGAAGAAATGGTGCCCTACCTCACAACTTCAGACCCCATTCAGTTTTTTATCTCGAGTTCTACCCTATCTGTATTGGGTGCAGGCATTGTCAAAGCCTATCAAGACCAGTTGGCCTTCTATCCCCACACCTCTTTGACGGTTGAATGTGCAACCCCAGGACAAGGTCTCCGTTGTCTCTATCAGGGTGTAAAACGGATTTTATATGCGACTGCACATCAGCCAGAGACATCTCTTTGCTCGATCGCCACCAAACTGAACGCACGCATAAATTAAAATTAACAGTCATTGAATTATTATTCAAAGTGACTTATTCTCGTATTAGTAAACAGGGGATGGTATGACAAAAAAAATCTTATTTATATGGTCTTCTATATTAATAGTTGGTTCTCTCTGCCAAGGAGATGTTAAGGACACTCAGAAAAATCGGGGATCTCTTCTTGTTACTTATTTGAAACGGGGAGATATTTCTTGTCAGGGTCTTTTCGAAGATAAAAAACGAGGAAGAGCAAGCGTTATAGAGGGTGTTTTCGACTATGATTTACCCGATGTTCAACGGTATTGTACTTCTTCTCAACCTCTTACTTCTACTCTCGCTTCTGTTCCTTCCTCTTCTATAGACCCTAAAACCCCAGAAGATCAAATTCTGTTGCAATTAAAAAACGGGAGTCTATCTTGCCAGACTCTTTGGGACAACAGGAAAATAGACAAGAGATATAATTTTCCTAAAGTTAAAAAGTATTGTTCTGCAAGAGGAAGATGGGAGCAAATACCCTATGAGCGACACCCTCAAGATAAAGGACAAAGGTGGGGCGAAGGGAATTGGCGACGTGTGTTCTCTGATGCCCCGCGTCGTGAACAACCTTCTGTCTCGGTGCCTTCATCGAGAAACCCAATACCATTCAGAAGATCTGCTGTTAAGGCAAGCTTTTTACCACCAGAAGAAATTCCTTCTCCTCAACAAACCCTACCCCCCTCTTCTTCTATTTTACCAAAAAGGGAATCTAAACGAAGCCCCACCTCTCGCTTAGATCCATTGACAGACTCCCCTCAAATAGAGGAAAGGGGGATGTCCCTAAAAGCGGTTGATTATCAGATTCAACAGCTTACCGCAGCCCAATCCTTCTTAATCAATCAACTTCGAAAAGTAAAAGGAAGGGAGCATTATCTCCAAACCCAAATGGAAATCTTTAAGCGTCACTCTACTGCCCATCAAACAGATGCACAATCAGAACGCAAGAGCAGGTTGATTTTCGAAAAGGCACTGGGAGAAAACCAAGCAAAGATTCGTTCCTTAGAAAGTAAAAATACGAAGCTTTTAGAAAGAATGGAAAAGTTATCTCATCTCAGTATGAGCAGGTCTTCAAGCCGACTTCGTGAACTTCAAGCAGCGCAGCAGGCTAATATACAACTACAAAACTCCTTACAGCAACTTGAAGCTGGGAATAAGGCAACAATCGAGGCTCTCCAATCTGAGTTGGCCACACTCAAATCTTCTTTATCAGCGGCTGAAACTGCAAAAGGAGAAGCCGAGGAAGAACTTCGAAAAAGAACGGCCGCAGAGCAACAGACTTTAGAAGAAAACAGAAACTTATCTCGTCGTGTTGCAGAGATGAAAAAAAGACGTGCACAGCTTGCCTGGGGTGCTGTGAGAGGCTATGTGAAAGGACGTTCTGAGAGTAAAAAGGATTACTCGAAGGCTTTACGAAGCCAATTTAAGTCTATTTTAACGACTGTTAAGGCTAGAGAGTCCACTCTATCCCTGGAAATTAAAGAACTGAAAGATCGCCTCTCTAAACAAGAAACCCTTCTTCAACAACAAATAAAATTGAATCATAGATTAAATGGTTACCTGCAAGGCCGAAAAACGTTGAAGAAGAAAGTAGAAGAACAGCAGCAGATTATTTCGAACTTGCAACAGCAACTTAATATCCCTCAAAATGACGGACCAAAAGTAGAAGAATTAAGACGCGCTTTACTTTCAGCCAATGCAGAGCTTACAGCAATGACGAGTCAAAATATCGACTTCGATACGAAACTGACGAATCTCCAACGCCAGTTAGAAGTCGTTCGCCAATCAAGAGCAACGTTGGATGCACAATCTAAAGAACAGCAATCGGCGGCTGAAAAAGAAATAGAAGACTTAAGAACTCAATTAGAAAAGGAAAAGCAATTCGTCAGACAACAATCAAACGACCTTCAGAAGTTAAGAGACGAAGTTACTACGAGACAGGGACAGGAAGAATTTTCAATAGAAGAACTAACTACCAAAGAAAACCAGATTGCTTCCTTCAAAAGAGAGCTTGGCAACCAAGAACAAACATTAAAATTAAAAGAATCCGAGCTTCAAGATCTAAAGCAAAAGGCAACGGCATTAGAACAACAAAATCAAGAACTAGAACAGCAGTATGAGCACCTGAAGAGTATGTCAGGACAGCTCTTCTCAAGATTTGAAGAGCTTCAGCAACGTACAGGGGGATCTTAAGACCTAATATTCAATTCTCATAGTAGAGATCAAAAGCTTAAAAATAGGACGTTTTTATGACCTCGTTGCTCTCTTTTCGAAAAACGCTTGTTTTGCTCGGAAGGTTTTTTGGCTCTCTGAGAGATCCTGCTGGGCCTCTTTTCCTTTTCTTTTCAACTGAAGATATGAGGGTAATAAAACCAAAAGCCGTTTCAACTCCTTATTATCCTTAATCATTTTTTCAGAAATTCTGCTTAATTTTTCCATGGCTTTTGGAGATCCGTCATCTAAAGGGATGTCATATTTTGGGTCTTTTTCTGGCGTTGGCTCGATGCGGATATAAGTCCCCCCATGATGAAATAGGTCCCTTTTTGCTTTCTCTTCCTGATAATCGGAAGGAATATCCAACATCCCTTCTGAGAGACCCGCCAAATTAGGCCCTTGGTCTGTCAGGGTAAAAGCGCCTCCTCCGAAAACACCAGATCCTTTGAACTTGGTTTTACCGCGATAAATGCCATTTCCAAGGGATACAAGGAGTATTTTCTTGTTGGGATATATTGTGCGGGCCAGGTCAATGGCTGATTGGGACGGACTATTCACGCCAACCCCTCCATCAATCAGTTTGACTCTTTCCGGCAGGAGAGGTTTCAATTCTCCAGTTTCAGGATCTACTTCTCGTTCTCTGGATCGATCAGGATAAAAATATTGTGTATTTAGATTACTATAGGGCTTAAAATAAGTGGGTGCTGCACTTGTTGCACGCGCCGCCTCCCACAAAAAGACCTTTCGCTGCCGGAGATTGAGGGTGCTAAACTCAAGAGATTTTCTGTATTTTATATTCGCGGATGTCACCAAAACAGGATTCACGGTTTGGCCCATGGTGACATTCCGGAAATATTTTTTAAGGAGTTGCTCAAAAGGCTTTGCCGAATATCGAGAGGTAAAAAATCCTCCAGTCCCTCTTATTTTTCGCACATAACTAGAATGGGAAAAAATTTTAGAAGACATCTTCTGGTACATTTCTACCAATTCTGTTGCATTATATTTGGCATTACCCTCTTCTGTGGGCATGTTTAGATAAAGCGCGATTAATCCTCCCGTGGAGGTGCCCGCAAATACATCAAAAATGTCAGACACTTTCACCCCAGTCTGTTTTTCGATATGTTCCAGTATTTTTGCGGGAATGAGTCCCCTTACGCCCCCTCCATCAACAGAAAGAACAAGGACATAGCCCTCGGACTGCCGTTCTTCTTTGGAGGGCAACCTGTAAAAAGGAGCTTTAGAGATACAATTCTCACAATCCCGGAAAATCCCAGAAGGGTGTCCGAAATACTCTTGGTAGGGCTGCTCAATTTCGTTGATCCATTTTTTTTTGGTGTGCTCATTTTTGAGAGCCGTTCTCAACGCTGCTGCATTACATTTAGGATGACTTAATAAGATGTCTTTCTTGCTTTTTTTCAAGTAGCCTACATAGGTGTTAAGATTTTTGCACTCAAAAGCTGTATATCTTGCCATTGCAATTAGAGAAAATCCCCAACAAACCAAACACAATAATATTTTTTTCATCATTATGACCTTCCCTGCTTTCTTTATCATAAGATATTTTCTTCTTTTTTTACAACGAGAAACTATTGACTATTTATGGAAATATGCGATTATTATTTTTTAATATACGATGGAAAAAATGAAAAAACTAATTGTATTCAGTCTCTCTGCTCTTCTCTTATTAAGCAACTGTGCCAAAAACATCTCTTCCAATGAATATTCTGAGGATGATGTTGGTTCTGTTAAACATACATACAAGGGTGTCATTATCTCTTCCCGCGCCGTTAAAGTGCAAGGGGGGGATAGCCTGGAAGACAACAAAGTAGGGTTGTTGGGCGGAGGACTCGCGGGTGGACTTCTAGGGTCTCAAGTAGGCCATGGAAGTGGACACGTTGTTGGGGCCGTTCTGGGTGCTGCTGCCGGTGCAGTTGGGGGTTCGTTACTAGAAAAGGGATTAAAATCCCAAGATGGTATTGAATATTCCGTAGAGCTCAGAGATGGTCGCATCCTGACCATCGTGCAAGGAAAGGATTCTCAGCTTTCCGTCGGACAAAGAGTTCTTGTGATGATGGGTTCGAAGGGACGTTCTCGTATTGTGCCTGATCTTTCTCCCGAAGGGAGTCAGAGTTCTAAGTCAAAGAAGCCTGCCTCCAGTAAAAGGGGACGCGGACGTACCATTGTTGTGATTGAAGACTAAGCTCAAAAAATCTCAAATTTAGACTAGGCATACATTCAGTGAAGAAATTTTTTTCTAAACTTCCTACCAGTATTTGGATTTTAGGCCTTACCGGGTTTCTCATTAACTTGTCTACCATTATGGTTTTCAGCCAAATGCCCCTCTTTATGAAGACAGAGCTGGGCGTCTCAGAACATACCGTCGGTGTTATTGATGGTTTTGTGGAATTTGTCTCTTATGCCATGCGCATCGTCGCTGGCTCTATTAGTGACATCCTACAAAATAGAAAAGTGGTGCTCGGGTTTGGCTATGGATTGTCGGCCCTCGTGAAACCTCTTTTTGCACTCTCCTCTTCTGTAGGACTTGTTATTTTCATTAGATCCTTGGATCGCATAACGAACGGACTGCAAGCAACCCCTCGAGATGCTTTGATTGGAGACCTTGTTCCCAAAGACAAAAGAGGCAGTTCTTATGGGTTATCTAAGTCATTAAAGACAGCTGGATCCGTCATAGGAGCGGCCTTGGTTGTTTGGATCATGACGGTGACAAATAATGATATCCGCTTTGTGTTTTTATGTGCCTTTGTGCCCGCTTTGATTGCCTTAATTCTTTTCATCTTTGGCGTTAAAGAGCCCACAGCAACCCCGTTGATTGAACTCAACAAACCAAACCATAAAAGGAAATTCCACTGGCGATCTCTCTTGGAACTCAAAAAAGAATACTGGAGCATTATTGCTCTTCTTTTTGTTTATGAGCTGTCCCATTTTGGAGAATCTTACTTAACTTTCCGAGCGGCCGAAGCTGGTGTTAATATTACGTACATTTCTCTTGTCATGCTCATGTTTAATATGGGTCAATTTCTCAGCGCCTTTCCCATTGGTACCCTCTCTGATCGTTTTCAGAGGCAAAACATTCTGTTAATAGGATTCTCTTTCATGTTGCTTGCAAATATCTGCATGATTTATGGGACTTCTCCTTTATTGATTTATTTAGGTGTTTTTTTCTGGGGCGCTCAGATGGGAACAACTCAAAGCATCTTTGTCTCCATGGTCTCAGACCATGCTCCAAAACATATTCGAGGCACTGCTTTTGGTATTTTCTACATTGTTATGGGTTTAGATATCATGATCGCCAGCAAAATAGCAGGTGTTATCTGGGAGCATTATGGATCCATCTATGCCTTTAAATACAGTGCTTGTGTTGCCATTTTTAGCATCGTGTGTTTATTCTTTTTCATCCCGAGAAAGAATAGGTTTACTCTCTTTAAGTCGTCAAGATAGCTCTTTTCCTCTGTTCTGAAAGAAAGGAAAGAATCGTGATATTGGTTTGAACCGTTATCATGGAAATAAACGGCGACACCAAGAAATCAAGGCCCGCCAAAATTAAAACAAGCTGTCCTGCCGATACGTGCACAGGATCCAAGATAGAAATGAGCAAAACGCCTCTAATGCCATCATTGGCACCTACTGCCATCCCTCCAACAACAGAAATAACAATAATAAAAAGGGCCTCCTCAAAAGAGAATGGATGTCCATATACCTGCGCAATGAAAAAACAAGAAAAAGAAAAATAAATGATGCTTCCATACTGGTTCAAAAACATCGCGATCGGTGTGACAATGGTCATGAATTGCTGACCCTTTTCCCCGGTATTCTTAAAAAAAGAAAGGGTCGGAATTGTCGCCGCCAGCGTTGATCCACTAAAGGCAATCAAGGCCGGGTTTTGTAAATCTTTAAGAATAGACAGGATAGGGATTTTCAATCTGTACCGGAGGATGAGCAAATTGCCTAAAAAAACAAGTACAAATTGTAAAAATATAATCTGTAAGAAGGGCAGCATATCTAGAAAAACATACAATCCTATTTTAGAAATAGATAAAGAGGTGGATGTAAACACTAGAACGGGAAGAAAGAAGAGGCCATAGGAGAATATCTTTAGAAAGGCATCCCTCGTCGCCTCAAAAAAGTTTTCTAAAACTGGTGCTTTAGGGCAGTGAGACAAAGAAATCGCAAAAATAATGGTAAATAAGATAATCTGAAAAGTTTTGTTATCGGTAAAGGCTCCAAAAATATTTTTGGGAACCGCTTTTTCAAAAAAATCGAAAAAGTTTTCTTGGCGCAGCGTCTCGATAGGCTGGTTAGGCGCACGCTCAATGATGGCCTCTTCAAGAACTTTTGAGGAAAGATCTGATTTTTTGTCAAAACTAATATGCTTTCCTGGTTGAAAAAGAACACCCATTCCTGCCGAAAAAAGGGAAAGACCTAAACCGGCTGCAACGCTAATGAGAGCAAATTTTTTCATACTCGAGCGCTGCGTAGATCTCAAAAAGGATCCGATTTCTACAATCAACGAACTAACTACAATGGGAATCACACACATGGTGAGCAGATTAGAAAGAACGCCATTAACTCCCTCGACGCTGCGCGTCAAAAAAGGGAAAAACACACCCACACAGATGCCTAAGACAACTGCTAAAAACATGTTTAAAGGATTAACAAACTTATTTTGCGTTAATTTCATTTCAAGCTCCTATTTTTTATTCAAATTGGACAGATGTATTTTTAACAAATCAGATATTTCAAGAGGTTTTCTGTTTAGCTGTAAAAAAGTATTAATCCATCTCAAAAAATTCAGATCTCCTTTTGGTACAGCGATGCCCGCTTTATCTGAAGAAACATCCATCACAACAGCGATATATCGTATGGGCCCCTCTTTATACAAAATAAGTATTCGCTCCAACTCAAATTCATCCCAAAAAATCCCCGCAATCTGGCGAACAGCCAACGCTTTAATCAACTCATCCTCGTTTGAATATTCCACGATTTCTGCCTGGGGAAATTGAAGTCTCGCAAACTCAACATAGGAAGTCCCCTTCATCACCCCAAGCTTATGACCATTTCGAAAAAAAGACTCGAGGCTATCATCTTGTCTTTGCCTTGTGCGAAAAAAATTGGCACGATTCAGAAGGACCGTTTTTTTTAACGACACATAAGGACTTGAATAATTAACCTTTTCTGCACGCCCCAAGGTAATGCTGAGATTCGATATTCCTAAGTCTGCTTTTCCCTGGAAAACTTGCTCAACAACTTCATCATAAGTTGTTGCCGTTCTTAGAATTTGTAATTCTACCCCAAGGTCCTTGGCGATATCTTTGGCTAAGCTCACATCAATGCCAATAGCTTGACCTTGGGAATTCTTCATCTCATAGGGAGGAGCATCATGCCCAATCATAGCCACAATGAGATACCCTCTGTCTTTAATCTTTTGAATATAATTCGTGGTGGGAAAACTAGTGTTTGAAAAAACCACGGAAAGAAAAAGCGTAAAGATAAACAACCTAGAAAAAAAATGAAAACTTTTTGTCATATCCCCTGTTGCCAATCCCTCTTAAGAGTGTACTCAAAAAAAAAGGGAGGAGCAATGATTAAGGTCAGCAGGACCAGGGCCGCCAGAACAACTTTCTCAAATAATGGCCGAGTTCCCACTCAAAACCAACCTGACCTTTGGGATTTTACTTTTTTTCTCTTAAGTGGGCCATATACATGTTTAATACATCCTGTATTTTAAAAGTTCTTCTGCTCAATTCTAAAAAAGTATCAACCCACTGCAAAAAATCTAGATCTTGTTTTGGCAAAACCATTGCCGATTTATCTGAGGGAACATTCATCTTAACGACAAAATATCGTATAGGACCTCCTGGGCTTAAGAAAATCACCTTTTCCATCTCGAATTCATCCCAAAAAACCCCTGCAATTTGTTGGGTATCCAGAGCGTGGAGCAAATCCTCTTTCGTTGGGTATTCTGCGATTTCCGCCTTTGGGAAATACATCTTGGAAAATTCCACATAGGAGCTCCCCTTCATCACCCCAAGCTTATGACCTTTTTGAAAAAATGACTCGAGGCTATCATTTTCTCTTTGCCTTGTGCGAAAAAAATGCCCACGATTGAGAAGAATTGTTTTTTTTAATGACACATAAGGACTTGAATAATTAACCTTTTCTGCGCGCCCCAGGGTAATGCTGAGATTTGAAATGCCTATGTCTGCTTTTCCTTGAAAAACCTGCTCAACAACGTCATCATAGGTTGTCGCCGTTCTTAAGATTTTCAAGTCTACCCCCATGTTTTTCGCGATATCCTGCGCTAGACTGATATCAATACCGATCATCTGTCCTTGAGGGTTCTTCATCACATAAGGGGGATCGTCTTCTCTGATCATGGAGACGATCAGATACCCTCTGTCTTTAATCTTTTGGATAGAATCCGGAACGGGTTGGACAGAGTGTGTCTTTGAAAAACTGAAAAGTGGAACCCCCCCCAACAGAAAGAGAACCAGGACGAAAAATTGAGAAAAGAATCTAAAATTTTTTGTCATCTAGACATCCACTTTTATTTGTTTTAAGTGAGTAAAATACATTTTCAACAAATCATTTATGTAGAGGGTTTCTCTATTTAATTCTAAAAAGGCATTTATCCATCGCAAAAAATTCAGATCATCTTTTGGTAAGATCATTGCCACTTGATCTGGAGGAATATCCATCACAACAGCGATATACCGTAGAGGCCCCTCCCTGAGTGACAGCAGCGCACTTTCTAACTCAAACTCATCCCAAAGAACCCCAGCAATAAGCCCTTTGTCCAATGCATCCATCAAATCTCTTTTGGTTGGATATTCCGCGATTTTTGCTTGAGGAAATTGAAATTTAGCAAACCCAACATATGAACTGCCCTTTCTGACGCCAAGCTTATGGTCACCTGTCAAAAATGAGAGAAGGCTTTCCTCTGCGTTTTTCCTTAAATGAAAAAAATGCCCACGATTGAGAAGAACCGCTTTTTTTACCAAAACGTAAGGATTAGAGTAATTAATCTTTTCTGCCCGCGCTAAGGTGATACTTAACTCTGAAATCCCTATGTCCGCTTTTCCCTGAAAAACCTGCTCGACAACCTCATCATGGGTTGCTGCAGACCTTAGAATTTGCAATTCTACCCCGAGATCCTTGGCAATATCTTTGGCCAAACCAATATCAATGCCAACAGCTTGACCTTTAAGATCTTTCATAGCATAAGGGGAATCATCCTGATCAATCATGGCCACAATCAGATAGCCTCTCTCTTTAATCTTTTGGATATGATACGTGGTGGGAAAACTAGTGTTTGAAAAAACCACGGAAAGAAAAAAAATTGGGACAAAAAACCTGGGAAAAAATCGAAAAACTTTTGTCATACCCCCTGTTGCCAACTCCTCTTAAAAGAGTGTACTCAAAAAAAAAGGGGGGAGCAACGACTAAGGTCAAGAGGGCGCCAAGGGCCACCGGGGCCTGGGCATAAAATCAAGTTGAGAGATATCCCCTTTACGAAGATGCTCGAGCCCTGCCCAAGCAATCATGGCTCCATTATCTGTACAGAGAGAAATGGGAGGGGCCACAAAAGAAATCCCCTGTGAACGACATACCCCTTGCAACGCAAGACGAATGGATGTATTGGCGCCCACTCCTCCTGCAACGACAAAAGTTTTTAAATCACTGTTTTTTTCCAGAGCTAACGTCACTTTTTTCTCTAATACCCCAACAATTGCTGCCTGGAAAGACGCAGCCACATCTGCCTTTGTTACATCATCCATCGGTTTGAGTTTTTCAATCTCGTATCTCACAGCTGTTTTTAAACCGGAAAACGAAAAGTCACAGGCAGATGTATGGAACAAGGGTTTCGGAAAAAGAAACCGTTTTGAATTTCCCGTTTCAGCGATCTTCTCAAGAGCGGGACCTCCTGGATAAGGCAAGTCTAACATTTTTGCTACCTTATCAAAACACTCTCCCACCGCATCATCTAAGGTCGTCCCCAATACTTTATAGTTGCCCACATCAAGGACATGGATAAGTTGGGTGTGCCCCCCTGAGACCAATAATAAGAGGTAAGGAAATTTGACTTTATCTGTTAGTCTGGCTGTCAATGCATGTCCCTCTAGGTGATTCACGGCCAGAAAAGGCTTTTGATGAAAAGCCGCGATGGACTTTCCCATCATCGCTCCGACCAATACGCCTCCTATCAATCCGGGCCCACAAGTCGCCGCCACACCATCCAGCTGATCAAAAGAAATACCTGATTGGCTCATGGCTTCTAAAACAATGTGCCGCAGGGCAGAGAGATGATTTCGAGCCGATACTTCAGGAATAACACCCCCGAAAGGAACATGGTCCTTAATTTGGGAAAAAACAATATTAGAAAGAATAGCCCCTTCTTTCGTTACGACCGCCGCAGCCGTTTCATCACAACTCGTTTCAATACCCAGTACAATTAAAGACATCTTGCTTTTTCTCGGAAAATCTTTCATGGTTCTTTTATTAAGAATAAAAACTAGACTATTTTATCAACAGATGCACGCTTTTTGGTCTTTACAAAAGAAAAACGATTTTCGTTTTGTTTTAGGAATATGTTCCTTTTTATTGGGCCTTGTTTATCTATGGCTCTTTTGTGACGAATCCCTGTTGAAACCAGATTCCCTAGGTTATATCAATTTTTCTTCGCAACGCTCTCTCGGATACCCGCTGTTTTTAAAGGGAATCCATTTTCTCTTTCATTCATATGAGCCCATTCCTTCTCTGCAAATTTTCTTTTTCTGTTTTTCTGCCTACTTTCTGAGTGCTTCATTTTTGCAAATGACGCGATCCTCCCTCTTATCAATCATCCTACTCTTCGCTCTGCTGTTTAACATTCCTTTCGCAAAACTTTCGTTCTCCCTTTTGACAGATTCCCCCGCACAATCCTTTCTCATGATGGGACTTGCCCTCACCATAAAAGCGTCTCAGTCAAAGGAAACTAAATATTATTATGGTCTGTGCCTTGTCGTCGGAATGGCTGCGCTCATACGCCCTTTGTCCATTATTCTATGCCTTTTGCCTCTTGGCCTTTCCTTCTTTCAAGGCTCTTCCTTAAAAGAAAAACTCTCTAAACAAGTGATCATAGGATTTTTTGTTATTGCTTCTTTTCTGCTCTTGGGCAGCACAGCACAATTTTTCCGACATGGGTTCTTTAAAACCGAGGCTTTTTTGGGGCATAACCTTATAGGAAAAGCATTAATCGCCATCCCAACGGAGGACGTCCTTAACAGCCCTTTTCCAAACACAAGAAAAGAATCTGTTGCCGTACAGCTTGTTCTAAATAAAGCACCCTCTCTACACCTAAAATATCTGCTCACGAGTCCTTACTATGATACGATTCGTCAGCGTGTCAGCTCCGAAACACCAAGCCTTCCCCCCAGTGAACAAGATGATTTTTGGAAAAAAGCTGCCATATCTTTGATTAAAGGCTCTCCCAAAGCTTATCTCGGGGATATTTGGATGAATTACTGGGCCTTATGGCAATTAGGGGACCTTTGCACCTATCAGGAAGATGGTGATTTTAAGTCCTACCTTGAAACCCACACCCCCCTTCCCATCATGGGAACCTATCAAGAACCTGAGATGCGCCACAAATTTAATCAAAAACTGGGAAATCCGTTCATTGTGTACGGAATTCGAATGATGTTAGGCCTTGGTTTTATTTTGTCCCTCTTGATACCTCTCTTATCCTTAATCTATAAATTTAGAAAAAAACCTATTTCTAACCCCCTGGTTCTTGGAACCCTTTCCGCCCTAACACTCCAAGCCGGGTTCATTGCCATCGCCTGCACCCAAGCCGGCCTCGGACGGTACGCGTTGAGTTTTTGGCCCTGTCTTTGTATACTTTTTCTTTCCACCCTAACTTTATTCATGGATCATAAACATAAATGACCGCCAAACAACAAACCATTGCCCTCATTGTTCCTTGTTATAACGAAGAACTGACCATTAAGAAGGTTATTGAAGACTTTAAAAAAGCCGTTCCTAATTTATTGGTTGTTATTTGCGACAACAACTCAACAGATCGCACAACAGAGGTTGCTCGGAAAGCAGGTGCATTGGTCCTGCATGAGCCCACGAAAGGTAAAGGCAGCGCTGTTCGTAGACTGTTCCGAGAGGTACAAGCAACCATCTATATTATGGTAGATGGGGATGACACCTATAACCCGAAAGAGGTGCAAGCCATGATCTCTGCCCT
This sequence comes from Alphaproteobacteria bacterium RIFCSPHIGHO2_01_FULL_41_14, assembly GCA_001767855.1. Taxonomy (NCBI): domain Bacteria; kingdom Pseudomonadati; phylum Pseudomonadota; class Alphaproteobacteria; species Alphaproteobacteria bacterium RIFCSPHIGHO2_01_FULL_41_14. The sequence continues at coordinate 218,116 of MEMF01000002.1, read as the reverse complement.
ACAAACAGAGCAACTGGATATGGTGATAGGGGTGCGTCAAGCCCCCAAAAGTGCTTATCCCGTAAACCATAATTGGGGAAACCATTTATTTAATTGGATCTTGAGATTTTTTTTCAATAGCCAATTTAAAGATATTTTTTCGGGGTATAGAGTTTTTTCCCACAGGTTTGTCAAATCCTTTCCTGCTATGACCTCAGGCTTCGATATTGAAACAGAATTAAGTGTCCATGCCCTTGATCTTAATCTCCCTGTAAAAGAAATCAATACATCCTATCAAACACGCCCCGAGGGATCCGTTAGCAAACTAAAAACATGGTCTGATGGTTTTCTAATTTTAAGACGAATGATTTTCTTGTTTAAAGAATTGAGGCCTTTTTTGTTTTTTGGAATTATTTCCTTTTTCTTAACAAGTGTTGCCTTCTTCTTAAGTTTACCTCTTGTCTTCACTTACATCGAGACAGGTCTCGTGCCGCGCCTTCCGACAGCCCTCTTATGTTCCAGCTTAATGATTCTTTCTTTTCTAAGTTTAACATGTGGGGTCATCTTAGAGAGCATCAAGTATTCAAGAAGAGAAATGAAACGGCTACATTATTTATATTTATCTTCTTTGAACTTCAGGTTATAGAATTAGGATATGAATTTTAAATCGTTAATAGTTGCTGTATCGCTGTTTTTCCTCCCCTTACTGGGGTGGAGTATTGATACAACCCTCACCGTCAACCTAAAAGATGGCACAAAAGCTATTATCCGACCTGTGACAGGAAATCCCCAAGATAAAAAAGCAATGTATACTATTTTCAAAGATGCAGATACTTGCCGTACCATGCGGGATGGTACCCTATGGCCAGATAAATCCATTGATAATACCTATGCATATTACCTTGCTAATTGGCAAACTTTTAACGATCTGGAAAGTCTTGGTATTAAAGATCCTCAATTGACTTTTGGTTTCATTATTGTGTCCCCAGAGGGAAAAATCATGGGGTTTGGAGGTATTCAAAATTCCACACGAGAGGAGCCTTACAAAGAGTTGTACTTTGCTTTCTTACCCCCTTATCGGAATAAAGGATTGGGCAAACAGTTGGGTCAGTTTTTAATGAAGTTTCACAAATCTATCTTTGGGAATCAAATCTTAGAAGCCATTATTGTCCCTGATAATACACCTTCCAAAATACTCATGACAAAATTGGGATTTTCTCCTCGTTTAGACGCTCACGGAAACCCCATGTCTCATAGATTTCCTCGCTGGGGCAATCGTCTTTACGATATCTATCGATATACACCACCTAAACTTTCCTCCCGGAAATAAAAGGGTAGTATTCCTCACTCTGAAAAATTAGAATGAGAAAATGATTAAGGCTTTTCTTTTCCTGACCCTTCTTTTGACTTTCACCCAAGCAACGGCTGCTTTCGAGGAGGGAACAGTCATTCGAGATGCGGAAATAGAAGACATCCTGCGAAGCTATATCGACCCGATTCTTGAGAAAGCACACCTCAATAAAAAAGACCTCAATCTCATCATTCTGATTAATAGGGACATCAATGCTGCAGCGACGATTAATACGACTCTTATTCTTAACTCCGGATTTTTATTACACACAACCAGTCTTGAGGAAGTTCTGGGCGTCTTGGCCCATGAAATAGGACATCTTGAGGGGCGGCATATTATTCGGATGATTGAAAATTTAGATCAAACACAGAAAGCGAATATTTTATCTGTTGCCGCAGGCATTGCCCTCGGTATTTTAACAAATAGGCCAGATTTGGGAGCCGCTGTTGCAACCGGGTCAAACATCTCTAACGTTTATTCTCTTTTAAGTTACAACCGCGCAGAAGAAGCTTCCGCCGATCAGGCCGCCCTTAAATATTTAAATGCTTTGTGTTGGCCCGCTGAGGGAATGGCGACTTTTTTTGACAAGTTGTTGGGCCAAGAATTTCTGAGCAGCTCTTTACAAGACCCGTATATTCGATCGCACCCCCTGACAAAAGATCGGTTAGAAACAGTAAGGGCACAGCTTAAACTTTCCTGCCACAAACCTCTGCCTGAAATCATGGTAAAAAACTACCATATCTTAAAAACAAAACTCGAAGCTTTCTTGTTTCCGCCAGAAAGTATTTTACAGAAGAATGCGGGCACGACCCCTTTGGAAAAATATGCTCAATCCATTGCGTACTATCGTCAAGGCAAGATCGATCAGGCCATCAAAACTTTAGATTCCCTTGTGAAACAAGCCCCCCAAAATCCTTATTACCACGAATTAAAGGGCCAAATTTACTATGAAAATGGGAAAATAAATCCAGCTATTGAGAATTATAGACAGGCGCTTGCTTTGAAACCTAAAGAAGCTTTATTTCAAATGGGGCTTGCCCAGTGTCTCATTGCCTCGAATACACCCACGACCCTTCAAGAAGCCAGAAAACTTTTAGAAGAGGCCCGCGAAAAAGAGCCCAACAATATTACGATTTGGCACCTCCTTTCCATCGTCTATGGCCGACTCAATAAAATGGGTGCCATGGCTCTTGCCTTAGCAGAAAAAGCTGTTCTATTATCAAAGTGGGCCGAGGCAGATGAACAAGTAAGCCGAGCCCTTCATCATCTTGATAAGAAAGACCCTCTCTATCTTCATGCTCAAGACTTGCAATTACAAACAAAACGCGAGAGAAATACGAATACTCAAACAGCTAAATTATGATAAGTTTCTAAGATGACAAATGACTCTCTTCTAACAACTCTCGAGATTACTGAGATTTTATCCAACACCCCCCTAGATCGTACAAAATCTACGGTCGAGAAGATGGCTACATCAAAAAAAAGAGGATCTTTATCCCACGTGCACTCTCTTGAAGACTTACAAAAAATGCTCGATTCCTTTGAGGGATGTTCTTTAAAAAAGACAGCCCTAAATCTCGTCTTTTCAGATGGCAACCCAAAAGCCCCCCTTATGCTCGTGGGAGAAGCGCCAGGTGCTGACGAAGATCGACAGGGCAAACCCTTTGTGGGCATGAGTGGCCAGCTTTTAACCCAAGCTTTTAAATGCGCCGGGTTCGACAGAGAAAAAGATTTATATATCTCGAATACTGTTTTTTGGCGCCCTGCCGGTAATCGCCAACCCACCCAACAGGAATTAGAGGCATGTTTTCCTTTTATAGAGCGCCATATTGAACTTATCAACCCAAAAGTTCTCATTTTGGTGGGAGGAACGGCTGTGAAGACCCTTCTCAAAACAAACGAAGGGATCTCGAAATTGCGCGGCAAGTGGCTGGAATATAAATCCGATGGCCTTGCCCACCCCATCCCCACCATGGCCATTTACCACCCTGCCTACTTGCTGCGTAGCCCGGGTAAGAAAAAAGATGTATGGATGGATTTGTTAAAAATAAAAGAAGCTCTGAAATGAATCGGGCTGTCAACTGAAGCGTGTCTGCCTTCTTCCGTGCTCTTTATTACTTCCTAAGATTGCTATTCTAGCCAAGACAAAGTAAGATGTGACCCAATTGTTTTGTATCAATTTAAGGAAAAGCACATGAGTCATATGGGCCCAAGTGAAATTTTGAAATTCTATGAAGCAGACACACCCGAAACCCTAGGACGTCTCAAAGATGTTCTTTATCATGGAGCCCTAGGAGGCACGGGGAAACTGATCATCTCTGCTGTTGACCAAGGGTTTGAGCACGGCCCTACCCGAAGCTTTGCCATGAACCTTGGGGCGTACGATCCCCACTACCATTATGAATTAGCGATTGAAGCTGGTTTGTCTGCCTTCGCCGCCCCCTTAGGATTGTTAGAATCCGGGGCCAGAACGTTCAAAGGAAAGATTCCAACCATTTTAAAACTGAACAGTGGGAACAGCCTCATTCACTTAGATCAGCCCGATCAAGCCGTGACCGCCTCTGTGGAAGACGCCATTCGCCTCGGGTGCCATGGGGTGGGGCTCACTTTTTATCCAGGCTCTCGTTATTCTTATGCCATGATTGAAAAAATTCAACACCTGTCCCTACAGGCCCGCAAAGCTGGTTTGTTCGTGGTCATTTGGTCCTATCCTCGAGGAAGCCTATCGAAAGAGGGAGAAACAGCTCTTGATGTGGTCAGTTATGGAGCCCACATGGCCTGTCTTTTGGGAGCTCATATTGTGAAAGTAAAAGTTCCCACTGCTTATCTTGAGAAAAAACCAGATAAAGAAGCCTTTGAATCATACCATATCCCCTTTGAAACTTTGAAAGACCGGATTCACTATGTGGTCCGTAGTTGTTTTAATGGGCGCCGCCTTGTGATTTTCTCTGGAGGAGACCAAAAATCGGAAAAAAATCTCTTAACGGAGGTAAAAGCGATTCATGACGGAGGAGGATTTGGCTCTATCATGGGACGCAATTTGTTCCAACGCCCTCGACAGGAATCTCTGACTTTGATAGAAAAGATAGTCGATGTGTATAAAAGTCAAGGATAAACAATGAAAATTTCAGGCAACGAAATTAAATTAGGGAATGTTATTGAACACCAAGGACGTTTGTGGGTCGCTGTCAAAACCATGCATACCAAACCCGGAAAAGGGGGAGCTTATTTACAAGTAGAGCTCAAAGAAGTGCGCACTGGAACCAAGCTGAACGAGCGCTTCCGCTCAAGCGAGACGGTTGAACGCGTGACGTTAGAAGAAAGAGAATATCAATTCTTGTTTTCTGAAGGGAATCAATTCACCTTTATGGATCTGGAAACTTATGACCAAGTCTCTTTAGAACAAGATTTTATCGGAGAAGGACATGATTTTCTAAAAGACGGTATGATTGTGAAACTTTCCATTCACGATAACCAACCTGTTACCGTTCAACTTCCCGAAACCCTTGTCATGGAAGTGACAGAAGCAGACCCCGTTATTAAAGGTCAGACAGCTTCTTCATCCTATAAGCCCGCCATTGTGGAAAACGGTCGCCGGATTATGGTGCCCCCTCATATTGAAACAGGAACAAAAATTGTCGTTAACACGGCAGATGGAACCTATGTGGAAAAAGCCAAATAAATGTATCGTAATCGCACTCTCACCACATCCGCCACTTTAAATGTCATGATCGACGCTGCTGAAAAAGCAGGCCGCAGTCTTATTCGCGACTTCAACGAAGTCGAGAAACTACAAATTGCCAAAAAAGGCCCTGCGGACTTTGTTTCCATTGCTGACCAAAGATCTGAAAAATTGATCTATGAAGTTTTAAAAAATGCCCGTCCTGACTATTGTTTTTTGATGGAAGAGAGTGGCGCAGAAGAAAATAAGGACAAAGACAATCAATGGATTATTGACCCCTTAGATGGAACCACCAATTTTTTACATGGATTGCCAGGGTTTTGTGTCACTATTGCCCACTCTGAAAAGGGACAGATAAAACATGCGGTAACCTACGATCCTTTGCGAGGTGATTTATTCTGGGCCGAGAAAGGAAAGGGGGCGTTTCTCAACGGAGACTACCTTCGTGTTTCTAGTCGTTCTGCTTTAATGGATGCTTTGATTATAACGGATCATCATGATCCCTATCAAAAACACGGTTCTTTTTTCCAAAACACTTGGTCTATTCTCACAGAAAACACCTCCGTTATTCGATGTTTGGGATCTGCTGCTTTATCTTTAGCTTATACGGCAGCCGGAAAATCCGAAGCTTATTTTATGCCTGGATTAAAACCTTGGGATGTGGCAGCAGGTATTCTCCTTGTCCGGGAAGCTGGCGGCATGGTATCTGAAATAGATGGGGGGGAAAAGCCTGAAACAGGGGATTCCATCCTTGCTTCAAATCCTCATATCTATGATGAGTTGAAAAATGCCATATCTTCCTGCTGACAATTCTGATGTTTCCCTTGAAGCTATTTTTTAATACGTATATATTTTCTTCAAACTCAAGACAGGAATAGAAAATGATTATAAAAACTCTTTCGGTGATTAGTATTCTTATACTATCTCTCCCCAGCCTGGCGGATAAAACGCTCGGGAAGGAGCCTAAAAACAAACGTGAGCGACGGGAAGACAAAACAAAGGGTCACTTATTAGCAGAACCTCTTTTTACCACAGCTAAGAAAAAAAATGAAACTTACGGCATCGGGGTTAACACCTATCTGTGGAAGGCCTCTTTGGAAACAGTTTCCTTTCTCCCTAAAAAATCCACAGATCCCTTTGGAGGTACTATTATCACTGACTGGTACTCTTCCCCTGAAACACCAAATGAAAGATTAAAAATAGAAATTATGATCACGGGTCGAGCGTTAACTTCTGAAGGCGTACAAGTTGCTATATTCCGAGAAAAGAAAAACACACGAGGTGAGTGGATTAGCATCCCCCTGGATCGCGATACCCTTCTTAAATTTGAAGAGACGATCCTCTCTCGGGCTCGAGAATTAAAAGTAGCGACAGAAATCGAATAATACCTCATGTCTCAAGCCTATAATTTTCGCATTGTAGAATCTAAGTGGCAGTCTGTTTGGGCCCAGAAAAATCTTTTTGAGGCCAAAGACACCGATCCTTCAAAGTACTACGTTCTGGAAATGATGCCTTATCCTTCGGGTCGTCTTCATATGGGGCATGTTCGCAATTATTCCATTGGAGATGTGATTGCCCGCTATAAATGGGCAAAAGGATTTAATGTCTTACACCCTTTTGCGTGGGATTCTTTTGGTCTCCCCGCTGAGAATGCTGCCATCAAGAATAAAACACACCCCCTCGAATGGACCAATCTCAATATTCAGACAATGAAAGAGCAACTCAACAGTCTGGGACTGAGCATTGATTGGTCTCGAGAAGTTTCTACTTGTGATCCCTCTTATTACGAACATGAACAATTATTCTTTCTAGAATTTTACAAAGCTGGATTAGCCTATCGAAAGGAATCGTGGGTCAACTGGGATCCAGAAGAACAAACGGTTTTGGCGAACGAGCAAGTCATTGATGGGAAAGGGTGGAGATCTGGTGTTCCTGTAACGCGCAAACTTTTGTCCCAATGGTTCCTACGCATTAGTGATTTCTCTGAAAACCTTTTACAATCATTGGATGATTTAAAAAAATGGCCAGAAAAAGTCATCACCATGCAGAAAAACTGGATTGGTAAATCTCATGGAGCCTATATCAATTATGCCATCAAAAATCAATCGCAGGCCCTTCGGGTATATACTACACGTCCTGACACCTTATTTGGGGTGAGCTTTATTGCGCTTTCCTGTCACCATCCTTTAGCCCTTGAGCTGGCCAAAACAGATGAGACATTAGCTGCCTTTGTAAAAGAATGCGATGCTTTAGGAACAAGCCAAAAGGCGATTGATACAGCTGAAAAAAAGGGAGTAAGAACAAAATTAGAAGCTCTTTGTCCTTTTGATGACACCCGCTCTATTCCTATTTATGTAGCCAATTATGTTTTGATGGATTATGGCACCGGTGCAGTCATAGGGGTTCCAGCCCATGATCAGCGCGATTATGAATTTTCGAAGAAATATAACCTAGACCTCTTACCTGTAATCGCCCTACCTAACGGAGATCTACCCTCCCTTAGGGAAAAAGCAGCTTCTTTGGAAGAAGGAATTATGGTGAATTCCTCTTTTCTGAATGGTTTGACCGTTCCCGAAGCTATTCAACGAGTGATTGAAAAGTTAGAAGAACAAAAAATAGGATATGGAACTGTTCTGTATCGGTTAAAAGATTGGGGAATTTCTCGTCAACGTTACTGGGGATGCCCTATTCCCATTATTTATTGTCATCAATGTGGCATTGTCCCCGTACCTGAGAAAGATTTGCCAGTAACATTGCCCCAAGATGTGAGTTTTGATATTCCAGGCAACCCTCTTGACCACCATCCCACATGGAAATACGTTAAATGTCCAACGTGTGCCCAAAGCGCGACGCGTGAAACGGATACATTCGATACTTTTTTTGAATCTTCATGGTATTTCCTAAAACTTTGCTCTCCGCATCCAACCAATTCTATGCCTTTTGATAAAAATGTTGTTGAGTCGTGGATGCCCGTAAACCAATATATTGGAGGGATAGAACACGCGATCCTTCATCTTTTATATTCTCGCTTCTTTATGCGCGCTCTTAAAAAATGTGGATATTTAAATTTGAAAGAACCCTTTGAGGGATTGCTGACCCAAGGAATGGTTGCCCATAAAACTTATCATGCAGAAAATGGGGAGTGGATTTATCCTCATGAAGTGGTTCACAAAGAGGGAAAACTCTACTCACCACAAGGGCTCCTCGTCACGGAGGGTCCCTCTGAAAAAATGAGCAAATCCAAAAACAACACGATAGATCCTTCTGACATTCTTGAAGAATTTGGCGCAGATGCAGCCCGTCTTTTTATTCTGTCTGATTCTCCTCCTGATCGGGGATTTGAATGGACTGAAACGGGATTACAGGGCACGTGGCGTTATTTGAATAAATTATGGGCCCTTGTTGAGAAAATTAGTCGACATGAATGTCCCGCAGTAAAACCAAACGATTTCTCCAAATGCGCCCAAGAAGTGGAGAAAGAAACTCATAAAACCGTTGAGGCGGTCTCACGTGACTATGACCAATTCCACTTCAACAAAACCATTGCACGTTTACGCGAGCTCTCAAACCAAATGGAAAGCCTGAATTTACAAGAAGAATCTGATCGATGGATTGCTCACTGGAGCATTCGGATCCTCATTCAACTTTTCTCGCCTTTTATTCCCCACCTTTGTGAAGAGGCCTGGCAAACACTCCTGAAAGAGAATTCTTTTTTGATTAAAACTCCTTGGCCGAAGGCGGATGACACCTTTCTGAAAGATGATATAATAACCCTCGCTGTGCAAGTTAATGGCAAGTTAAGGGGGACGGTCCATGTATCTTCTAAACAAAAAAAAGAAACCCTTGAAACCCTTGCTCTTGAGCTCCCCACCGTTCAAAGACTGGTTGAGGGGAAACAAGTCAAAAAAGTTATTATTGTCCCGAATAGGATTATAAACATTGTTTGCTCATAAATTTATCCTAGGCATTTGTGCCATTTTTTTATTGAATGGGTGTGGCTTCCATCCTCTCTATAAAGAAAGCTCAAGGGAAGTGAAGTATCACCTAAACCATATTAAGATTCAAACCATCCCCAATCGAGAAGGGCAATTGTTGCATAATCAATTATCCACCCTATTAACACCATATGGCCCCGCCCGCCATCCTCTTTACACCCTTTCAACTGATCTTACCTTTGCGGCAAGAGGGGTCGCTATTCAAAAAGATGCCACAGCAAGTCAAGAAGCCATTGATTTAACGTATAGTATAACCTTATCTGATTTGAGAACTGGGAAGACTCTCTTCTCCACAAACGAAACTATATCGGTGGATTATGTGCTTTCTTTTACCGTCCCCTATTCAAATTTCATAGAAGAAAAGAGCGCTAAAAGACGTCTGGTAGAAGAAGCCGCTCAAAATATTCGCCTTCATTTGGCTTCTTTTTTTGCAAAAAAATAATTGGGCACACTGGACAAAAATTAGAAAAAATAGAAACTCTTAGAATGAAATTATCCCCTGATTCTTTTTTTAAACTATGTAAAGATCCTTTGGGGGAAACCAGATCTCTTTTGTTTTATGGGAACTCAGAGTTTTGGGTCCAATCAAAAATGGATTGCTTCCTTAAGAACAATCCCACCATCATTGGCTTTCAACCGCGAACCATCCCCCAAGATCTTGTTCTTGAGAATAAGAAAGACTTGAGTCTCTTTTTTACCAAAGATTTTTTTTCTGGCCCAGAAATCATTATTATTACTCAGGCAACTGATAAAATAGTTCCTCTCGTAGAAGATCTTGACTCTCAGTCAGCCCCTTTTTTCCTTCTTCATGCACGTGACTACTTGAAACCAGTTTCAAAATTAAGGAAATTGTACGAAGGTCATCCTCAATTTTTTAGTATCCCCTGTTATGATCTCTCCTCCGCAGAATTAGAAAAAGAAATAAGAAATATTTTTACACAGCGCCGTAAAAAAACATCTTCTGAGCTTATCCGTCAAATAGGAAATTTTTTCCATTCATCCCCCGAAACCCTAAAGAGTGAACTGGAAAAGATTTTCACTTATATGGGTTCTAAAGAAATACTTGAAATGGCCGACCTAAAGAATCTTATTTCTTTTTCAGGTCAAACAGAGGCTTCTGACTTAGTAGATTCTTTTTTAGAGAGGGATAAAAAAAAGTTGATCACCTGTATGAACCGACTGGATGAATCCACTTCTTATATTTCTGTTTTGCGCATGTTGACCCTCTCTTTGAGTCGCCTTCATCATGTCAAATCTGAATTAAATTCAGGGAATCCTCTTGAACGAAGCATAAAAATTCTAACCCCTCCCTTGTTGTTTCATGAACAAGGCACCTTTAAAAAACAATTATTTCTTTGGTCTCAAGAAGAAATGGAAAGTATCCTCAAAGAAATAACAAAAATTGAAATTTCAATCAAACTCAACAGTAAGGTTGCCAAAGAAATTTTTGAATTTTTCTTTTTAAAACCTTTAGTTTTAGTCTAATAGTTTTTTCCACCATCCCGATTTAGGGTTATGAGAATCTTCTACTTTATTACCATTTTTTTCCTTAAATTCTATTTTTTCTGCCACATTAAAAGACTTTTCAACGACGGAAGGCAAAGCCTCTTGATAAGGAACTACCTCTGAATGTACGTCTATAGGACTGTTGTCCCCTTCTGCTCTTTCAAAAGTACGTGGAGAACGTTGATTGCGACGTCTATTGCGTCGATGTCGATTACGTCCCTGTCTTTTTTCTTCCTGCTGCTGATGATGATCTCCTGAGGTCTCTTCAGTCGGAACAGCCCCCTCTGTTGTACCTTCTTTTGGAGCAAGATCTTCTTTGGGAGAAATGTCCCCAGACGTTGCCTCTCCAGAAGGTTTTCTTTTCTGATGGGACTGCACACCACTCTTATGGCCGCCACTATTGCTATTTTTTCTATGAGGATGAGAGGCAGGCTCCCCGGGAGGGATACCGGCAGAATCTGCAATGAATTCTCCGTCTTTATTTTCTATTTTAAACCCACCAAACCCTAGGGTGTCATCTTGCTTTAAATCAAAGAAATGAGCTCTTTTTTGTTCTAAAGCTTCCAGTTCTCGGCGTTTATGACCTAAAAGAAAGAAAGCAAGAGAAGATTCTAATCTCACTGTAAGATGTCCGTCACTCTCTGAGCCTGCACTGATTAATTCTTCCAAAATTCTTAGAAGTTGTACCGAAAGTGATTCTTTTGATCTCATCAAACCAGAGCCAGCACAATAGGGGCACCGTGATGAGTTTGCCTCTAAAATACTGCTTCTGAGGCGTTGTCGTGACATTTCAAGAAGTCCGAACTGACTAATACGGCCTACCTGAATACGCGCTCTATCCATACTTAGAGATTCTTTGAGACGTTTCTCTACAGAGATATTGTGGCGAATATCACTCATGTCTATGAAGTCGATAACAATGAGACCAGACAAATCACGGATACGAACTTGACGTGCAACTTCCTCAGCAGCCTCTAAATTTGTCTTCAAGGCTGTTGTATCAATATGACGTTCGCGGGTCGCGCGCCCAGAATTCACATCGATTGCCACCAAAGCCTCTGTGGAATTAATAACGAGGTATCCCCCCGATCTTAATTTCACCTGAGGAGAAAAAATTTGCTCAATTTGGGTTTCTACATTGTACTTTTTAAAAAGCGTCTGGTTTTTTTCTTTATATTGTTTAACCCGCTTTACATGACTTGGAATTAAGATCTTCATAAAAGCTTTCGCTTCTTTATATCCCTCGTCCCCCTCAACCAAAATCTCATGGATGTCGGGTGTGTAGACATCTCTTAAAACACGACGAATTAAACTAGGTTCCTCGTAAACAAGTTCCGGCGCCGTTGCGCTGAGTGTCTTTTCGCGAATTTTAGACCAGAGGTTAATCAAATAAGCATAATCTCTTTTAATCTCATTTTTTGTGCGATTCAGCCCCGCTGTTCGAACAATCAAAGACATCCCCTCAGGGACAGCAAGATCAACCATAAGCTGTTTTAACCGCTTCCTATCATCGTTCTCCGTAATTTTTCTAGAAATCCCCCCTGAATGCAAAGCATTAGGCATTAAAACGCTATATCGACCAGCAAGAGAAATGAAAGTTGTCAAAGCAGCCCCTTTATTCCCCCGCTCTTCTTTCACAACCTGAATTAAGACAATTTGTCGACTTTTAATAACTTCTTGTATTTTATAATTACGATATAGCGTGTACTTGCGTCGACTTTCTTCTGCTGACTCTTCAGCAGAAACCTCTTTGGTTTGTTCCTCCAAAGGATGTTCTGAACCAGATTCCTCATTGAAGGGAGAAGGCTCTCCCCCTCCTTCCGGCACGGCCTCGTCAGTACTTGGCGTTTGAACCGTGTCTTCTCGATCCGCCACAGGAATACGAAAATAATCTGGATGGATTTCTGTGAAAGCCAAGAACCCATGACGGTTCCGACCATATTCTACAAAGGCTGCCTGTAAAGATGGTTCTATGCGAACTATTTTTCCAAGATAGATGTTGCCTTTAATAGATTTTTTTGATTGGGACTCAAAGTCAAAATCCAATAACTCGGACTCATCCTTAACCAGTGCCACGCGAACTTCATCTGTTTGCGTCGCATCAATAAGCATACGTTGTGTAGCCATAAATTTATAAACTCCGTTCTTAAGCAAGCAGATACCAAAAGACGCATCTTATGCTGCTTAATAAAATTGGTTGAATACAGTATAGAGCTAATTAAGCTCCATTGATTTAATTTCATAAAATTTCTAATCTTTTCATTATAAAGATCTTACACTGCCAATACTCACATTGACCAAAAAGTCATCAGTGTGTACCATGTGATCAATAAGATCCTACAATTCTCTATATATATCAATATAAGCATAGAGGCAAAATTTTTAAAGTCATAAAACACCGGATGACCCTTTTTCGACTCATATTCTTGATTTTTATTTTTTTACCGACGCTTGGCAGCTATTCTTCTCTATTGAGTGTTCGCACAGCAGACCACACTGAAAAAGCTATTCGGATTGTCTTTGACGTCTCGGAACAGGAAGATGTTTCCTATAAACTCGATCTCCGCACGCTCTCTGTAACCCTTAATTCTGCGCCATCTGCCCCTTTCACGATCAAAAACCAATCGAATTACATCCGATTTATAAAAAAGGAGCCACAAAATCTAAAAACGGTTTTTTTCTTCCATTTTAGGAAAGATTTTATAGTTCATAACACTTTTTGGATTCCTCCCAACAACAGCCACCTTTCTTATCGTTACGTGATCGACTTAAAAGAAATAACGGCCATATCACAGCCACAAGCCTCCCCTACCACAAAACAACAACCCATTCAAAAAAAGAAAATTATTATTGATGCGGGCCATGGAGGAAAAGATCCAGGCACTACTGGTATCAGAAAAATCCATGAAAAAGACGTGACTTTAGCCGTTGCCAAACGATTAAGTCAGAAACTGAACGAAACAGGACGGTATACAACTGTTCTCCTACGCACAGCCGACACGTCTATGACATTGGCCCAACGACTCAGAAATGCCCGTGCTGCCAAAGGAGACTTGTTTATTTCTTTGCATGCAGACAGTTGTGATGGAAGCGACACGCGCGGTCTGTCTGTTTACACCCTCTCCACTGTGGCGTCTGACAAACAAGCAGAGCATCTTGCAAAAAAAGAAAATAAAGCTGATTTAATTATGGGGATCGACTTACAGTCTGAACTTCCTGAGGTTGCCAATATTCTTATTGATTTGACTAAGCGGGAAACAATGAACCTCTCCATAAAATTTGCCCAATGCTTGATGAGTAAATTAAGAGATCGCGTTTTCTTATTACGCAAACCCCATCGATTTGCAGACTTTTTTATTCTGAAATCGGCAGATCTTCCCTCTATTCTGATTGAACTGGGTTATCTATCCAATCCAAAAGAGGCCCTTTTGCTAACAAGTCCTTCTCACCAAGAAGCCATTTGTGCGGGCATTGTTGAGGCCATAGACTCTTGCTTTAAAACTCGCTCTTGAACCCCACGTCGGAAGAGGAGGCGGTACTATTTGGGGTATTTGTTTTTTCTTTTTACGAAACGGTTGATTTCTTTTCGTTCTGGTTCCAATTCAAAGGTAAGACGTCCTTTTACAAGATCCGCATCCAAAAGCTTTACTTTCAGAAGATCTCCGAAGGAAAACTTCTTTCGAGAACGACGTCCTTCAAGCCGGGTAGGACGTTCAAGATACATATAGTAATCGTCCCCCAGGCGATTCATGGGCACAAGCCCACTTGCCCCAATATCAGGGAGAGTGACAAAAAGGCCGGCCTTGCTAATCCCTGACACATAAACTTTAAAATATTCTCCCACCCGAGGCGCTAAATATTGGGTCATGTAACGATCCATAGCATCTCGTTCTGCCCCTTCTGCGCGTCTCTCTTTATGAGATGTCTCTCGTCCCAAAAAAGCCATGTCTTGAGCATTGCTCTTTGAGAGGCCGTCTTTTTCATAACCCAAAAGAGAGAGAATACCACGATGAACGAGTAAATCGGGATAGCGACGGATAGGGGACGTAAAATGACTGTAATGAGTTAGGTTTAACCCAAAATGGCCAATGTTCTCTGAAGAATAGACAGCCTGACTTTGGCAACGCAGAACAAGCTCATTAATAATATTTTTATAAGGGGTGTCCCTTACCATTTCTAACAACACCGTAAAATCTCCAGGATTTTTTAAAGGGCCGGTGTAGTTTGTTTTCAAAACAGCCAATGTCCGACGCAACTCTTCTATTTTTTCAGAGTCCGGCTTATCATGTACCCGATATAAAGTGGGCATTTTATTCAATTCTAAAAATTCTGCTGCCGCGACATTTGCAAGGATCATAAATTCTTCAATCAGACGATGGCTATCTAACCGAGTCTTAATAATGAAATCTTGAATAGCCCCATTGCAGCTTAAGATAACCTGCGGATCAATACTATCCACTTCTAAAGTACCCCGTTTCCGACGTGCTTTCTCTAAAGCATAGTAAGCGTTATATAAACTATTGATTACTTTTTTATCAATGACGGTGGTTGTTTGGCCTTCATGGATTCTCTGCGCTTGTTCATACGTTAATCGAGCGGCAGATCTCATCAAACCTCTAAAAAATTGATGACGAATTTTCTCTCCGTCTGCTGTAATCCACAAGTGGACCCCCACACACGCTCGATCTTCCTCTGGTTTTAAAGAACATAACTCATTAGAGAGGGCTTCCGGCAACATGGGGATAACATAATCTGGGAAATAAGTTGATGTCCCTCGATTCAACGCCTCTCTATCCACTGGCGAATCCGGCACAACATAATGTGCCACATCTGCAATGGCGACGATTAAGTGCCACCCCCCTGGATTCTTGGGGTCTAGATCTGGTTCAGCCCAGACAGCATCATCAAAATCGCGAGAATCTGCTCCATCAATTGTAACTAAAGGAGTTGAACGTACGTCTTGCCTGTTTTCCAAACTCGGTACTTTAAAACTTTGACACTCCTTTAAAACTAGGTCCGGAAAGACCATGGGCAGCCGAGCCATATGGGCAGAAATCAAACTAATTTTGTCAGTTGTCCCGATTTCTTCAATGAGTTCCACAACGGGGGGATGAATCTGCAGAATTTTTGTTCTAAAAACTTTGCCTATCATTTCTGCTTTTAAAGTCCCTGCTCCTTTAATTTCAAAAACTTGCTTATTTTTTTTAAAAGTTGGCATCAGTCGCACGCCATTTGCTGTCTTAGAAATTTGTCCTATGCAAATATCCCCTTCTTTTCCCTCCCCTTCCTGTTTAAAAGAGTCGGTTAACGGCTTGGCGGGATTCAAAACACACTCTTCGGAAGAGGGAAGGGAAGGAGACTCGGAATAGAGCCCTTCCTCTTTTAATTCTTTGAGTAAACTCTTCAAAGCTATTTTTCCCGGTCCTCCCTTAATATGAAAATGTCGACAAATTTCACGCTTATCAGGGAGATGATCTAAAGCCTTTAGATAAGAAACAACCTGTTCTTTAGAGGGAATTTTAGATTTTTTTTTGGCTTTATATATGGACATGGGTTCCTTTCTTCATCTTAAAGGATTTAAAAAGGAAAAACCAGAAATGACCTTGCTTTATTTTTGAGAAAACTTTTTTATTTTGGGCTTTTTGGCAGCCTCATCAATAAGCTCAAGAGCCCTTTTTAAGGATAAAACCAAAATATCTTCGTTCTTTACGGAAACAAACGCATCTTGATACTTTATATAGGGCCCATACCGACCAATATTCGCTAGAATCTTTTCGCCCGTCTCAGGATGTACCCCAATTTCCCGTGGCAACGTTAAAAGATTTACTGCCTTTTCTAAGGTCACCTGTAAAGGCAGCAGTCCTTTTGGAAGAGATACTCGTTTTGGTTTTTCTTTAGCTGTTTTTGACTCCTCTTGAATATAGAATCCATAAGGTCCTTTCCTCAAGGAAACTTCTAAACCCGTGTTCTCATTCTTACCCAATGCCTTTGGATATTCCAGCCCTTCCGTTGAGATCTCCTCTTCAGACTCTTCGCTTTTATTATCAATCAATTTTTGTACGTACTTACATGTAGGATACGCATCACACCCTAAGAAGGCACCATATTTCCCTAATTTCAAATGAAGATGTCCCGTGCGACACGAGGGGCAAAGTTTGGAAGGTTTCCCGTCTTCCCCTTTCGGGAAAATGACCTCTGATAACTCTTCATCCAGCATATCAAGCACTTGGGAAATTTTAAGATCTTTTGTTTGACTGACGGTCTGAGTAAAGTCCACCCAAAACTTTTCTAAAGTCTTTTCCCAGCTCCCTTCTCCGCGCGAAATTTCATCTAAGGTATCCTCCATGCGTGCGGTAAAATCATATTCCACATATCGCGCGAAATAGTGGGCTAAAAATAAAGAAACGAGACGGCCCCGTGTTTCTGGAATAAATTGTTTCTTTTCAAGTTTTACATATTGTCGTACTTGCAAAACCTGCAGAATGCTGGCGTATGTTGATGGACGTCCAATGCCCAGCTCTTCTAACTTTTTCACTAAACTGGCTTCTGAAAAACGAGGGGGAGGCTGGGTGAAATGCTGTTCTGGCAGAATTTTTTCTTTTGTTATGGGATCTCCTTCTGTCAATTGAGGCAGGTGGCTTTCTTTATTCTCATCTTCTTCTCCTTCATCCCGACCTGCCCGATAGAGCTTTAAGAATCCGTCAAAAACGAGGATCGATCCGGTGGATTTTAGATGAATTTGTCGATCGTCTGACGCCAGATGCGCTGTTGTCTGGTCAAGCTGAGCATTATTCATTTGACTAGCGAGCGCCCTCTTCCAAATCAGCTCGTAAAGCCTCAAATGATCCTTACCCAAAAACGCGGCTACCTTCTCTGGAGAATGGAAAATATCTGTAGGACGAATCGCTTCATGGGCTTCTTGTGCATTTTTAGCTTTGCTTTTGTAGAAGCGAGGACTTTCTGGAATATACTCTTCTCCGTAAGACTTTACCAAAAAATCTCGCATCCGACCCACAGCATCAGCCCCCAAGTTCACACTATCCGTACGCATATAAGTGATCAATCCCACCGTCTCCCCGTCGATTGACACCCCTTCATAAAGATTTTGAGCAAGTTGCATGGTCCGTGCAGCGCTTAGCCCTAGCTTGCGAGAGGCCTCTTGCTGCAAAGTAGACGTGGTAAAAGGCGGATATGGGTTTCGTTGAACCCGTTTTTTTTCCAGCCTATCAATAGAAAAATTCTGAGCTTCAATGGCTTGGATCACTTCCTTTATAGAAGCCTCTGAGGGGTAAGAGAACTTTTGAACCTTCTCTCCGTTAAATTCCGAAAGGCGCGAGAGAAAAGATTTGTTATCTTTGGAAAGACACGCTACATCTATAGTCCAATATTCTTGGGACTTAAACGCCTCAATTTCTCGCTCCCGATCTGTAATAAGCCTTAGCGCCACCGATTGAACACGTCCGGCGGATTTGCTGCCGGGTAATTTATGCCACAACACAGGAGACAGGGTAAATCCAACCAGATAATCCAGTGCTCGCCGGGTTAAATAGGCGTGAATCAATTCTTGGTTTAAGGTGCGCGGGTGTTCAATCGCCTCGAGAATAGCTTTTTTGGTAATTTCGTGAAAAACGCTGCGATAAATCTTAATCTTATCCAAAAGCTTTTTTTCTTTAAGAACTTCACAAATATGCCACGCGATGGCCTCCCCTTCACGATCGGGGTCTGTTGCCAGATAAAGGGTATCTGCTTCTTTCACGGCATTGGCAATTTTTTGAATATGTTTCTCGGCTCCCTTACTGAGCTCCCATTTCATCCGAAATTTGTGTTCAGGATCCACAGACCCTTGCTTTGAAGGCAGATCTCGAATATGGCCATAGCTGGCCAAAACGGTATACTCGTTTCCCAAATACTTATTAATAGCCTTCGCTTTGGCAGGAGACTCAACGACAACAACATTCATAAATCATGCTTTCTAAATTTATCGAGGTTATAATCTATAAACTCTAACCCTGCAAGACACGAGATACTTTATTGCCAGGATGTTTCATAATTTGCCCCTCAAGCTCTAAGTCCGTTAAGAGAGAAGAAAGTTGATCCATGCGCAACTGCGTTAAATCGGCTAACTCATCCACAGAGAGGGGAACTGTGCTTAAAAAATCTAAAATGGAAGACTCATTTTTCTTCTCTGACGCCAAAATCTTTTTTTTCTTCTCTCTATTTTCTTTATAATGGGGAACCCATTGCCCTTGATCAAGAATCTCTAAAACATCCTGCGCCGACTCGGTCAAAACGGCCCCCTGTTTAATCAGACGGTTGGATCCGCAACACCGAGGATCCATGGGTGAACCAGGCACGGCGAAAATATCCTTTCCCATTTCTAACCCATATTGTGCTGTTAACAAAGATCCCGATTGATGGGCTGCTTCCACCACAACGATGCCCTGAACAAGAGCAGATATCAATCTATTCCTTTTGGGAAAATTCCCCATGTGGGGCTGTGTATCAAAAGAAAATTCGCTTAATAAAAGCCCTTTTTCTGTAATCTCTTCATATAATTTTTTGTTTTCCTCGGGATAAATAGTTTGTATCCCATTCCCAAGAACAGCAATCGTTCCGCTTTCCAAACTTCCTTGATGAGCCGCCGCATCAATCCCCCGGGCCAACCCAGAGACCGTACGCCACCCAAACCTGCCCAACTCTTTTGCCATCAGATAGGCCAACCGACATCCGTGGGACGACGCATTTCGTGCCCCCACGATGGCTACTTTTTTTTGAGCCAATAAAGCGAGGGTCCCTTTGAAACTTAAAACAGGGGGTCGGTCAGCCACGCTGTGTAAAGACGCAGGGTAAGAAGGGTCAGAATGAAATAAAAACCGAGCCTCACTTTTGAAAGTTTTTTCTATTTCAGTGATAACGATTTTTTCTGAAACTAAGTCTATTTTGCGTTTCATATTGGCCTGAATCTCTGGCCAATTTTCCACAATCGAGGCAGCTGAGTGGAACTGTGCCATCAGCTTCCAAAGAGTCTGAGGACCAATGTGGTGAGTACGGATAAGACGCAAAACAGAGAATTGCTCAACATTCAAGGGCATACACATCTGTTATAAAAGAAAAATTTTCAGAAAGGAACTTCCTTTTATAAAAATTTTTCACTTAAGTCAAGACTTTTATCTTTTTTTTCAGTTGTTGAAGAAGAGTTGCTTGCGCATCCACTGGTTTTGTGTCCCAGGTTTCCAGCTCTCCTTCAAAGGGACGACAGATCCCCTGAGCCATCAAGTCTTCCTGAAACTTGTCCAATCGACGGCTGCCTCCCTCTAAGTTTAGGGTATACAGGGGCTTACCTACAGATGCTGCCTCTGACAACATGGAAACGGAATCATTCGTTACCAAAATAAAATCCCCCAAGGCAAGAAACCCATAATAAGGATTGTCACCTAATCCATTCCATAAAAACACATGTGAATCGCCGAGAGCGGTTTTAAAGGCCTGCACCGCTTCCGGCGGGGTACGTCTCGATGCCGTAATAAGAAAACTCATGGGGTTTCTCTGGACCAGATGCCGCAATTCTGACCCGTAGTACTCCATGGTATCCAGATCCATTGTGTGATGCCGACTATTTCCTCCCAGCAATATTGTCACCCAAGGTCTGGGGAAATCTTTTGGAAGAATACGAGCCCATTTGATACCTTCTTTTTTTAAAAGAGATGGCGTTACATTGTGTAAAGCTCCCTGGATAGTAATTAAGTTTTTTCCAGACAGTCCATCATGCTGAGGCGCAATCACCACATCAAACGCATTTAAATTAAGATGAGGATTTTGCAGAAAAATGGTCGTCATTTTTTTGCCCAGTTTTTTCTTCAAAAAGGCAACGGGGGCGGCCGCCAGTCGACTGGCTCCGATCACAAGATCTGGCCAGGGTTCAACAAGTTGTTCTTTTGATTGTACATCCAACGCTTCTAAGGAATTGAGCCATAAAACAGGAGGAAGAACAGACCAGGGGAATCGCGCCGATATTCTTTTAACCTTTGCTTTGACTCCCAAAAGTTCTGCGAGCGCGAGACATTGTTTTTCCGTACCGACTTTCCCGTCTGTGATAATCCACGTTTCCATTGATAACCTCTCCCCTCTAATTAAATACGCATTCCTAAGAGAGGGCAACATTTTTTCCGTAGGTTTTATTGAGAAGATCAGTATAATACGAAAGATGGTAGCGGAGGAGGGATTCGAACCCCCGACAAATGGATTATGATTCCACTGCTCTAACCGACTGAGCTACTCCGCCATCAGAACGATCTTTAACTCTATAGGCAGAGCCTTCAGAAAAGTCAACTATGTTAGAATAAAGACCTTCAAATGATGCCGTGTAACCCCCAAATTGCTCCTTCTCTTTTATCTGCAGATTTTAGTTGTCTTGCCCAAGAACTAAAGGCTATTACAGCGGCTGGCGCAGATCTTGTGCATCTTGATGTTATGGATGGTCATTTTGTGCCCAATTTGACATTTGGCCCGGATTTAGTTCGATCGATCCGTCCCCATACCCCTCTCCCTTTCGATGTTCATTTAATGGTCACGAACCCAGAAAAATTTGTGCGCTCCTTTGCCGATGCAGGAGCTGATTATTTAACTGTCCATATAGAAACACCCGCCGCACAGGAAGCCTTAAAAGAAATTAAAAATCTTGGGAAAAAAGCGGGGCTTTCTTTAAATCCCCATACGCCCATCACTACCCTTCAGCCTTATTTGGCTTCCATAGATCTCGTTCTGGTCATGACGGTATACCCCGGGTTTGGAGGTCAAACATTCATCGCAGATCAGATGGAAAAAATAGAATGGTTATACGGCCAAAAACAGAAACACGGTTTTTCGTTCCAGATTTCGGTGGATGGGGGCGTGTCGAAGGAAAACGCAGCAATGCTGGTACAAAAAGGAGCGACTATTTTAGTCGCCGGCACCAGTATCTTCAAAGCTAAGGACTATACACGAGCTATTTCTAGCTTGCGCGCTCAATCGTAAAGTATGTCTCTCGAGGAGGCGAATGAAGATCGGACAGAGATAAGGGTGGCATATCCTCAACTATAAAATCAGACTCTAAAACAGGCATCTTTTCCATGCCTAAGCCCCACACCAAAACCCAAAGTACGCCCGCTGCTAGAACATAGATCCAAAAAGGTAAACGATTTCCCCCTTCAAATAAAGACATGTCCATACTCTGTTGGTTTCTCATAGACCTGACAAGGGGACTTCCCATAAAAGGCCATTAAGTTGTCGCGGGTTACCCACACAACCATGTCATCAAAAAAGTCTTGAGGCTTTCGAGACAAAGCGCGACTAATAATTCTTAAGCTTGATGATGCGTTATGCCGTTTGTCTGCGCCCGCTTGATCTAATCTTGAGATTTGTTTCATACTTCCCGCAACACCGTAATAGGCCCCGTGCCCACTTTCCCCATGACTGATGATGATCAGAACTATGGGATTTTGAGATGCCAGATTTTGTGGTCTCTTCGAAAATCCCCCATTGGGGCGTCGCTCGTCCACCTCCAAAGAATGGATGGGGAAGACTTGGCAAAAAGAAGCTTGATTTGACACATCTATCTGTTCTTTTTGGGGCGCCCCCCCAATGTACGTAAAGTAGTGTTTAAACCCATCACGAGCACACTCTTCAGGGAGTCCCAAAGTTTTAAAGGGAATAAGACCTCTCAAATCTTCAGACTTTTGGGCAGAGGGTCTCGACATCCCAAAATTTTCTCCTTTTTCATAAGGGTCTGCCGGTAAAGGCACAAACCCATTTTGGAGAACGAAACTGGCCACACTATAGAAAATTTTTTCTTGCTTTTCTTTTGTGTCTCTAATCTTCTGCCATTGAAGATACTGCAAAAAAGAAGGAAGCCCTATTCCTAATAAAACTCCCATCACGATTAAGGCAATGGCCACTTCTACCAGGGCAAATCCTTCTTCGTTTTTAACGTCACGAAAAAATTGTTTCATAAGACTTAAAGTTGAAAGTATAAAATACAGGCTGGCTGGGTATTGGCACTATTAAATTTCCCTTCTTTAATACAATCTTCTGGTGACACATTCACGCCATGATACCCCCGTACTCGACCGGAATTCGGATCGGCGCTATCCATTTTTTGTGCTAATGTTCTGGCTTGCTGGGGTGTCAATAAAGCTCCATCTCCCTTCGACCCATTCTCGCGTCCCAAAAGAAGCCAGTGTCCCGACATGTCGGGATGGGGGTCATGCTGAAGCGTGATCACTCCCCCAATTTTTTCTTGAGGCACACCCTGTCCCCCCTTCGCGTATTCATAACTTGGAAACTGACCCACATCTCCAATCAGCCCAGCTTGGGCTAGATGGGTCCAGACATTCGCCGCTTCATCCAAAGGATTCAACCCATGACCACTAATAACACCATCGTTTTGTCCATCCCGAAGTTTGGGATGAATATGAGCGGATGCTAAATGAAAATCTCCAGGTAAAGAACCATATGTATCGACAAACAGATGGATCGCCATTCGATACATATCAATATTACGAGCCACCACATTTAATTTTGCATTTTCGATGAGCTCTTTTCCTTTCAAAACGCCCCCGATAACGAGCCCCAGCACAATAAGAGCAATGGCAATCTCAATAAGACTGAACCCCTCCTCCTTTTTCAGAAAAGCTTTTAATTTTTTCATGCGGCTTCTTTCCAATTTAAATGACGAGAATCTAGAGAAAACTCCCTATAGAGTTGCTGATCTTTGGAATCAGGATGAGCGCCTTCCAAAATTGTTGCCCGCAAAAAGATGACGAGCTCTGTGACTGCTTTTGCTTGGCGCTTGGCAGAGGTAAAAAAACTAAAAGGCCCTTCACTCGTGCCAGGAATTCCTGCACGACCAGTCTCTGCCCCCTCGATCATTAAGCCCCCTAAAATAGCAACGGTGCCTGATTTGATCCTCAAAATAGAATCCATCTCACGCACGGCGATGACGGGGAATTCAGATTTAACGTGATGAGAGGGATTTTGTAGGGACTGGTTTAACAACACAACGGCTGGATCTTGTTTTGTATCGATTAACCGTGTAATTGTTGGCCTTAAATTAATAATAATATCTTGTGTCTCTACATCAATGGCTGGTTGGACACTCATCACAAATCCGATGGGAATGGTTTGGGGAGAACTGTTGGCGGACACCAAAGAACCATAATTGGTAGAGTCTGAGTTTAGAAATTGACGCTCTCCCGTTACATTAAAAAACACGAAATTTTCAGCCACTTTTAAAAGGGCTGTTTGATTATTCAACACCGTAAGTCTCGGGCTAGACAGAGTACGTACGACCCCAAACGTTTCCATAAAATTTAGAATGGCGGACAAAGAATGCCCCCTACCCCCCAGACTAATCACCTGAGACGTTTCGGGAGTTGTGATCACTGTAGGCGTTTTCTGCGCAATGGCACCAAACAAAGCAGAGGCACTGAGGTCTCCTTGAAATCTTGTTTTACTGGCTTCCGCATAGTTACCTAGCCCATATTCCCCAATCCGTTGCCAATCAATTCCGCTTTTATACTCCTCCTTTAAAGTCACCTCTAATATCTTTGCCTCAATCAAAATCTGCCTTCCCATTTGCTTTTTTAGCTTGGTCAAAAATTGTTCTACGACATGATGATTTTTTTGAGTTCCGTAAATAGTAATGAGGCCCGTTTGACGATGAATCGCAAAGGAAGGTCGGCCTTTTTGTTTGATCTTTTTCTTCTCGTGAACACGGACATTTTGTGTCTGGGAATCCTTAAGTTGCCCCTGCAAAGGCAGAATCTTTTTTTCTTCTATTTTTTCAGAATCTTCGTCTAGTAATTGGGTTTTTGGAACCTGTAAAAGATTCCTCAAAATATGTTTTAACTCTTCCCAAAAATCATTCTCCGCCCGACTAGAAATTTCTGTGGTGGATCCATTTGCCCCCACCCCCGTGGTGGAAGATTTAGACAAAATATTATTGGTAATAGAAACATTGTTTTTTGTTTCCCGACTCATGTTCAAAAACTGAACATCATATGTTTTTAAGTAGGGAACATCTCGTTCTATATATAGTAAATTTTTCTCATACCGAAAGCGTAAATTAAGGATTTCGCAAATAGACTGTACTACTTCGATCAGAGGACGAGATTTTGCATGATAAAAAATGGATCCCTCTATTTCCTTTTCTACCACTACATTAATTTTAGCAGCACGACAAAGATCCATAAAAACTTCTTTAATATCCTTAGACTCATTCAATTCAATGGTAACTTTTTGTTGTAGGATTTTTGGCAACAGAGCCGCTGCTGAAGAAGAAGGAGCAGTAGCTAATTGTGGGGGTCTTTCATTGGTCGGTTCGAGTAAGGCTGTTTTTATACTTTCGTGGGCTCGATCGATGATCGGATCTTGAAACTTTTTTTGATCCAAATTACATGCACTAAGACCAATACACGCCCAAATAGCCCACTTATTCATGTTCACCCCAAGTTATACTTTGGGGGTCACCCTACAAAATTACAGGAACGTTGAATAGCCTCCTCCAAGTAGAAATAAACAAGAAAAATCTAATGAGCATCTTCCCATGTTGTTCCCTGTCCTACGCCTACAGTAAGTGGCACTTTTAGTATCTCAACAGATTCCATGATTTTTTTTACGGCTTTTTCTACTATTTCCATTTCAGAGAGAGGAACTTCAAAAATCAACTCATCATGTACCTGAAGAAGCAACCGAGTATCATACTTTCCTTTCAAGAAAATATGAGCCTCTATCATGGCTTTCTTAATAAGGTCTGCATTGCTTCCTTGTAACGGGGCATTAACAGCTTGACGTTCTGCAAACGATCGAAAAGTTCCGTTTTTTGAATTAATATCTGGCACGAAACATCGACGTCCCCACAAAGTTTCCACATACCCATGAACCCGCGCAAATTCAATGGTGCGTTCCATGTAGGCTTTAATGCCCGGATATTGTTTGTGGTAGGCTTGGATATAAGCCGCAGCTTCCGACCGATCTATCTTTAATTGTTTCGCTAGACCAAAGGCACTGATACCATAGATAATGCCAAAATTGATGGCTTTTGCCCTCCCTCTCAGTTCGGAAGAGACTTGTCCCAAGGGAACACCAAAGACCTGACTTGCCGTTAAGGCATGAATATCCTTGTTCTGAATAAAAGCTTGTTGCAACGTTGTGATATCCGCCATGTGTGCTAACAATCGAAGCTCGATTTGAGAGTAATCAAATGAAACCAGACGACATCCCTCACTCGCAATAAACGCCTTTCGAATTTCACGACCTTCTTCTGTACGAATGGGGATATTTTGCAAATTAGGATCCGAAGACGCAAGACGACTCGTAGAAGTGATAGCCATGGCGTAAGACGTATGAACTCTTTTAGTTTTAGGGTTAATTTGTGCTATCAACGTGGCAGTATAGGTGCTTTTCAGTTTTGAAAGTTGTCGCCATTCTAATAATTTTCCTGGTAAAGGATGATGTTCTGCTAAACCCTCTAGAATATCGGAGCCTGTCATATAAGCCCCCATTTTACCTTTTTTCCCCCCGGGCAAATGCAGCGTTTCAAATAAGATATCCCCTAATTGCTTCGGAGAGGCTATATTAAATTGCTTACCCGCAAGATGATGAATTTCTCTTTCCAGATCTCTGAGACGTCTATCTAATTCTCGAGTCAAAATGTTTAAGACAGAAGGATCGATTTTCACTCCCCTATCTTCCATATCCACCAGGACATCCACAAGCGGCAGATCAATCTGTTCATAGAGTTTTTTTAGATGCTCTGAACGCAATTGCGGTTTCAGAAGGTCATAGAGTCGATAGGTATAATCTGCGTCAGATGCAGCATAATCTAAGGCTTTATCCAAAGGCACTTGATCAAAGGTAACTGCTTTTCTCCCCACACCCACGACCTCACTGAAGGAAGCCATACGATGCCCAAAATGAAGCTCTGTAAGGTAATCCAATCCATGCCTACCCCCTTGCTGTAAGTACGACAGAAGCATGGTGTCTTCATAATTGATGATCTCTACACCGTATTGCCTTAAAACTAATTTATCGTATTTCAGGTTGTGCCCTATTTTAATGATTTTGGGGTCAGCTAGGAGAGGGGATATTTTTTCTAAAACCAAATTGAGACCCATCTCTAAGTGCAGCATTTGTGGATCTAAGAGAGACACAGGGGGGTTAAAAGAAACAGGGATATAGCAGGCGACACCAGCTCTAATGGCAAATGAAACACCCACTAAACGAGCAGATTTTGCATCCAAAGAATTAGTCTCTGTATCAACGGCAACAACCCCTGCTTCTTTGATCTTGCCGATCCATCCCTCAAGTTGAGAAGCGGTTAAAATAAGGTCGTAAGAGTGTGTTGCTTTTTGTAGCGCCTGTGGTTTTTTCTCTATTTTCTCTTCGTTAAACAATCTTTTTTTCAAACTCCGAAACCCTTGCTCTTCTAGGAAAGGAAGAACAGTTTCTGGATGAATTTCTGTTATTTTTAGACGGTCGACAGGTAAAAGATCGGGCACAGTTGTATGTAGCGTCACCAATTGTTTTGACAAACGCGCCTGATCTGCAAAGTTTATCAGGGCTTCTCGGCGCTTTTCTTGTTTAATAGTGCGCGCTTTATCAAGTAAGTTTTCGAGGGTGCCAAATTCTTGAATCAAAGAAGACGCTGTCTTAATGCCGATCCCAGGCACACCAGGAATGTTATCTGAGCTGTCTCCTGCGAGGGCTTGAACATCTATGACCTGCTTGGGTCCTACGTCAAATTTCTCGTGCACCCCCTCTTGATCAATGATTTTATTTTTAAGGGGGTCATAGAGCTTTACCCTCTCTGATACCAGCTGCATCAAATCTTTATCAGATGATACGATCATAATGTCACGATCTTTTTCCCCCACAGCATAAGTCGCTATAATATCATCAGCCTCAAACCCTTCTTTTTCAACCAAGGGCACTCCAAAAGCTGTGCATGCCTGACGAATAAGAGGGAATTGAGGAATAAGATCTTCCGGGGTTTCGCGACGGTTTGCCTTATAGTTTGGGCAGATTTCATTGCGAAATGTGCGCCTTCCTGCGTCAAAAATAACCGCCACATAAGGCGCGTTCATTTCTGTTAGAATCTTTACCAACATGTTGGTAAATCCTAGAACAGCTCCCACAGGCATTCCATCTGGGCGTGTCAAAGGAGGCAATGCATGATAGGCCCGGAAAATAAACCCAGATCCATCAATGAGAAACAAAGTTTCTTTATTTGAATGACGCAATGGTGACACACTCTACTGATATCATAAAACACAGCGGCTCTCTAGAAGATTACATCACCAAATAAAAAACCATGTATTATCAGAAAAGTAGGCCGAAAAGAAACAGAGTGATGGCCTTTATAGGCCTCCTTATTTTCATAAAATTCTCTCTTTCTAAATTCAAATATCTCTTCCTCTGAAGTATACAGAAGTTTCTGTAGCTCAGACTGACTTTTTTCTATAAAATGTAATTAAGACAGGCGGGGAATGAGAATAAAATCTATTTTATATTTTTCTTTTTTATTGGTATTCCTTACCAATTTAGAAGAAGCATGTGCCCTTGTTGTGCAGGATATGAAGATCATTGACCACCAAGGGACCCCCACCCTTTCTTTTACCTTTGATGAAGCTTTTTCCCTAGAGCCCGACCAAGAAGATGATGAAACTCTTCTCATCGAATTCCCCGAAGACACTCAGTGGACTCCTCCTCTTTCAAAGGAATCAAACCTTGGGTTGAGCTATACTTACGTACCCTATCAAGATGGAGCAGGAGATTTAGTCATTAAAAAGGACAAACGTCTTGTGACAGGTAAATTGGTGCAAAATCAACATAATCAATATAGTCTTTCTTTTTATGCACAGCCAGATTCCCAAAATCCCCCCCTTCCACCTGAAGCCCCAATTCCTCAAAATCCTGTAGCAGAAGCGCCCATGAATCCATCTCCTGCTCCTGTCAATGGACCTCTGACCATAAAAGGGATCCGAGCAGGATTCAAAAATCAAAACACACGACTTGTTCTGGATCTTAGTCGCCAAACAAAATTCATTATCAAAGAAAATGATGACTTTTCTACCATTTATATTCTTCCCACAGAAATCACGCAGTGGGTGCCGGCCCCCTCTTCTTCTGAATCTTTCGGTTTTTTTAAAGGCTATAAACTGATAACAATGAACAAAGATGTGGGCATAGAAGTGTCTGTACAGAAAGGGACACGCATTGTTCAAGCATCCATTATCGGTGAAAAAACGCCTGATCCCAAATTAGTAATTGATCTGGCTCATCAATCTTTTGTTCCCACGGTCAATACTATCTCAAATTCGAACAAAGTTAACGAAACATATACCTCTATGAAGACCCAAAACAATGCCCTCTTAAATCGGGGAGATTCGTTTTCTGTGTTTCCAGAAAATGACCTTGTTAAAAGCATGAATATTTTAGTTCAAAATAACGATACGATTATTCGCCTCATGACGACTGAGGTAAAAAATTTCGATGTTCAAGAAAACAAAACAACGAATGAAGTCAGCATCCATCTTCCCAAGATGATATGGGATAACGTAAACGTTACAGAACAAAAAGCAGGTCTTGTAGAAGGATTTAAACTAGACCAAACAGATCCGGAACATACGAGTCTTATTTTTAAAGTTGATAAAGGAACCTCTGTTATTGGTAAGAAATCTTTTGGAACCAAAGGGAATGGTCGGTTTGTTGTTTATCTGAATCAAAAAGAAAAGAAAACTCCTACCTGGCTCATTGATGCTTCTGCGTCAGAGCTTTCTTATGATGATTTAGAGAAAGAAGAGGGAGAAGTATCCCGCCTTGTCTACCGAGGAGGTATTGCTCCTTATACGAATGTTGGGGACGGATTCTATGTTGGTCTTAAAGCTGCCTCGCTAGCAGGGCAAACAGCTTCTCATTCAACCTACTCAACGTTCACAAACGATCTTTCCACTTCCAACTTTGGTGGAGGGATTCACTTGTTGGCAGGGTATGGAATAGACATTAACAAAATTTACGCAGGAGCTGAATTTAATGTTGGAATCTATGGGGCTGACAGTAAAACAAGCTACACTGTTTCTGGAGCAAGCACAGATTCATCTGCTGAAATAAGAACCACTTGGGGAATCATAGGACGTCTTGGATATTACGTCTCCCCATCCAGTTTATTATACGCACGCCTTGGCGCTAACAGCTCTAATTTTTCTTATAGTAGTTCAGGAGGTACCGGGGAAATTATTTTCCCCACCTCTTATCAACGCACTAATCGAACAGGATTCCTTTATGGTTTAGGTCTTGAGTCTGCTTTAAATGATCGCTTGTCCGTTCGAGTGGAAGGAGCTCAGGTGACTTATCAGCCCTTCTATTATAAATCTGGTACAGATTATAAGAAAGACCGCCCCCTCTTAAATGAAATTAATTTAGGCATAGGATACAAATTAAATCCCATGTCAGGGCCTGCCATGGGAGACATTTATGAAGAAAGTGTTGGAACCGGATTCTATTTTGGAGCTGATAGTGGTCTTTCTACCTTCGTAAATCATCGCAATGTAACGGGGGTTAATGGGTCTAGTGCCACCACTACCTATGATGGGGAAGGATCAACAGTGGACCCGGCGTGGGGTCTCTTTGTTGGGTATAGCGACCATCAAGATAAATTTTTTATGGCGGGAGAATTGCAACTTGATTTGACGAAGCCTATCATTTCAGAGTCCATTCTCAATGGGGGAACTACCACAGAATCATACTCGAATAAACTTCAATGGTTATGGGCCCTAACAGCGCGCCCTGGGTATATTTTCAACCACGGGACTATCGGTTATGGTCGTATAGGCATGATAGGAGGGAGTTTTTCTCATTCTTCCCAACACAGCGGTACTCAACACTCCTTTACAGCAGGGGGATCTGAAAAAGTTTACGGAATCGGTATACGGGTGGGCGCAGGACTTGAAACCTTTATTACCAGACACTTGGCGCTCCGCAGTGATTACATCTTAGATTACATACCTGGCTTGAAAATAAAAGATCAAAGCAATGGCAATGTAACCGAAAAAATTAATCTCATTAATAATGAATTCAAGCTGGGTCTTTCTTGGTACTTGAACCCTTAATCCTTGATTCTCCGCCTCATTTTAGATACATATAAAATGATTCTTTGAAAGGAACTCTATGAGATTTACATCTCCTTTTCTACAAGAGCTTGAAAGCCGCGGACTGATTCACCAGGGTACCAACCTGGAAGGGCTTGATGCTCTAACTGCTGAAAAATCCATTACTTTTTATATTGGCTATGATGCATCAGCTCCTAGCTTGCACGTGGGCAACCTAATGCTAATCATGATCATGCGCATTGCGCAACGTCATGGTCATCGTCCTATTGTTATTATGGGGGGAGCCACCACACGCCTCGGGGACCCCACATGGAAAGACACAGCACGTCCCCTTTTGACAGAAGAAACGATCACACAGAATATCTCCACTATCAAAGGCGTCTTCACAAAGTATCTGGATTTTGATTCGGGTCCCCATAAGGCCATTCTATTAAACAACGATACCTGGCTTGGACAAATCAAATATCTTGATCTCCTCCGGGATGTGGGTCGTTTTATTTCTGTCAACCGTATGTTGACCTTCGATAGTGTTCGCCTGCGACTCGAGCGTGAACAGGCCCTCACCTTCCTCGAATTTAACTACATGGTACTACAAGCCTATGACTTTTTTTACCTCAATAAACAGTACGATTGTATGTTGGAATGCGGAGGATCAGATCAATGGGGTAATATCGTGAGCGGCGTAGATTTAGTTCGTCGCATGGCCCAAAAAGAAGCCTTTGGTCTCACCTGCCCTCTACTGACTACAGCTAGCGGACAAAAGATGGGGAAAACAGAAAAGGGCGCTGTTTGGCTCAATGCCGAAAATTTATCCCCTTACGATTACTGGCAGTTTTGGCGGAATGTGGAAGATGAGAATGTTCTCAAATTTCTTAAGATTTATACAGATATTTCTGTTGCCGAAATCGATGCCCATACCAACCTCTCCGGCACAGAATTGAATAAACTCAAAATACGCCTCGCTGATGAAGCCACAATCTTGGCCCATGGGAGAGACGCCCTGCCTGCCATCCATGCCACCATTCAAACACTATTTGAAGCGGATCAGTTCGAAATAGAAATAGACGGCGTCGATGCTCAAGGGAACAGTGTTCTCAAATCCTCACTGCCTATCATCCAGATAAAAGAAACGGATTTGGAAGAGGGTATCCCCATTGTTACGTTGCTTGTTCAAGCACACCTTGCCCAAAGCAACGGAGAGGCCCGCCGCTTGATTCGCGGGAATGGCTGCGCTATTAATGGACAGAAGATTACCCAAGAAGATTTCATAATCAATGAAACTCATCTTCAGAGTCATCATACGCTCCGTCTATCAGCTGGAAAGAAGAACCATGTTCTTGTTCAAGGCGTTAAAGGATAAGATCTATTCTGCCATTTCACCAGAATATAAATAGGCGCGCTGGCAAAGAACATGAAGCTGCCCCACATCATAATCTCTTGTCCCGCTCCAATCAAGGCAACCAAAATATAGGCCGTTGCGGGAACAGTAAGAGCCAACGCTTTTGCCAAATCCCTTTTCCGAAATTTCTGAGGTTTCTCTAAGAACAACATAAGCTCAGACAAGACAGAAAAGAGATAGGTGATCAAAATAGAAAGAGTTGCCAGAGTCACCATAAAGTGAAAGGTCTGAATTAGGTTTTTATTATAATTCATAAAAAGCAAAGCGGACATCAAGATCGCTGTCGATAGTAAACTAAAAATGGGCGTTCCATTTGATGTTATTTTTTGAAATCTTTTAGGAAATAATCTGTCTCGTGCTGCCGCCAAGGGGATTTGAGCCTGGATCAAAAACCATCCGTTTAGTGAACCCACTCCCCCCAATACCGCAGCACAAGCCACAAAGAGAGCTCCCCCCTTTCCAAAAATAGTGCCTGCCGCTAAGGCAAAAGAGGCGGGCGATTTCTGTAACACATCATTGGGCACCAATCCAATGATCAAGGAAGAGATGGAAATATACAGAAATCCAACAATCAGGACACCCAAAATAGTGGCCCGAGAAATTGTTTTTTTAGGGTTTTCCACATAGTCAGCTGGAATGGTTGCAGATTCTAATCCGATAAACCCCCACATGGTCAGAGCCCCAACCTCAATGAGCCCCATCAGTGGTGGTTTTCCACTGGGATTAATCAGTGCAAAATTCTCAAGGTTGACATGGGGAATCGCAAAGAAAAACACTAAAGCCAACGGCAATAATTTAACGATCGTTATAATAAGTTGGAACCGTCCCGCAAAGGAAATACTGATTAAGTTAATGAGCGTTAAGACCCAAATAATGCCTAATCCAGTCCCAAAACTAAAGATGGGATCAGTGGCAATTTTAGGCCACAAAATAGATATATATCCTAACGTACTCACGATGGTAGCTGTGCTACCCACCCATAGAGAAATCCAATAAGTCCACGCCGTTTGAAACCCAATAAAATCTCCAAACCCAGCACGTGCATACGCATAGGGGCCCCCAACGGAGGGCAAGACGGAAGAAAGCTTAGAAAAAACAAGGGCGATAAACAAGGCCCCACCTAAGGTTAACACCCAGCCTAACAGGCTAAGGCTCCCATAGGGAGCCAATATAGACGGCATGATAAAGATGCCCACACCTACCATGTTTCCCACCACTAAAGAGAGAACAGACCAAAATCCAAGTTTTTTTTTCATGAGGGCCTACAAAGTAAAGTCGATATGTTTTCGCAGTTTCAAGATACCTAAAATATTCATAGCATTTAGGAATCCCCCGGCCAAGATTAAAAAAATCAGAGCGTAGTAAGAATTAAAATAAGAAAAGATAATGAACACACACACCGCATAAATATAGTATACGCAGGCCCCCCACACAGGGTGAATGAATCGTGCCGCCTTTACGCCAACCAATAAACTCGAAATCAAACTGGGATATCCTACAGCAAATAAAAAAAAGGGCATAAAGTAGTTCATATTAGAAAAACTACGATTAAGGGCCTCTTGGATTAAGAGGCCTCCATCCATAATCGGGGATGTCCAGGCTCCTGTCACCAATACCAACAACATGCTACACAAACACACAACAAATGTATTTAAAAAGACCACAAAAACAGAAAGGCTCGCCTGTTTTTGAATATCTTGGCTTGATACTTCGCTTTGCAAAACAGAGGCGAGACCTGATCCCAAATCACTTGCATACGCCGCACTGGACATTCCCTTAGACATGGTCAGAAGAACGGTGCTGCCCATAAACCCGCCCATGGCGGCATGACCGGTAAAAGCAGAAATAAAAATTGTTTTTAACATGGCAGGAAAGATGGCAGAATTTTCAACAAAAACCCAAACACTCATACTAGCGTAAACGATCATAAAGGCGGGAAGAAAAAACATAGCAATAGCCCCCACACGTCGAATACCCCCCACAACACTGAGTATGATAAGAGACAATAACACCACCATGGTGGGTGTCGTTTCTAAATTGAAATTAGCAACAAAAGACGTTTTGATGACGGTGAACATATAAATGTCTACTCCGTAGATACCTAAAAAAATGCAACAGAGAATCGGAAGCCATCTTTGAGTGGGAAAGGCTTTTTGCAAATAGTACATGGGACCACCATCATACCCTTTGTAGGCGTTTCGAACCCTAAATTTTAGGCCCAGGAAAATTTCACTATATTTAATAATAGATCCTAAAAAAGATACAACACACACCCAAAACAGAGCGCCTGGTCCGCCTACTTTTATGGCAACAGCAACGGTAGCCAAATTTCCAATACCGATACATCCCCCAAGAGAAGCGAAAAAAACTTTTAAAGAAGAGGTGCCTGGTTCATCTGTGATGGTTTCTTTAGATGACTGAAAAAAATAACTCAATATTTTTGGAAACTGAACAACTTGAAGAAATCTGGATTTGAACGATAAATAAATAATTGAAAAGAATATTAAAGATATGCCAACATATCCCCACAATATTTCATCGTTAAAGTAAATAAAATACTCAGGAAGTTTATAAAATAATTCATTCATAATTTTATGATCATACGATTTTGGAACTTAGACAAGCAGGAATTTAAATTTGGTCGAAAGGAAGGGGTGGAGACCAAGCAGGATCTGTAGCATCTTCAGGTGTCTGAATTATTTTTTTGTTGCGTCCACTCACGTGAATTGTATAAAGACTGGCTTTTCCACCTGTCCCATTTTTTCCCCAGCGCTCTTGATTATAAAAGACTAATAATCGGCTGTTGGGAGCCCACGTCGGACCTTCGACTAAAAATCCTGTGGAGATTAATCGTTCCTCTGAACCATCTGGCTTCATTAAGCCGATAAAAAACTGCCCATTTTCTACTTTTGTAAAAGCAATCCATTCTCCATCTGGCGACCAAACAGGGGTTGCATATACCCCCCC
Organism: Alphaproteobacteria bacterium RIFCSPHIGHO2_01_FULL_41_14; assembly: GCA_001767855.1. Taxonomy (NCBI): domain Bacteria; kingdom Pseudomonadati; phylum Pseudomonadota; class Alphaproteobacteria; species Alphaproteobacteria bacterium RIFCSPHIGHO2_01_FULL_41_14. The sequence goes on along the minus strand of MEMF01000002.1, from coordinate 183,093 downwards.
GCCAAAGCTAATGCGTCGGATATTTTGCCCCGTCGAACTCATCACATAAAGTTGTTTTGTTCCCCCTCGATCTGAGTTGAAAATTATTTCAGTCCCATCCGGAGAGTAGCAAGGGGACGTATCAATCACATCATCAGTTGTCAGACGCTTAGCTTTCTGTGTTGCTAAGTCCACTTCATATAGACTTGACGATCCTTTATAGGCCTGGCTCATAATGACTTTAGACCCATCTGGAGAAAAACGGGGCGCATAGGTAATACCCTCAAAAATTCCCACCAAAGACGTTTTTCCCGTTTCTAAATCAAGCTGATGAACTTTTGCTTGTCTTAAGTGAGTCTCATACGACATATAGACTATTTTCTGAGAATTGGGAGAAAAACGGGGCGTAATAACAGAAGCGTCCCCATTGGTTAAATACTTATGATTCGCCCCATCCTGATCCATAATAGCAAGACGTTTGATGCGTTTTTTCTGTGGCCCCCTTTCTGATACATAGATAATACGCGTATCAAAGTACCCTTCTTCCCCCGTAATCACCTTGTAAATTTTATTAGCCGTTAGGTGAGCAATACGTCTCCAATGTTTCATGTCTGTCTTGAATTCAAATTCAACTGAAAGAGACTGTTCATACACATCCCAAAACTTAAACCGCACGGTTAGAATTTTTCCACGTTCCAAGACTTCTCCTACGACCAACCCACGACTGTTGATCAGTTTCCAATCTTCAAATCTAGGGGTCGTCTGCAAGTCGAGATTGGTCTGTATGTAAGAATTTGGATCCAATACCTCAACAAAACCAGATCGCTCTAAATCTTCTATCACCACAGACCGAATTTGCTCTGATATCTTGGTGTTCCCTTGAAAGGGAAGAACGGCGAGAGGAAAAGGTTTTACCTGCCCCTGATCAATATCAACCACCACCTCGCTATACAACAGAAGAGGCATCCAGGCACACCATAAAAGAAATAGAATTTTTTTCATTTAGACAATTCCTCTTGGGCTAAATCGTAAAACACATTTTTTCCATTGGTGATACTTATCTGGAGGCAGCTTTAAAGGGGAGCACTCTGGCGCCCGTAAAGCATGCCGCACGCTCTGGACCGCCTCTTGAAAAGACCGAAATTTTTTGGCATCTTTCTGGTTCAAAATTTTAATCTCTGTTACCGTACCTCGTACGTCCAAATCAATGGCCGCCTCTACCATCAAATCTTTTTCCGCCATTACTGTCGGGGGAACAAGCCAACATTGTTGAATCTGTTGCCTCAGGGCATCCAATTCTGACAAGCTGATTTTGTTTGAAATTAAATCCGCATCAAAGGCTCTGTTATCCATTGTTTTTTCTTGCGGACTTGGTTGTTTGTCAAATTCTTGAACTGATTGCAAAACCGATTCAAATGGGTCACTTGACTTCTTAGGCGCTTGCGCTACTTCTTTTTCTACTGGTTTCGGTTTTTCTTCTAAGACTTTAGGAGATTTCTTGGGTTCAGATTCTGGCTTTGATGTCTTCAATGGAATAGGCTTTGGGGGCAGGGGGGTAAGTTGCGTGATTTTTTTGGCCGGCTCTGGTTTCACTACAGGCATTTTTTTTTGAACCAAAGGCTTTCCCATATTATACGTAGGCTTTTTATAGGCACTAAGAATCGGGGCTTTTTTTTGCATTTTCTGAGGAGACTGGGTAATGCTATCAATGGGCACCATGGAAACAGCAATCACACGTGTGGGAGAGATCTCTTTCCTAAAGCTGGGTAACCCTATCAGTAACAAAATGATAAAAAAAAGGTGGATCCCGCCTGAAATCAAAAAAGATTGACGATCAATCATTGAAGGGAACCGCCCTTGCGCCATGAATTTGAGACAAGAGACACTTTTGTATATCCCGCTTCATTAAGCAAGCCCATGATTTCCATAACATGTCCATAAGAGAGTTTTTGGTCGGCCCGGATATAGACAGGAGCTTCATAATTACGCCGAGTAATGGCATTGAGCCTTACAATAAGTTGGCCAAGTCGAATGGGAGACTCTTGGAGATAAACTTCTTTTTTTCCCGTAATCGTTAACACGAGAGGATCCGCTTTGGCTTTAAGGCTGGTGGCCTTAGTCTTTGGTAAGTCCACTTGTACCCCCACCGTCAACAAAGGAGCAGAGATCATAAAAACAATCAGCAAAACCAACATAACGTCCACGAGGGGCGTCACATTAATCTCACTGACCGGACGATAGGTTCCATGATAGCGTCCGGCTCTTCTAGGACGAAACCCTCCTTGCATTACCTACCTCCTCGCGCACAGATAATGTAAAGACGGTCACAAAAAGTTTCTAATTGAACCGCATAGTGTCCCAACGAAATGGAAAGTTTATTATAGGCAATCACCGCGGGAATCGCCGCTAACAGCCCTAACGCTGTAGCGGCTAAAGCCTCAGCAATGCCAGGAGCCACCACGTCCAAACTTGTGTTCTTAGACATAGCAATGGATTGAAAGCTATTCATAATCCCCCATACCGTCCCCAAAAGCCCAATGAAAGGCGTAACCGATCCCATTGTCGCCAAGAATCCGACGTTTCTTTCTAAAGAATCCATCTCATTTCTAATACCAGATTGCATCAATCGATCCGCTTGAGAAAGCTTGTCTTCTTTTGAGCCTCCCTGCCTCATTTCTTTAACAACGGCTTCAAAAATACGATTTAGGGGCTCATTTTTCATCTTTTTAATTCCCTCTGAAAGATGGCCAAGAGTGGTGGCCTCATGAATCAACTGACCCAAAAATTTTGAGGACTTCAACAAAGGGAGTAACTGTTTTGTTTTAGAAATAATAATCGCCCAACTCATAAAAGAGCTAACCAAAAGAACCAGCATGATCAACTTTACAAAGAGATCCGCTTGCCAAAACAAATCCCAAACGCCGTGTGTATGCTGAGTCATCTCTATCCCGGATGCTAAAACTTTTCCTGAACTTGTATCAACCATTTAAATTTTCCTTTATTTTTCTGATTACTTCCTCCGGCAACCTCTTAACATGCCATAATTCTGAATCTACAGCTACCACACTTACGTTCATATCCGCGATCCGTTTATCCCCCACCCAAAGAGATTGATGGAGGTCAAACAACGCCTTCGACTCCCCCTCAAGCACTGTACGAACTTGAATAATGTCATCTAGACGAGCTGCTTTTTCATATTTAATATTTAACTGCGCTACCACCAACACACAAGCATAAAGACGCTTTAATTCCTCTTGAGAGATTCCACAGTATCTTAATAATTCTGTCCGTGCACGTTCAGCAAAATTAAGATAATTGGGATGGTAGACCACACCTCCTGCATCCGTATTCTCATAATACACACGGACTTCAAAGTAGTGAATATTTTCTTGAATACAGCCTGAATCAGACATCATTCTTCTATGGTTTCTTCTGCCAGCAGACTTAACCGGTTCTGAAAAGACGCAGGAGGTGTGATACCCAAAAAAGAAAAAGCTGTCTTGGTTAATAATCTGCCCCGGGGAGTACGTTGGATAAATCCCTTTTGAATCAAGTAGGGCTCCACAACTTCTTCTAGGACATCTCTCTGCTCGGAAAGAATCGCACACAAAGTCTCTACCCCTGCAGGCCCCCCCTGGTAATGATCTGCGATCACTTGCATGTACCGTCGATCCGAGGCATCAAATCCTTCTTCATCAATCTCTAATTGACACAAAGCTTTTCCTATTTTTTCTCGATCAATGCCTATATCCCAAACAGAGGTGATATCGCGAACCCTCTTTAAAAGCCGCAAGGCAACTCGAGGAGTCCCTCGCGCTCGACACCCAATTTCTTCAGCTTCCTCCTGTCCAATGAGAAACTCCATTTTCGTGGAAGCTTTTAGGATAATCTGTGCAAGTTCCTCCGGTTCATAAAAAGACAGAGCAAGAGGGATACCAAACCGTTCCCGCAGAGGGCGCGTGAGAAGACCTGAGCGGGTTGTTGCTCCAACCAAAGTAAAAGGGGGAAGATCAATCTGGATAGATCTTGCAGAAGGTCCCTCTCCAATCATGAGGTCTAATTTTCCATCCTCCATCGCAGGATAAAGAATTTCTTCCACAGCAGGGTTCAGTCTATGAATTTCGTCAATAAACAACACATCATAAGGCTGCAGATTTGTCAGAATAGCGGCCAGATCTCCCGCGCGTGCAATGATAGCACCTGACGTTGCCCGGAATCCAACCCCCAATTCACACGCCACAATTTGAGCCAGCGTCGTCTTGCCCAACCCTGGCGGTCCATAAAACAAGATATGATCTAAAGCTTCCGAACGTCCCCGTGCTGCTTTAATAAAAATTTCCAAATTTTGGCGTAATTGAAGTTGTCCCACAAAATCAACCAGCCTTAAAGGGCGCAAAGAAGGGGAGGGTATCTTTTCTTCTTCAAAAAGGCTTTCCGGGGAAATCAATCGATCCATTTAGGTACCCGCTAACTGTTTAAGAGCCAGAGGAATAATCTGAGCTAAAGAGAAAGATTGATCTTTCCCTTCCATAACCCGATGAATCGCTTCCAAAACATCTTGTTTTTTATACCCTAAATTAATAAGGGCTGACACTGCCTCCGGATGTAAAGAAGAGGGAGTGTTTAGGGCAGAATTTAAGCTGCTTTTTTCTCCAGAAAAATTCGCCTTATCTTTTAGTTCTCGCACAATTCTCTGGGCCAACTTAGGACCCACACCATCCGCTTGGGTAAAAGGAACATGATCTTGAGATAAAATATTGTTTTGTATCTGTAGCGGTGTCAAGACCGACAGAATCGCCAGACAAACCTTTCCTCCTACCCCCTGAACGGTGAGAAGAAGTCTAAAAGCAGAACGTTCAGTTTCGCTGGAAAAGCCAAATAAAGTGATGGATTCGGATCTAATTAATGGTTCTACAAATAGAACGCATGCGGCGCCCTCTCCTGGGAGATCCTGTAAAGTGTTTTGTGAACAGAGTAGAGCATATCCTACACCGTTTACATCAATCACAACGGACGTATCATATCGACTATCAAGGCTTCCAGTTAACTTTGCGATCATGGTGGGCACTTAACTCTCTCATGTTCCTTAAATGGCTATGACAAATGGCAACCCCCAGGGCATCTGCTGCATCCTTTTCAGCTAAACAGCCTGGGAGAAGGATATTGATCATCGCCTTCATTTGATTCTTGTCGGCATGACCTACACCCACCACAGCTTTTTTTACTTTATTTGCACTGTATTCTGACACAGATAACCCCTGATGAGAAGGGGCCAGCATGCATACTCCTCGTGCCATTCCCAACTTTAAGGTCGATTCAGGATTTTTATTAACAAAAACCTCCTCAATCGCAGCCTCTTGAGGCTTATAGGTATCAATGATTCTACTCAACTGCTCATAAATCTGATTTAATCGATCTCCTAGAGAGGAGGTCTCTTTAGAGCAAACGATGCCATGAGCAATATGGGTTAGATGAGATCCTTTGAGATCAATAATACCCCATCCTGTTATTCTTAAGCCAGGATCAATCCCAATAACTCTGAGTATATCTATGAAAACAGCCCCTCCACTGCAGATGGATCAATGTCAAAATTCGAGAACACAGCCTGCACATCATCGTTATCTTCCAATAAGTCAATCAACTTTAAAAGAGAACGAGCTGTCTCTCCTTCTACCTTTACCAGATTCAAAGGACGCCACACCAGCTTGCAAGAGGATGGATCCCCCAGTTTTGTAGACAAAAAATCTCTGACTTTATGAAGGTCATTTACAGCGGAAAAAATTTGATGGCCCCCCTCTTCTTGAACTACATCGTCAGCCCCTGCTTCGATGGCCAGATCAAAGAGGGCTTCAACAGAAAGAGGGATATCCGTATATTCGATTTGCCCCACATGTTGAAACTGAAAACTGACGCTGTTTGTTTCTCCTAGACTTCCCCCAAATTTAGAAAAAGCTGTTCGAACTTCTGGCGCTGTTCGATTACGGTTGTCCGTTAGCGCCTCCACAATAAGAGCAACCCCGCCTGGGCCATACCCCTCATATCGAACGGCCTCATAATTATCTGTGTCTGCTGGGCCAGCACCGCGTGCAATGGCACGATCCATTGTATCTTTAGGCATATTCGCTTGACGAGCCGCAATAATCGCTGCACGCAATCTTGGATTTGATTCAGGATCAGGGCCTTGACGGGCTGAGACTGTAAGCTCTCGAATGAGCTTGGTAAAAGTCTTTGCTTTTTTAGCATCCTGTGCACCCTTACGGTACATAATGTTTTTAAATTGGGAATGACCAGCCATTTAATCTTCCTTTTACGTTTGCTATATCTCAATATCATCAGTTTGGGATAAAAGACCCCCCACTCTTACCGGACGAGCTAGAATAGCTTTGCCCGTCTTATCGTCTGTTTCTATATAAAGACCACAAAGAGTCGCTTCCCCCTCTGCTGGAACAAGCCGATCTACGGAATACTTTTTTGTAAATCGTTGAATAGGAACAGTTTTCTGCATCCCCACCACGGAATCATAATCTCCTGTCATCCCTAAGTCTGTTTGATACGCCAATCCACCTGGCATTATACGAGTGTCAGAGGTAGGCACATGCGTATGGGTCCCCACGAGAGCTGTCGCTCGATTTACCACATAATAACCAGCTGCCATCTTTTCAGAGGATGCTTCTCCATGAAAATCAATCAAAATAGCAGACACGCTCCCTCCCAGTGTATGGGTAGAAAGTGCCTTGTCTAACGCAGCAAAGGGGTCATCCAAAGGATCCATGAAAAGGCGCCCCATCACATTGATAACGACAACTTTTTTTTCTCCTGGCACTTCAACAGTCACCATCCCATGACCCGGCGATTTTTCGGGATAATTGAGAGGTCTTAAAAGACGTTTGTCCTTATCAAGAATGGGCAGAATTTCTTTTTGATCCCAAATATGATTCCCTGTGGTAATAACGTCTACACCTGCCTTATAAAGGCTTTCACAAATCGCTTCCGTAATACCAAACCCATGGGCTGCATTTTCTCCGTTAGCCACAACTATATCTAAAGACCATTGCTTTCTCAGAGAGGGAATATACTTAAGGATGGCATCCCGTCCTGCTCGCCCAACGATATCTCCGCACATCAAAATCTTCATAAAATGCCTTATAAATTCAAAGTCATCTTAGACTTTTCTCTTGACGGGATCAAATTTTTTATGGAATTATTAAGAAAAAAACCGTTTACTAAAAGTAAACGGCAAGGTTGAATAATTTAGGGAGAGTACAAAAACTATCTAGATAAAAGACTGAACAACTCTTCCTTGAGGCGAAGCTTGCGGATCTTCATCTCTCTTAAGAGGTCTACATCAGGCAGAGGACGTCTTTGTTCTCTGCTTATCCTTGCATCCAATCGCTCATGACGATTCTCTAAGCTTTGGATACGATCGCCAACAGACATATTAAATATCTCCTATTTTTGATTGAATAGTTTTTATGTTGTACTCTGCTTAAGATATCATACCAAGATGCTTTCCATGAGAAGAAAGAAACCATAGAAAACATAGAAGTAATAAGGGATATTCGTATCCCCATGTTTTTTGTGTAAACTTACTTTTATCGCAACATTTTCTATTGAATTATCTGATTTTTAAATAATTATTTGTTTTTTTTAAATGAAAGAATCATCCACACTTTCTGTGGATAAGTTTGAGAGTAAGACTTCTTTTTTGAAAAAATAGAAACTACCCTGTTAAGCCTTTGTCGTTTTGCTCAAAAAATAGGCATATTTTTAAGGGAGAGGAGCACTAATTCCCCAAAGATTTTTTTCTGGCACCCACCCCGTGAGGGATTTCTTGCCAATCTTAAGTTCTACTCGACAAAGCTGGTTATGACACTCTTTTAGTTTAACCAACACCCCTTTAGAAAGATGAGCTAGAACTGCTGAGCTTGTTTTTTTTTCTTTTGTTAAAGGGATCTTCTTTGTAACCAAAACGATCGCCCCTGGAAATACCATCCTCTTATGAACCCAACCCTCTTCTCCCTCGGAATCTTGGATTTTATACCATTCCTCATGAGCTTGTTTGATTTCGACAGGTAATCGTCGACACTTTAAGGAAAATTTGACAGGGAATTGGTTGCTAGGACCAAAGCGTACATTTGTTTCTTCCTGTTTAAGATTATAAAAAAGAACCGGAGGAGCCTCTCGCCCATATCCCACGAAAATGAGAAATAAAACAATGACCCCACTCCAGAATTTCACTTTAATCTCCTGTTTGAATTCGCTCCAAGAGCTCTTTTACTGAAGGAATAAACCCATTTTTATAAAAAGGATCTAAGGCAAATCTATACCCATTGTGCCCGGAAAACATCAATTGATCTTCCACATCGCTTGAATGAGAAATGGTTTGAAGCGTTTTCTGAATACAAAAAGACCGGGGATCTGCTTTGCGGCCCGTTGTTCCTTCAGGACTCTGGGACCAATTACTAAAGAGACAGGCACTGAGACACCCCATACAATTAACTTGATCCTCATGAATTTGGTGCGCTTCCTCTGACGTCACAAAAACAAGAGTAGAATCTGGTGTCCGCAATGCCTCTTTAAATCCGGCCTCAATCCATGTGCGGGCCTTCTCTACGCATTGCTTTGTAAGGTAAACCAACCGTTGCCTAGGACCAATGGGAAATGGCTGATCATGATCACTTACAGGTGCTGTGGAATAGGCCACTTGCCGATCAGATCGTGCTTTTAAATTATGTAAAAATTTATTATTAACCGCTGAAGAATAAAACCCAGTGGGGCTAAACTTATTTAAAAAAATGTCTCCCTTTTTAAGAGTCACCAACTTTTTCTTCCATGCATCGGAAATGGGACTTTCCTTGGTCAGCAAGGGCCTTGTTCCAAACTGAAACCCGATAGGTCCAAGATCTGGATTATTAATCCAATCCACCCATTCTCTTAAAAACCATACCCCTCCTGCCATAATAATGGGAACATGTCCTAATCCAAATTCTCGCATGGTGTTTCGCAAAGCCAAAACACGTTCGAAGGGGGGTTCGGGCTTTTCAGCATCTTCTGCACGGCTTAGTCCATTATGTCCACCCGCCAGCCACGGATCTTCATAGACAACGGCCCCAAGCCAATCTTGAAATTTATGGTAGGCCCGACGCCAAAGCACCCAGAAAGCTCGAGCCGAAGAAACGATTGGGTAATAATAAATTTTATATTGAGAAGAAATTTCCGCTATTTTATAGGGCATACCTGCCCCACACGTAATCCCATTTACAAGACCGCCAACCTTATCCAAAATACCGTGCAAAATAGGTTCTACTGCGCCCATTTCCCACAAGACATTCATATTAAGGAGTCCTTGACCTTTCCGAAGATCATGGGCAATGCGAGCTTGAGCAATTCCTCCTTTGATCGCATAGGCAATGAGCTCTTCGTGACGTTCCCTGCGGGTACGTCCATGATAGATAATAGGGATTAGATTTCCATTTTCATCATAAGCATCCGCATTAACAGCAGAAAAAGTCCCCACCCCGCCAGCGGCGGCCCAAGCACCCGAACTCTCCCCATTAGATACAGAGATTCCCTTTCCCCCCTCAATCAGAGGAAGAACTTCTTTCTCCCCCAACATAATGGGGTTTAAAGATTTCATATATCCTCCTCAATTCCCCTTAAAGGATTATTCTTGGTCGTTGTTTCCTTGCTGAGTGGCTTTTATACTTAATCTTACTTTTCCACGATCATCAATACCAATAACCTTCACCTGAACTTCATCTCCAAGAGACAAAACATCTTCTACTTTTTCAATTCTTTTCGAGTCTATTTCACTAATATGGACAAGTCCAGAAGTATTCAAGAAATCAATGAAAGCCCCAAATTCTACGATTTTTACGACTTTTCCTGTGTAGATTTTCCCTACTTCAGCTTCAGCTGTAATATCATAGATGCGCTTTAAAGCCAACTCAATGGATTGTCCATCAAGAGCCGCAACACGGACCGTTCCATCGTCCTCGATATCGATCTTAACCCCGGTTGTTTCGCAGATATCGCGAATTACTTTTCCACCTGTACCGATCACTTCTCGAATCTTATCTTTAGGAATTTTGATGGTTTTGATCTGGGGAGCATTGTCATTAACAGTGGATCTCGACCCACTAATGGCTTGTTCCATGATCGCAATAATATGAAGACGCGCCTCTAACGCTTGTCGAAGCGCAATGTTCATAATCTCATGTGTAATACTGGTAATCTTGATGTCCATTTGAAGTGCAGTAATCCCAGAGCGTGTTCCTGCAACCTTAAAATCCATATCTCCAAGCGCATCTTCATCGCCCAAAATATCGGTGAGAACAGCATAATTTTTGCCTTCTTTTATAAGCCCCATCGCGATACCAGCAATGTGTCCCTTTAAAGGCACCCCAGCATCCATCAACGCCAGAGAGGTGGCACAAACTGTTGCCATAGAAGACGAACCATTGGATTCCAAAACTTCAGCCACTGCTCTTAGGGTGTAAGGAAAGTCATCTTTGGAAGGCAATAACGGATGAATCGCACGCCACGCCAATTTACCATGTCCCACTTCACGACGACCCGGGGAACCTATACGACCAGTCTCTCCTACTGAAAAAGGCGGAAAGTTATAATGGAGCATAAACGGTTCCTTGATCTCTCCTTCAATAAGGTCGATCAGTTGTTCGTCTTCACCAGTCCCCAAGGTGCTCACAGACAAGACCTGTGTTTCTCCTCGTGTAAAAAGAGCGCTTCCATGTGCCCTGGGCAATACACCAATTCCACAAGAAATGGGGCGTACTGTAACAGTATCACGACCATCAATACGCTTCTTGGTATCAAGCACCATCGAACGCATTACTGTGTGTTCCGTCGCCTTTAAGGCATCACCTATGGTTATGGCAGAATGCTCTTCATCCTCAAGCTGGTTCAGAATGTCTGTCCGAATACGGTCAATTTCATCTTTTCTCACATTCTTTTCTTTAATCTTGTAAGCCTTCTCAAAAGATTTTTCTGAAAGTTTTTTTACTTTCTCTCGCAGCTCTTTTTCCGAATCAGACATTTCAATCAATGCCCACGGCTCTTTTGCGGCCTCTTCTGCCAGCTCGATAATAAGATCAATCACGGGCAAAAAAGCCTTGTGACCAAACTCTACAGCTCCCAACATAATCTCTTCGGGAAGTTCTTGAGCTTCAGATTCCACCATAAGAACGCCCTCATGGGTCCCTGCAACTATCAAATCTAATCGAGAGGTGGACATATCATCCAATAAAGGGTTAAGCACATATTCACCGTTGATATATCCTACACGAGCCCCTCCAATAGGGCCCAAAAAGGGGATACCAGAAAGGGTTAAAGCAGCAGAAGCTCCAATCAAAGCGACTATGTCTGGACTGTTTTCTAAATCATGACTTAGAACTGTACAGATAACTTGGGTTTCATTTTTAAAACCTTCTGGGAACAAAGGACGGATAGGCCGATCAATAAGCCGGGAAACCAAGGTCTCTCTTTCCGACGGTCGTCCTTCACGCTTTAGAAATCCACCAGGGATCCGGCCAGCAGCATAGTACTTTTCTTGATAGTGAACTCCCAGTGGAAAGAAACTTGCGTCTGCAGAGGCCTCTTTGTGGGCAACAACTGTGCACAAAACAACTGTATCCCCATACTTTGCCAAAACCGCACCATTTGCATGTCGCGCCATATGTCCGGTTTCCAAAACAAGAGGACGCCCCCCCCAGTTCATCGTTTTAGTAAAAACTGTTCCCATTTAATTAAAATTCCTAAATAAATTAACGACGCAATCCAAGAGTCTGAATAAGCGTTTTGTATCTTTCCGTTGAGTTGGATCGTAAGTAGTCCAATAATCGGCGACGATGTCCTACCATGATAAGCAATCCTCTTTCGGAGTGCTTATCCTTTGGATTCTTTTTCATATGATCGCTCAGCGAGCTGATTCGGTTGGTCAAAAGAGCTACCTGCACTTCTGGTGACCCTGTATCTTTCTCAGAGGTTTTAAACTCTTTGATGATGCTTTGCTTTGTTTTTTCTATAATCGACATCTTTATCTCCTTAGCGTTAAAGGTTAAACATGCGCTTCGGCGCCAACAAGCCATCTTTATAGGAAAGAATCCCACATAGATCGCCAGAAGCACTTTTGCACAAAACGACGCTTTCTATAGATGTTGGTAGAGTTGACAGGTGAAAAGATAAGGATTGACCTTTGTAAAAACGGTCACAAATCTCTTCCTCAAAAACTACTACCAGGATGTCGTCCAGCACAACATCCATAGAATGCACCACTCGTTGTAGCTCAGAATGTGCTTGCATTTCAAGTATTTTTTGCAAAGGGACAGCTTGCGCATCATTGAAACACCCGACTTGCACACGATGCAAAGAAGAGATATACCCCTCTGTCCCCAAAAGAATGGCCAAATCTCGACCCAAGCTTCTCACATACACACCACTTCCACAAACCAAGCGAAATCTAGCTTTATCTACGGAAACAATCTCGGTTAACACAAGCTCTTCGATGAAAACCTTCCTCGATCTAAGAGAAACATCTCGGTGTTGTCGCGCATAAGCATAGGCTGCTTTTCCCCGAACTTTCACTGCTGAATACACAGGGGGAATCTGATCGATTTCTCCTAAAAAGCGAGAAAGAGAGGCTTCTATATCTGATCGAATTGGCCTTTTTTCAGAAACAGCAATGATATCTCCCTCTAAATCATCTGTGGTTCGTCGCTCTCCCCAAGTGACCTCAAAGTCATATACTTTAGTGGTTTTTTCCATAAAAGGAATAAGCTTTGTCGCCTCTCCCAAAGCAATCGGCAGCACACCTGTAGCCAACGGATCCAATGTCCCCACGTGCCCAGCTTTTGTTTTATTAAAAACATGCCTAACCTTTTGCAAAGCGGTGTTAGAAGAAATTCCATAGGACTTATTCACAATAAGCCATCCGTGGTATTTATTCTGTGTCTGGTTTTTCAATATCTTTTAAAACCTTGGGATTATTGAGCAAAGAATCAATTTGGCTAAAATTTTCAAACGCATTATCGATCTGAAAGGTAAGATCAGGAACCAATCGAAGCTGTAATTTTTGCCCTAAGGCCTTGCGAATTTTAGGTGTTGCTTTTGTTAAGTCTTTAATCAGAGAAGCTTTCACTTTACTTCCACTAAGGGGAAGAATAAAAACCCGCGCATTGCGCAGATCGGGGCTAATTCTCACTTCGGTAATGGCCAACGAGACAGCCTCTAATCCCTCTTCCCAAAAGATACTTTCACGAAAAACGCTGGACAAAACCCGCCTGATTTCTTCAGAAACCTTAAGTCCTCTCTGGCTAGGCGGTTGATGCTTCTTTGAGCTCATGATTACTTCTCACCTTGCATCGAACTCGACACTTTGAAGAGGTAAAAACATAAAAAGGCAAAAAGCCCCATGCCCATCATCATCTTTAATCCCTCAGAAACGACAAGACCTGAGATGGCTTCTTTAACCGAAGGGAAAAAGACAATAAGCACCGCAATCAGAAGACCGGTCAGCGCTTCTCCAGCGACAATGCCCGATGCCATCAACAGGCCCCGTTGTCCCGCCCGCAGTGCTTTCGTTTCAAAATCTTTCCCCAGCACCTTTTTAGATTGGTTCACTTTTCTCTCTGAAAAATAAGAGATCAATCCGCCGATAAGAATAGGCACCGTAATTTCAAGAGGCATGTAAATACCTACAGCCACTGCCAATATGGGAATACGCCATGTGCTTGTTCTCTTTAAAATCTCATCAAGACCAATGAACAAGATCCCAATCCCCACCCCCACAGACATGAGGCTCCAATCCAAAGAAAGATCAAAGACACTCTGTGCGAGTCCCGCCATCAATGCCGCCTTAGGCGCTGTCAAAGACTGGGCCACATCCATACCTTCCCGCGGAAACACATCCCCAATGCCGTAGGCTTCAAACAGTACGTTCAAAACAGGCGCCATGATACACGCGGAAACGAACACCCCAACGATCAACATAGCTTGTTGCTTCCAAGGAGTAGCCCCAACAATCTGACCGGCTTTCAGATCCTGCATGTTGTCCAAACTAATAACAGCCGTCCCCGTAATCAACGACCCCAGCAGAACAGCCACCGCCGCCATCGCCAGCATGACCACCCCAGATCCTATCACTGGAGAAACAAGGGCCAATAGAATAAGAGAAATGGACAGAATCGCCATAATAGCAAGACCTGACAGAGGAGAATTAGATGATCCAATAATCCCCGCAATATAAGCACTAATAATAGCCGCCACAAGCCCAAGAATCAAGCAGAGGGCCACCATAACGCCAATGGTCGTCCAATAAAGCCCTGAAAACTGGCCAAGTCCTGTTTCAGAGAGCAGGCAAGCCACTATCCCCACTAATGATATGATCACTAAAACAAGTCCAAAACCCACCCAATGAATAGGGATATCCCGTTCGGTGCGCAGGGACAAAATACCCAGCTTTTTATTCAGTTTTGTCTTTTTGATCACTTCAAGAGACTCAATAATGGCTGACTTCATGGATCCCAGAAGGGTGATCGTGGTCCAAATCCCCCCCGTCACCATGCAGCCCACACCGATAATGCGCAGTTTCTCTTTCCAAATCTGCATTACCAATGCATAAGGCTCCAAATCGGCCGGATATCCTCCAATCGCCGCATAAATGGGCACACAGATACCCCATGCCACAACCGAGCCTAAAATGATACTCACCGCTACTTGGACGCCAACGATATATCCGGCACCCACTAAAATACCACAAAGGCCTGTGCCAGCCCCAAAAACAGATCCGCCAACCCGTTTCCAATAATTAATACCCTCCTCGAAAATAGACATTCCCGATTGCCCGAATTTAAGACAAGCCGATAAAATCGTCCCCACAATGAGATCTCTTAATCCTGCTTTCGAGGCTCCATCCCCTGCTTTTAAAACTTCGGCTGCCGCTAGACCTTCTGGAAACTTCAGATCTCCTTCTATGAGGAACACGCGCCGCAACGGGATAGAAAACAAGATGCCCATGACGCCCCCCAGCGCCATAAGAGCCGCCACATGCCAAAAGGGAAAATGGGTCCAAAATTTCATCATGATCAAAGCTGGCAAGGTAAAGACGGCGGCTGCTGCCAATCCTTCTCCAGCTGATACTGTTGTCTGTACAATGTTATTCTCTAAAATATTAGAATGGCGAAACAGCTTCAAAACAGCCATTGAAATAACGGCTGCGGGGATAGTTGCCGCCACTGTCATGCCCACCTTAAGTCCTAGATAGGCGTTTGCTGCCGACATAATAACGGTCAAAATAATACTTAATATAAACGCTTTAACCGTAATTTCTGGTAAATTTTTAGAAGCAGAGATGTAGGGCTCCCCAGAAAAATGGGTCTTTTTTCTGGGTTGTTGAACCAAGTTATCTGACATATTAAGAACTCCTAGATTATATAAACAAACAGTGGGCGGATCTTACAAACATCTATAGAAAATGTCTAGATATTTTCACTAATTAATATTAGACATAAATGGCAGGCTTTCGAGCTTCTTCCTGTTTTTTACGCATGCACCACAAGCGATATTGTAGCTCAGCCAACCACTTATGAAGTTTAAGAATTTTAAGAGCCTCTTCTCCAGGGGGATGTCCGAAATATAAATTTAAGAGCCTGTTCTCGCGGTCTTCGTCTAATGAAAAATGAAAAGAAATACTAGCCAAATCATCATAAATAGAAGAAAATCCTACATCTCCCCAATCAATGAGAAATAAGCCTGTTTGGGTTTTTAAGATATTCTCTCCCTTAATATCACCATGAGAAAAATTATAGGGATTTATAATGGTAATTTTTTCCACCACTGATCTTACATTTGTGAGTTCTCTTAAATCAACGACATAAGAGGCTATCTCTTTTAATCTTTGTAGCACACGATCTTTAAGTGAATACGTCTCCAGAGAAGACGTTAACTGACCTAGAGCGACATGAGCTTCTTTCACCAAAAAAATGAGTTTTTGAAATATTTTTGGATCTTGAATATCTTCTGGAGTAAGGGGGCGTCCTTCAATAAATTCTGTGATTAGAAATTCATAAGAGTCATCATGCCAAATTACTTTTGGGCCCAGGTTTTTCTCTCCCATCAGTTTGGTTGCCTCACAAACAAGACGTCTTTTTTTCAAAGACCGTCTTTGATCCAACGCTCTCACGACCCAAACCCCTCCTCCTGTTCGTAATTTGAAAAGACGATCATTGCTCTCTCCCCCAACCAACGGAGTAATGGAAAAAACCTGATGAAGTTTAAGATAGGCAGATAAAGCTGGGGACTCGGTCCATTCTTGAGCTAAAACGTCAGCGCAAAGACAGAATCCCAAAAGAAGAATCTTTAAATATTTTGTATCCATCCAATTTCTGTCCACAATAAGAATGAGACTACCTCATACTCGGGATAAATGTCTTGAACTAACTTTTTATATGTGGACATTTGTTGTACATACTCCAGGGGCGGCTTAAGCCGATAGCTTTCTAAAAAGGCACCTGTTTTATAATCTAAGATGTGTACCTTTTTCCCCTGATTATCCACCGTCAAAACATCTAAAATCACTCGAATAGGACGGCACTCCACATATCCCTGAATAGGAACCTCGACCTGCGTCTTCTTATTAAAAAAGATAGGAAAATCTGGATGTAATAACACTGTCTCTATAGCCATCTGAATTTGTGTTTTTTCTTTCGCAGAAAGGGAAAGAGCGGAGACATATTTTTTCACGAGAGAGGCACGATATGTTTCTTCTGCTCGAACCACCCATTGTAAAATTTTATGAATAAGGATTCCTTTTTCCCTTTGAACAGAAAGAAGAGATGACGACAAGAAATTAACAGCTGGTTTTGTTTCTACATTCGACGAAGAGAAGGGAAAGTATTTTTCTGAGGTCCATGGTTTTTTGAGCCATTCAGGCATCACGCATAAGGCTTCAGAAGGTGTAGGTTTTTCCGTTTCTTTCCGTATTTCAGGAAGGGTGCCATATCTTCTGCCTTGTCCTATTCCTTCAATATCCATAGAATTTCCCATTTGCTGCAAGGTTGATTCCAAAAGAGAATACCAAGACTGAGGATCCACACCCTTTTGTGATTCCCATCCACAAATATAAAGACGATCTTCCGCACGGGTTAGGGCTACATAAAGGAGCCTATAATATTCTTGAAGTTCTCGGTCTTTTTCAAATAAAATATCTAACTCTGGTACTTGACGAGACTCTCGATCAGCCCATAACAAAAAAGCAGGATTCTCATTCCAATGCAAAGATGATTTAGACGCAGGTAATTGAGTTGTGTCTGGCAAAAATACAACAGGAGCTTGCAAACCTTTTGCCCCGTGCACTGTGATAACACGCACCTTGTTTTCCTCCGTTTGTTCCAAACTACGCTTGACCTCTATGTTTTGTTGCCGAATCCAACACACAAACAGTTGAAGATTAACCCCATAAGAAAGTTCATATTCTTGGCATACGGACAAAAACTCTTCTAAGACATCTTCTATTTCTGTTCCCAATCTCTCTAAAAGACGTTGCTTCCCCCCCCAAGCGCCCAAAATAAAATTGAAGAAAGAATAGGGAGATGTGCTGGCCGCTATTTCTTGTAATTTCAATACTTGGGTAGTGATTTTTTCGTAAGAAGTATTCATTTGTAGGTAGGCCCACAAGCTTTGATTTTGTCTCTGCTGACAGAGCTGAAAAATTTCATCTTCACCTATTCCAAAAAGAGGACTTTTCAGAAGAGTTGCGAAACTTAAATCATCTTCTGGAAGTAGCAAAACATCACAAAGGCATAATAAATCTTTCACAACGAGTTGATCCGTTAAAACCATTCGATCTAACCCAGTCACAGGGATGGCTCTCGCTTTTAAGGCTTTCACTAATTCTTCCATGAAGGCATCACGTCTGCGAACTAAAATCATAATATCTCTGGGTTCTAAAAGCCTATTTTGAGAGTGTAATGATTCTCCGTTTTTAAACCATGCCTCAAGCTGAAAGGCGATTTTTTTTGCCAAAAGACGACGTACACTTTCTTCCGAAGACTGGGTTTCTACCATTTTCCACTGCTGAAGATTTGTTTGTTTTTCTTGAGAGATCAGCGGCCACATTTCAACAATCCCCGGAGCCTCATGTCGTGACACCTGATGAACAGAAGGAGAGTTCTTTGACTGATGAAAAATCATGGATTTAAAAGTTTGATCTACAAACTGAAGAATGGCTGGTGTAGAACGGTAAGAGGTTTCTAGATCAATTGTTCGACTCAACGGCAATTTTTGAAAAGACTCTTTTGCTTTCTCAAAAGCCTGTGGACACGCGCCTTGGAAACTATAAATGGACTGCTTTAGATCGCCCACCACAAAAAAAGTGCGGGATGTATTTTGTGCATTATCTGTATAAAATTCTTCTATCAACGTTAAAATGAGATCCCATTGAATCTGGCTTGTATCCTGAGCTTCATCCACGAGAATATGGTTAAGTTTGTGATCAAGCTTCTCTAAAATCCATGGTTTCATAGAACTGTCTCTGAGTAGGTTTCGTGTCCTTAAAATCAGGTCATCATAGTCAATCCAAGCCTTTTGAGACTTAACAGCTTCATAGATTTTTATAAACTTAGTGGCTACCCGCATCAGAAGAGTAGACCGTTCACAGATTTTTTGTTTCAAACTCGATTGATGAAAACGAAAAACTCTATCTGCCTCTTCTTCTAAGACAGCAGAGATTCCAGGAAATTTTCCCCCAAATGGTTTGGAAAAAAATCTTTTCCGAATACTACCCGTCGTTGTGAGAAAAAGAGATTTATAATCATAAAAGCGGGTTTCCTTTTCTTCTAGAGAGGCCTGATCAAAATCTATTAAAGATTGACATAATTTAAGATCAGAAACTGTGGCCTTTTCAAAAGAAAGAACGCTCTCATCTATTCCGGAAGATCTCTGAAAGAATTCTTTTAAGAGGTTTGATTTTTCCATCTTGAGGTCAAGAAACACGGTCAAATTATTCACAAGCTCTTTAAGGGGGGTCTTAGATAAGACGTCTTTATGACTTAAGAAAAAATTTAAAAATTGATGGAATTGGGGTTCGGAAAGGTGATGAACGATGAGAGCAATTTCACTGTCTTCTAATTCTTTCCATAACTCGCTATAGCTCTCTTCGATCACCTGTTGTTTTTCTGTATCATCCATAATTTTAAAATGGGGAAGAAGTCTTGCTTCTAAGGGAAACATCCTTAATAGGGATTGGCAAAATCCATGGATAGTTTGAATGCGTACCCCATATGAGCTGTCTAAAACTGAGCCTAACAATTGTCGTGCTTTATCTAAAAATTCTTCTGAAAATGAATCGCCTAAGAAATCCTCAAGCTCGACTTTTAACGTACGATCATCCAAATTTACCCATTGATTGAGACGATATCGAAGTCGATTCGCCATTTCTGCCCCAGCGGCCTTGGTAAAGGTTAAACACAAAATGTCAGAAGCTTTTGATCCAGACAAAAGTAGACTTAAAATACGATCTATTAAGACTTTGGTTTTGCCTGTCCCAGCAGAAGCCTCCACCCAACAGGAAAATCTGGGATCAAGCGCTTGTTTTTGAACAACAGAAAGTTTCATGGGTTAATTTACCTCACTGACCATTCTTGCAGTCGAGCAAGGTGATCATATTCCCCTTCTTTTATAAATCCTTTAGGATGGGAAAGATACGGGGTGGTTTCTTTGTAAAAAGAAGAGATTAGCTGCTCTAAATTTTGTTGTGTTTGGGCAGTCAACAGAGAGAGATCCTCTTTGATAGAAAGAATCTCTTCAGACAATAATCCCCAATATTGAAGGTCCCTTAAAGGAAGACGAGGAGGAAGATCAGAAAACCCCCCCCTCAGAAAAATAAGAGCTTCCAAGGTTATCTGGGACGCTTTTCCTTCTTTAACATGGGAAAGAGGGGGAATGCTCCCTGTTTTGTAATCAATTAAAATCGCTCCCTCTTGATCCCAATCAACTCTATCTGCCTTTCCAAAAAGAGTAAAAAGATGGTCTTCTACAGCAAAGCTAAATTCTCCCTTAATTTCAGTTGATGTATTGGCTAGTTTTTTTTGTTGTTTAACCCATTCAAACAAAATTGAAAACTTTTCCCACAAAAATCGCGATTGTTCAACAGGCCCTAAATAAAGTTCAAACAAAAATTTGGCGCGTCCGCTTAAAAGAACATCCATAGGAGTCTCAGAGGTGGGGGCCCATCTGTGCAGAAAATTATGAACAAAAAGGCCGAACAAACGTGATTTTTCTTCCGGGATAAAAGGCTCTAGTCGGGTTAACTTTAAAATATGTTTTGCGTAAATACTGTAAGGATCTCTTAGAAGAATCGAGACATCTGTAACAGACAGTCTTTTTGGTCTTTGAGATACTGGCGGTAATGGTCTCGGAGCTTGTAGGTCCGTCTTCTGAGACACAGAGTTTAGATTTCTTGCCCAAACTTTTAAATCTTTATTTTGAGAAAACGTCAAATTGTATGCGCCCATCCGCATCTCTAAGTAAGATAAGAACCGAGAGGGAACAGAGGGCACTCCTCCCACTCGCAAGGAACGTGTAATCAACACAGGAACCGGTATACAAATGGCTGACAAAAAATCATGGGCGCTCTGGCTGAATCTGGTCTCTAAGGAAGGGAGACCCAAAGTTTCTCTCATGGACGAGCTAAAGAAAGGGTCAACTCTCAACTCAGCCGGCCACGTTCCCTCATTAAGACCTGCTAAGATTTTAAAATCTGCCTCCATAAAACGTGCTTCTGCAGGAGACATTAAAAAAATACTTTCGTTGTTGCCTTTAGAAACATTTGGAATCTGGTGATCTTGAAGCAAAGAAAACAAAATCTCAGAGAGCATTTTAGGGTGGGTCATGATCAGCGCAGAACTTTTCTTTAGATCCTGCCATAACTGTTGAAATACGACCCCTTCTTCAGGGGCGAGCTCAAGAAATAAATTTTCAAGATCCGTCTCAGATCCAAGAAGCCAAGCAATAAGGGATTCTAGTTTATCCAAATAAAATCCCAAGGGTTGCGCTTCTTGAACGAAAACGAGATGATTTTTAAGAGTTTCATAAAAAGTTTTTAAACGATCACATACGTCAGGTTCCAGCTCTGCAGATTCTCGCTCTAATAGATGTTCTATGGCCAATAAAGAGGCGTTCCCAACCCATGTACGCAAAATATATTTTTCGAAAAGATTCCATACATCTTTTTTCTTTTTAACGAAAGAATGCTTAAAAGTAGAGGCCATAACAACTGTGGGAAAGGGAGACGAAAACCAGAGTGTAGCAAGATGCAAAAAAGAGCCGATTTGAGTGTCTAGAAGAGATTTTTTCTGCACAGATACAGATAGAGACCAAAACCCTAGTTCTGCTGAAACACGATGAAGAAGTTTTGGGTCGGAGGAAATACATAAAATTTTCTTTTTTCCCTCTTCCAATGCTTTTCGAATTGAGATGCAAATAATACGAGCCTCTTCTCCTTGATCTGAAGTTTCTATGTACTGAATGTTTTCCATAGAGGGTGGTAGAATCCATGGCCCAGTAAATCTAGAGTCAAATATTTTTTCCAAAAACAACGATGCATTGTTCCACTCCTTTGAAGGTAACTCCCGCACGCCTTCCGGAGCGCTGTTTAGTTTTTTGAGGAGACGATGTAAAAAAAACTGGGGATGTCGAGAAGACAAAAACTCTTTTTTTTGCTCTCGTTGCAGACCAGGCAAAATAACCACCCCATTCTTCAGCGTAGAAATTACCTTTATGAGTCTGGCCGTACTAGGGATGGTTCCTAGTGACCCCGCAATCATGATGGGTGCCTTTGTTCTATCTCTTTCTAATAAATCAGCTTGTATGTCCATAAACCTTCTTTGCCAAGTGACAGGTTCGACACACTTTTCATCTTTTAAAATGGCATCCCAGTGATCACTAACCAATGTTAGAAATTTTTGAATTTTCTCCCAATGTTCGGCTTGCCCAGCGACAGATGAAAAATTTTTCAGGGTTGTTAAGGAAATGCCTTCGGTCCTTATCTCATCTAGAAACGCCATTAAGTTCTCAGACCACACCAAGGCCTGGTCAAAAGATACAGCCTGCTCATTGTATTGAAATTTTTCTATTAAGGAGGCTAATAGGAGTCTTCGTCTATATGTACTAATCACGGGAGGTAGCTGAGCCACTTGTTCAGCTCCTTCCTGGGATACCAAAGAAATTTCTTCGGGATCCACATCTCCTAAAGGAATGATGCGAGGTAAAATGAGGGCTTTTTTCTGTGCCTTTTCAAACAAAGAAGACTCAAGAACGCGGCAAGCCCGGCGAGTTGGCAAATAAATTACCCACTCCGATAAAGAAAAAGAAGATTGTTGGGCTAAAAGGTGATCGGCAATAGCTTCTAGAAAGGAAACGGAAAATGGAACTGAGTAAATCATCCGTTATACCTGAAAATACAACAGCCAAACCTACGCTTCAATCAACGAATGCTCTTCAAACCAAGCCCGCGTTTCCATCAAAGCTTCAGGAGTGCCCACATGAAACCAAAGACTTTTATGCTCAAATCCATGCAATGTCCCTTTTTCTTCCGCCCTATCATATAGCTTATTTAAAGAAAAAGCGCCAGGTTCTTCGCCCTCAAATAAACGGGGATGCAAAATTTGAACTCCCCCGTAGACATATTTGGCTTTTTCTCCTGTGCGCCTCTTGAGGAGATGAGAAGGTGTTAGATTATAGTCTCCTGCCCCCTCATATCCACGCGCTGCCTTTAAAGGAACAACCAACAACAAAGCATCCATTTCATTGGTCCAGGCATCTTGCAACATTTTGAGAGTATTCCCATTTTTATTTGACCACAAGATATCGCCATTGATGACAAAAAAAGGATCTTTTCCCAATTCAGGAAGCGCTTTAAAAACCCCGCCTCCTGTTTCCAGACGTTCCGATTCGTGAGAAAATACGATCTTCGGGTGTTTGCGTTTTTTAAGATGTTCGACGATCATCGCACCATGATGACAGACGTTTACCACCACCTTTTTTACTTTTTCTTTTTCTAACTGATCAACGGCGTAATCCAACATGGGTTTGCCAGCGACAACGATCATGGGCTTTGGGCATGCATCTGTTAGAGGACGCATTCTTTCCCCTTTTCCTGCCGCCAAAATCATGGCTGTTTTAATCCGCATTTAATACCTTCCTTTCAGTACTTGGCATATAAAGATCAAACCACTCCTTTAGTCTTTTAAGAGAAGGGTGGTTCAGATCTTGCTCGATCCATTTTAAAACACGAGGCAAATGAGCCAAATATTTTGATTTATTGTATCTTTTGTACATTCGAGTGAAGACCCCTAAGATCTTGGCACTCCGCTGCACCCCTAATATATGGTAGCTTTCTAAAAATAAAGCCCTATCTACATAGGGAAAAGCTTCAAGATATCTGTCAATCATTTTGCTCTGTATTTCTTGAGGCACGTCGTATCGAGCATCTTCTAATAAAGACACTAAATCATACGCCCGTGAACCATAAACAGCATCTTGAAAGTCTAACAAGCCACACCGTTGCACCCCTTGTCTTTTTCTGAGATAGACCAGATTATCTACCATAAAATCTTTTAATACAAGAGTTTCGGACTTTACCTGAGATTGCAAAAGAAGCGCCCAAATAGTCTCCCATTCTTTCACTGCTTCCAAGGACAATGGCTTAGAGTAAACGCTTGGATAATACCATTCCAAACACAAGTTGAGCTCTTTCATATAAAGATCTAGAGAATAAAGGGGCAAAGTAATCTCTTCTCGACGAATATCAAACTTTGTATGTAAATGAATCAATACCCTTGTTGCCAATTCATAGAGATCTTCCAGAGGAACGCTCTTTGTTAAAAGACAGTTAGAGTATGTTGTGTCTCCTAGATCTTCAATTAATGCCAAGCCTTTTTCTGAATCGTAAGCAATAACTTCTGGTACAGACAATCCTAAGCCCGAAAGAATAGATCCTATTCTAATAAAGTCTTCTAATTTTTCTCCGGGAGGGGGGGCATCCATCAAAAGAACGAAACCTGTTGCCTCAGATCCCAAACGATAATACTTTCTATCAGAACAATCTCCTGCTAGAAAAACGCAAGGCTTTCCCGCCCATCCGTGTTGTTTTAGAAAATCAGTATATCTTTCAGAAATCATTTAGTCTTTTTTCCCAATCCTCACTTGAGGTTACTGTTACTTTTCTTCCATTATTTTCATTTTCAAACAAAAGAAAAAGAAATTTTTTTGGTTTATAATTCTCTAGCCTTTCTGGCCACTCCACTAAAGAAACACCTCTATAAAAGGCATCTTCTATTCCAATTTCATCCAATTCATTCGGGCTCTTCAGTCTATAAAGATCTAAGTGCCAAATCATAAAGTCTTTGGTAGGATACATTTGAACCATCGTAAATGTGGGACTAGGAACTTCTTGTCTTTCCCCTAAAAAAAACCGAATAAAGCAACGAACAAACATGGTTTTCCCAGCCCCAAGGTCTCCCTTTAAGAGAAAAATATCTCCTTTTTTTGCTATTTTAGCTAGGGACTCTGCCAATAATTTGGTATGGTTCTCTGTGGCAAGAGGGTATGTTTTACAAAATCCCGGCATATTATAGTCACGTTATGGTTTATTAACTTAACAGTTATATCATTTTATTTTGGACAAGGAAAATGAAAGGTTCTCAATCACAACTTACAACGGATGTTGTTATTATCGGAGCAGGTCCTGTTGGATTATTTTCTATTTTTGAGTGTGGCATGATGAAGCTCAAAACCCATGTGATTGACACCTTAACCGAAGTTGGCGGGCAATGCATTGCCCTTTATCCAGAAAAGCCTATTTACGATATTCCCGGACATCCAAAAATTCTAGCGGTAGACTTGATTGAGAATTTGAAAAAACAAGCCGAACCTTTCGATCCAGTTTATCATTTGGATCAACAAGTTACTCACCTCGAAAAAAGAAATTCTGGTTGGAAAATTCGCACCTCAAAAAATACATCTATTGAATGCAAAGCAGTCATTATCGCAGCTGGTGCGGGTGCTTTTGGTCCCAATCGACCCCCTTTGGACAACATCGAAAAATATGAGAATAAAAATGTTTTTTATTTTGTTAAGAATAAAGAGATTTTTAGAAATAAAAAATTAGTCATTGCTGGCGGGGGTGACTCTGCTGTCGACTGGGCTTTGAATCTCGTCGATATTGCAAAACATATTACGGTGGTTCATCGTCGTCCCAAATTCCGTGCTGCTATGGAGAACGTTTCCAAACTATATGAGCTTTCTAAAGAGGGTCGGATAGACCTGGCTATTCCTTATCAGTTAGACTCCTTGCATGGAGATGAGGTTCTTCATGCCATCGGGCTTAAAACACTAGAAGGACAAGAAAAAAGAGTGGAAGCTGATGCTCTGCTCGCTCTTTTTGGCCTTTCTATGAACCTCGGGCCTTTAGCAGAATGGGGGCTTGGACTTGAAAAATCTCACATTACTGTTGATATAGGCACATACCAAACGTCTGCACGCGGTATTTTTGCTATCGGGGATGTGGCAACCTACCCCACAAAACAAAAACTTATTTTAACTGGTTTTTCAGAAGCCGCATCCGCTGCTCATGAAATAAGATCCATTATATATCCGGGAGAGGTTTTTCATTTTCAATATTCAACCACCCAGGGGATTCCGGGGAAATAATTAATGAGATTAAGACGGTTTGAACTCATTGTTGGTCTGGTTTGTTTTATAGGTGGATTGGCACTTATTATTTATGATTTTTTTCAAAACACGTCATCAGAAGAGTCCGACAAAATCAGCGTTGTTATTCAACAGCGGAAAGATCCTTCATTAGAGCAAGTTAAAATAGACAAAAATATTTTCTTAACTGCTTTTAAGCCAAAGACTACTCTTAAAGAAATTATTATTAGAAAATCAGAATCT
The DNA here is from genome assembly GCA_001767855.1 of Alphaproteobacteria bacterium RIFCSPHIGHO2_01_FULL_41_14. Classification (NCBI taxonomy): domain Bacteria; kingdom Pseudomonadati; phylum Pseudomonadota; class Alphaproteobacteria; species Alphaproteobacteria bacterium RIFCSPHIGHO2_01_FULL_41_14. The sequence continues at coordinate 157,146 of MEMF01000002.1, read as the reverse complement.
TTTATTCCCTTATTAAGGCATCACGGATTAACCACGACAGATGCAAAAAAAATTCAAAAAGCGCTGCTTCCTTATTATAAAGATAGCTTCTTAAGAAGGGGACAGCGTTTTTACATCAGCATTGAAAAAGAGAATCATAATGCCGTTCAAATTAAAAAAGTTATTTTCTTACTTCCCCCTGGAAAGAAAATCTCTCTTGTCCAAAGAAAAGGGGAACTTGTTATTGAAAAAAAGCCTGATATTTTACCAAAAAAATTACAGTACATACGCGGCCATATTCGAGACAGCTTGTATATAGATGGATTGAAAGCGGGACTATCAAAAGGAACGATCAATAGTCTGAACCAACAATTTAGTTACTCCATCGATATGCAACGCGCGCTTCGTCACGGGGATGCCTTTGAAGTTCTTGTAGAGCGTGCCTATGATAAAGAAACTGGATTTATCGATCCTGGTAGCGTTCTTTATGCCAGCTTAAATACAAAATTTGGGCCCCAAAGAATTTATCGCTATGCTTTAAAAGATACTCAAATAGAGTATTTCAATGACCATGGTCAAGGGGTGAGAAAATCACTTCTTAAAACACCCGTTCGAGGAGCCAGACTTTCTTCTACGTTCAGTATGAGACATCATCCCATCCTGGGGTATACTAAAATGCATAAAGGTATAGATTTCTCAGCCCCTATGGGTACCCCCATTTTGGCAGCCGGTAACGGATATATAAAGAAGAGAGGATATTTAGGGTCTTATGGAAACTACATCCTCATTCAGCATAATAAGGATTATGGATCAGCCTATGCTCATATGAGCCGTTTCGCAAAAGGATTGGGAGCGGGGTCTCGCGTAATACAGGGGCAGATTATTGGTTACATTGGTAGGACTGGGCGTGCCACTGGTCCTCACCTTCATTACGAAATCCACTATAAAGGCAAGCAAGTTAATCCTCATAAAATTCAGATGCCTTCCCAACGAAATCTGGCCGGTGCTCAGTATCAAGATTTCTTGACGCATCTCAAATTTATTCAAGCACAACTTAAGGCTTTGAAGGGAAAATATTAATTAATCATTTCACCCAAACTCTTAGCGATTTTCTTGACATTGCATAGATTTAGACCGACCCTAGAAGGGGAGGCAAAGCATGTTAAAAGAAACAAAAATTAAAGAATGTGGTATTCCTGAACTACCCGTTTCGCTTAAAAAACTTAAATCTCAAAAACGTGTCACGCCTTTCGATTTGTCGTCCCATAACCGAGCCAGAGAAGCAATCGATTTAGGAATGAAAATGCGAGCTCCGGATTTTAATATTTTTATCATTGGGAAAAGCCGCACTCGAAGAATTCTGGGAACCTGCCAATATGTTCAAACGTATCTTGATCAGCTGCCTTCTCCTGCTGATTGGATCTACCTAAATAATTTTCAACAAAAAAACAAACCGAGATATTATCGATTCCCTGCAGGCACAGGAAAAGAATTTCAAAACAAACTTTGTTCCTGTGTACAAAAAATACAGATCTCGCTTTTAACGGTTTTTACGGGAGAATCTTTCTCAAAAGCCATTAAAAAGGAAGAAAAGACGATTAATGAATTCATCAGAAAAAACCTAGAAGGTGTCAGAAAAATTGCGCAACAAGAAAAGCTTGATTTGCATCAAACAGATGACGGAACCATTATTATTTTATCTACCAAAAATGGTGTAAATCAATCGGTTGACGACCTTCCCTTAGAAGAGACAAAGAAACTATCCCCTATTTTAAGGCATATCCAAAGAAGTCTTTTAAATCTTAATGAAGAAGCCATTATTGAAGAAGAAAAGCTGATGGATCGGTTAGAAATCATGAAAAGGGGAAGGGCTTTGTCTTGCGTCTCCCCTTTTATTAAACGGTTAGAAAAATCTTTTGGAAAAATTCCAGGTATTAAAGAATGGCTTCAAGAATTACGGAAAGATATTTTAGAGAATCTAGGGGTACTTACTAATCTAAACCCAGAATACAAGGAGATTACTCAATCTTTTTTAGAACGACGATATGCAGCAAATGTTTTGGTCTCTAACGACCCATCCAAAGGCCCTCGTGTTATTGTGGAATCTAATCCCAGTTACGAGAATCTATTTGGATCCATCAAATATTACACAACATCGATGGGTGGCTTTGAAACAGATTTCACAATGATTGAGGCCGGCGCTTTGCACCGAGCAAACGGAGGAGTTTTAATCATCCGAGCAGAAGACCTAGTAAACCATGAACATTCCTGGAGGTTTTTAAAAGCAGCCCTTAGGGATCGAGAAATTCGTATCGAAGAAATGCATCGTGTTTCAGGCGTTCCCATTCTTGCAGCTCCAGCGCCGACCCCAATTCCTTTAGATATTCAAATTATTTTGGTGGGGTCCTCCCATTGGTATTGTTCTTTCTTTTATAACGATGAAGATTTCCAAAACTATTTTAAAATCAAGGCGGACATGGATGATAGCATTCCTCTAACTTTGAAAAATATTGACGTTATCTCTCTATATCTCCAAGAATCCTGTCAACGAAAATTAGAAATGAGATGTGATCGCACAGCCCTTTCGTACGTCATGGGGTACGGATGCAGGCTTGCTGGGAATCGAAAAAAAATATCTGTTCAAATTGATATGCTCATGGATATTTTGAAAGAAGCCTCTGTCTTCGCAAAACAAAAAAAAAGCAAAACTATCAAACAATACCATGTGGAGAAAGCCATTGATGCTCGTCACTATAGGAATTCTCATTTTCAAGATTTAGAACAGGAGTGCTTGCAAGAAGATTTGATCCTTATTCAAACGAAAAATAAAGCTATTGGTCAAGTCAATGGGCTAACCGTCCAAACAGTGGGTGTTGAGACCTTTGGAAGCCCCATTAAAATAACAGCCCGTACTTATATGGGGCGAAATGGGGTTATCAATATAGAGCACATGGTTGATTTAAGTGGCCCCATTCAACACAAGGGGGTTTTATCTTTAGAAGGATTTTTGAGAGGGATCTTTGGACAACATATTCCCATTTCTTTTTCCTGTACAATTACCTTTGAGCAAAATTATGCGGGCGTAGAGGGAGATAGTGCTTCCATTGCCGAATTAATGGCCATCCTTTCTTCTCTTTCCAACATTTCTCTCCGGCAAGACATTGCAATCACTGGGTCCATGAATCAAATGGGCAATGTCCAACCCATTGGAGGGGTGAATGAAAAAATAGAAGGTTTCTATTATACCTGCAAAAAACAAGGGCTTACAGGAACACAGGGCGTCATTATTCCCAAAAGCAATGTAACAGATCTTGTTCTTTTACCTGAGGTTTCAGAAGCTGTAAAGCAGGAAAAATTCCATATTTGGGCTATCTCAGAAGTATTTGAAGCGGTTGAAATCTTAACAGGAATGGAAAGTGGTCACTTAGATTTTGAAGAAAAAAAAGCCGCTCCCACTGTTTTCAGGAAAGTGTATGAAAAGTTAACGATTTTTGACCAACAATTACAAAAAAGATTCTTAGATCATTATGTAACAAGATGATCAATTTTGTTTCATGTTGGTTGTTTAACGCCAGCAGAAATCTCTACAGGATTATCAATCCCTCCCCGTCGTTCCACTGGGGACGCAACATCAAGATAGAAGGTTCCATATTTCGTGCGACACCTCATACCGGCACCGACACCCCACAGAAGTTTTGTCCGGAAATCAGGAAATTGACGATCATAAGTCGTGCCAAAATCCGCAAACGTAAGAACTGACCAATCTTCTGTGAAATCATAGTAAAGTTCTCCTCCAAAACTAAGGACCGCACGGCCCCCATTTGGAATATTACCGGTAAGAGGGCCAGCCATCTGGAAGGCATATCCTCGAACGGGGTCAGAAGTACCATCCCCAGCATAAAACTTTTTATCTCGAGGTAAAATATCTTTGCCTGCTCCTGGAGAAAACCCTAAATTTGCCCATCCTCTCACAAATGTGCTCTGATTTTCTAAAAGAGGCAAGAAAACTTCCGGTTTTAATCTGACATGAGAAAACAGCTGAAATTTTCTGAATAATGTAGCATAGGGAGTGAAATCAAATTTCACCTTCGTCCCCTTTCTAGGTCTTAAAACATTATCTGTATAATCAACAATGACACCCACTGGAATACTTAAAAAGCGATCATCTTTTGCTACTTCAGCAACTTCTAAACGATAGATCTCTCCTTCAAGTCCACCATAAAAATGCCAATGTTCTTCTCCAGGATAGTCCCATATCGCCCTCAAGGAACCTCCTTTTTTATTATAAGGACGCAACTTCTCTTTAAAGCCAGATAAAGCTGTGTTTAGATTTAAGTTTAATAACCCAGCATCTGGTGTCGTGAGATTGAGACCTAATTTCTGTCTATGTTTACCCGCCCGAACCGTTGATTTCAGAATATTGTTTGTACCAGCGAGATTGCGACGTTCCCAAGAACCGCCAAACTCTAGACCAAGACCAGCAATATAATCCGTTTCTGGAGATAGTGTATTTTTTCCTGCAGATTCCAATTTCAAATATATATTCATGAACCCATTTTCATCAATTCGATCATCGTGTGTTATTTTAATCTCACTAAAGAGCCTGGTATTATTTAAGCTTTGAATTGTATCCAAAACCTTTTGCTCACTATAAACTTCTCCCTTTTTCCATCGCAGATGAGCTTTGATAAACTCTCCTGTTACTTCCCCGTTTTCTTCTAAAATAGTATTTCCAAAACGTGTTAATGGGCCTGGATTTATCAATAAAGCTACCTGCATCTGTTTCTTAGAACGATCAATGATAATTCGATCTTCTTTGAGACTTGCAAAAGGATAGCCGTGTTTTTGCAAATAGTTAATTGTATCAATAGTGGCTTGTTGAATTGTTTCCTTTAAGGCAGGCATTTCTAAAGAAATACCGATTTTTTTGATGTCCTGACCTAACACATCAACAAGATTGTTATTGGGAGGATCAGATTTAAGCTTAAAAGCTCCAATCTTATACTGGGTATTTAGTTGAACTTTTATATATACTGTTACAGGATTTGTACGAACATCTACAAAATAATCAAAATCCGCATCATAATAGCCAAATGAGGCAATAACTTTTTGGATATTGATCAGGTCTTGTTCCGCTCTTTTTTTCAGAATAGCAATTGACTCAGGAGGAGTGTTCTCTTTCGTAATAAGAGTAGAATTTTTAGATATAGCATCTACAATATTTTTATCATTCACCCCAAAAATAAAAGTTTTATAGGGAACTGTAGGATAAGGGTTATAAGCATCCTTTGCCACTCCAGTCTGAACCAGAAGACCTATAGTAAATATACTGATAACAAAATGTTTGATCACCCCTGTACACTTTGAAATATTTTAATTTTCATCTATAAAAATATCATATATTTTCTGAGGTAGAAAGAAAATAAGCCGATTGTTAAATTTTTCACTACTTTCTCCCAAAGGGGGGAAATTTTCCCTTTTAACGTGATTCCTTTAGTTCAAAGGTAATGAGCGTTTTTTCTCCCATGGGATCGATCTTTATATCAAGAAGTTGGTTTCCCCTCTGATACTTGTTTTTTGAAAGTCCTTTCCATCCTAAGTTAACCAAACTATTTTCATAGAAACTTTCTATTTCACGAATTTGTGAAGAACTGATAACTTTTGAGATGGATACCCTTCCTTGCGATGCATCAAATACGTTTGGTTCTTCTGTTATGTGAGACGTCCCCTCCATCAAAGGGATGTCCTCTGTTCCCGGGACATAGGACATTTTCTCTCCATAACTATTCAAGAAACAAAAAGATACTCCCAACAACCAATTAAAAAGTTTCATTTTTTTCTCTCCTCAGAATATGTCCACAAGAACCCTGTAGCGAAGAAAGAATCTTCTGGCAATATCTTTCTAAAAATCCCTTCTTGACTTTTTTCTTCTAAAGCCAGAATCTCTTCAATTCTTTTCTTTATATCTCGAAACTTTCGCAGAGAAAGATGGACTTTTTTCCCAGCATACTCTGCTGGACGAGCAACAGAAACATTCAACTGGGCCCACTTTGAACCCCCAGAAACTGAACGATTTATAGTTTGATTTCGTATGCCCGACAGTAAATTATGGTCACACCCCAATTGATTCTGACTACCTGGTGCACAACTTTCAATCCCTATAAGAATAGCAGTTCTGTTCGAACTTGGGAAAGATCGGGCATAAAGATGCAAATGGCCTATTTGTTTATTTTTTTTCAATTTCCCTTTTTTTATCTCCCATCCACGGGGCCCTACACATCCTCCATTGGGTAAAACTGTTCCCACACCCCCGAACGGAAAATCTAGCCCCAAAACAATTTCTGTAGATTCAAAACTACGAAGAGGATTTTTAATTTTAACTTCCTCTAAAGTGTCTGTTTTTTCACATATTTTTACACCATGTGAAGAATATTTTCGCTTGTAAAAGAGGTCAAGATTACCATTGGTCAAAAAATTTAAAAATTCTTCATAGGAAATGCCTGTGAGAACTACTAGTACACGCTGTCCTTGAGTCAACATAGACGCCAAAGGAAAGGGCCAATACCCCGAACTTCCATCCATGGCTTTATATTCCACACCTCCCAATCCAAAAACCAGATAAAGACGTCGTAAGAATAGAGACTGGGCATATATTTCTTGTTTAAATCCTCCTAACCCTACCGCATCTAAGAAAGACAAATTTTGAAATAAAGTTGCGTAAATAAGATCAACACCATTACCTAATTGTATCTCAGGGTGTGTATCAGGGGTGCTCCAACTTTCTCTTCTTGTTTGGAACGTGGGAGAAACAGGGCCCATATCTTGGTCTTTTGCAGCGAATAGATTCAAAGCTAAACTTATTAATAATAAGAACAAAGGAGATCGAATCATTTTTTATTTCCCTGATTTATGGTATCTTTTTTTTCATATACTAAAGAGTAACAAATGGCCCCTCTTTCTGCAAATTCTCGCGCTTCTTTTTCCATAAAATCTCTCTTTGATGGCATTAGTGGCAAGTACGATTTAATGAACAATGTTATGAGTTTTGGACTACATCATCATTGGAAAAAAAACTTTATTGATCTAATCCCCCAGATTCCTGGTTTAAGTTTACTGGATCTAGCTTCAGGAACAGGGGATATTGCCTTTGGATATCTAAAAAAATCTCATTCTTTGGATCCCAAAATTACACTTGTTGATTTAAGTCCTGAGATGATTCAGCGATCTAAAGATGAAGCTATTAATAAAAACCTAAAAGGAAACTTGACTTGGCAAGAAGGAAGGGCCGAATCTCTTCCTTTTGGAGATTGCACGTTTGATGTCTGTACAGTCGCCTTTGGGTTAAGAAACTTTGAAAACAAAGAGCAGGCTCTTGGTGAAATTTATCGAGTTTTAAAACCAAAAGGTGTTTTCCTGTGTCTTGAATTTAGCAGGCCGGATCCTAGTATTGCCTCTCTTTATGACCTCTATATTTCAATGTTCATTCCCAAAGCTGGAAAGTTGCTTGCAGGCAATGAGGCAGCCTATGAATATTTAGTAGAGAGTATTCGAAAATTTCCAGGTGTCGAAGAACTAAAAAATATGATAGAAGAAAAAGGATTTAATTCTGTATCTTACACACCTTTAACAAAAGGAATTACAGCCATACATAGAGGATGGAAATGACAGTTTCTTTAAACTTGCCTATTTGTGTTTTACCCCATGGTCAAACCAATCCCTTGCCCACGTATCAAACATCACAAAGCGCGGGTATGGATCTTCATGCCGCTATTTCTGAGGAAATAATTTTAGAGCCCGGACACCGCCACCTTATTCCAACGGGCATTGCTTTCGCTTTACCAAATGGCTATGAAGCCCAAATCAGATCTCGTTCTGGTCTTTCCGTTAAACATGGAGTCATTGTCCTGAACGCACCAGCTACCATTGATTCAGATCATCGAGGAGAAATCAGGGTCGTTCTCATTAATTTAGGACAAGATTCTTTCTCCGTCCAGCCCGGGATGCGCATTGCACAATTGATTATTGCGCCTTACACACAAACCTCTTGGAATCTCGTCCCCAGTCTGGAGGATTATCCAACCGAGAGAGACATTTCTGGGTTCGGATCAACCGGATTATAATAATGACAATGGATCTATTCTCTACTCCCATGGTCCGTCAATATTTAGCTTTAAAGGAAAAGCATAAAGACTGTCTTTTGTTTTTTCGACTGGGTGATTTCTATGAGCTTTTTTATGAAGACGCTCATCTCGCATCCTCAGCCTTAGATATTGTTCTCACCAAACGAGGTAAAGAAGAGGATGCCATGCCTATGTGTGGGATTCCTTTCCACAGCGCCGAAATTTACATTGGCCGACTTATCCGTCAAGGGTTTAAAGTGGCCATTTGTGAGCAATTGGAGACCCCAGAAGAAGCTAAGAAGCGAGGGTATAAGGCGATTGTTCAAAGAGACGTTATTCGTATTATTACTCCTGGCACCTTAGTGGAAGAAAACTTTCTAGACTCAGATCAAAACAATTTCCTAGTCTCTGTTCACCCCTATAAAAAATCCATGGGAGTCGCTGCCGTTGATATTTCTACCGGAGAATTCTTAATGGAAGAAATTTCTCAAGCCGCCCTAGACTCTACTTTGTCACGATTTAACCCCAAAGAGATTTTGGTGTCTGAGAGCACGCTTCAGCTTCCTTCTTTGTATGAATGTTTCCAAACTTACAAAAATAAAATAACACGCCAAAATGACAGTCGATTTGATTATGAAAATGGATACAATAGATTGTGTCGTTTTTTCAAAACCACCACCCTTACTCCCTTTGGAGATTTTTCAGAAGCAGAAATAGCCGCAGCTGGAGGTGCCCTTGAATATGTTTACTTAACCCAAAAAGAGTCTTTGCCTCGGTTGAATCCCCCCAAAAAAGTACTCTCGCAGAACTTTCTACATATTGATGCAACAACCAGACGTAGCCTCGAGCTAGACTCAACCTTAAGTGGAGACCGAAAAGGTAGTTTTTTTTCAACGATTGATAAAACGTTAACAGCAGGGGGAAGACGTCTTCTTTTTCACACTCTTTCTTTTCCTTTAGTTTCCATGGAATCAATTAACAAGCGTCTTGATCAGACTGAGTGGTTTCTTAACCATAACTCCCTTCATGAAACTTTGAAAAACGCACTGAATGGGCTGCCAGACGGAGAACGCGTATTAGCAAGACTGTCTTCAAATAGAGGTGGTCCTCGAGATCTATTAGCTGTTAAAAACTTATTAAGCTCTGCTCAGCTATTATTTGATATCTTTAAAAACCAGACTATACCCTTTTCTATCCCTTTTTCTGCTCTCCTTTCCGTTTTTCCCTTAAAAGAAAGGCTTGAAAAAGCCTTAAATCCTTCTGCTCCTTTTTTGGCCAGAGACGGGGGTTTTGTTTTGTCTGGATATTTGCAAGAATTGGACGAATTAAGATTTTTCCGTGATGAGAGTCAAAAAATGATTGCGGGTTTGCAAACAAAATATGCTGCAGAAACACGCATTCAAACCCTTAAAATCAAACACAATAATATCCTAGGATATTATATTGAAATCACATCCCTCCATAAAGACAAGGTCCCTGATAGTTTTATTCATCGGCAAACCCTTGTTAACAATATGCGGTTTTCCACTTCAGAATTAATTGAGATTCAAGAAAAATTAATGGGCGCCTCGGAAAAAGCGCTTACCCTCGAGTTGCATCTTTTTCAAGAACTCGTACAAGATGTTCTGCATCAGCAAGAAGCCTTGTGTCAGATCATTCAAGCCATCTCTACCCTTGATTTAATCTCTTCTTTTGCCATTCTTTCCAATCTTCATCAATATACTCGTCCCCTTTTAAGTAATGATCTGATTCTCAAGATAAAAAAGGGACGTCATCCAACCATTGAATCTATTCTGAAAGAAAAAAATCTCCCCTTTATTTCAAATGATTGTGACATAGACGCGTCCCAATACCTCCTTCTATTGACAGGACCCAATATGGCAGGAAAAAGTACCTATCTTCGACAAAATGCCTTGATTGTTATATTGGCTCAAATGGGATGCTATGTGCCAGCTGAGAAAGCCCACATTGGTATTGTAGACCGATTATTTAGTCGCGTAGGTGCCGGGGATGATCTTACCAAGGGACGATCTACTTTCATGATGGAAATGATAGAAACAGCGTCTATTCTTAATCAAGCCACAAAGAAATCTTTTGTTATCCTAGATGAAATTGGTAGAGGCACCTCTACTTACGATGGTGTCTCCATTGCGCAAGCCACAGCTGAGCACCTACACAACACCAATAAATGTCGCACTTTATTTGCTACACACTATCATGAAATGACGGTTTTGGAAGAGTCCTTATCGCATCTCAAATGCTATACTATTTCTGTTAAAGAATGGGAAGGCACGATTGTTTTTCTGCACACCATTATGCCAGGGAAAGCTAATCAATCTTATGGGATTCATGTGGCAGACTTAGCAGGCATGCCAAAATCAGTGGTGTATCGAGCCCAAGCTATCTTAAAAACCTTAGAATCAAAAAAAGACTCAGTTCAAAAAGAATTATCTTTCCCTCATAAAACATCAGAAAATCTCCCTATAGTTTCTTTACTTAACACCATTGATCCTAACGTTTTGTCTCCCCGAGAAGCGTTAGAAATTCTTTACAAATTAAAGGAAAAAACAAGTGAATCCTGTGATGTTTAAAAACATTAAAATACAAAGCATTTTGTGGATCTTAACTTCAAAGTTTACCTTTGTGTCTGTGATGGCTCTTTGCAAATTTTTACAAGACTATTCTCCTCTTCAACTTAATTTTATTCGTGGCTTTTTAGTCTTATCTATTGTCACGCCCTATCTTGTGGTCACAAAGGGAACAAGATCTTTAAAAACAAAACAGCCCCTATTTCAAATGATTCGTGTAGCTTTTTCTACGACGTCCATGATCTGTTTCTTTTATGGATATCGAGTGCTGTCCCTTGGCAAGGCAAGTGCCATTAATTTTTCTTACGCCCTGATGGTACCTTTGTTTGCAGCTCTTTTCTTAAGAGAAAAAATTTCTCTCCAACGTTGGAGTTTTTTGATTTTAGGATATGTGGGCATCTTTGTCATTATTGACCCCGTCTTTGAAAGGTTTGAACTAGGAGAATTCATAACTTTATCAGGGGTCATCTTACTGGCGGCCTCCAGCATCTTTGTGAAGCATATAACTAAAACAGATGAAAGCTTGGTCGTTGTTTTTTATTCTAGTGTAGCAACCTCAATTTTGCTCGGCATTTATTTTGTGAGTGATCGTTTCTTTCCTCTCAACGATGAACTTCCCAAATGGACACCCCTTCAAAGAAAGGACTGGTGGATTTTTCTGTTAATGGGAATCCTTTCATTATTAGGACAATTTAGCTATGTTCAGGCCTACCGAAAAGAGCGCCTAAACTTTTTAGCCGGTTTTGATTATTTAAAATTTCTATTTGCCAGCCTTATTGGATTTTTGTTTTTCAAAGAACATCTGGAAAGTGTCACTTTTTATGGGGCCTTGCTGATTTTGATATGCAGTTATGCTATTACCCGCGAAGAATTAAAAATGAAACATAATTATGAGAATTATTAGTGGTAAATTTCGGGGGCGACATCTAGACACCCCTCAAGACAAACATACCCGCCCTACGTCTAATCGGGTGCGTGAATCTATTTTTAATGTGCTAGAGCATGGTCTATCCATTAAATGGGAAGGACTTCATGTCCTAGATCTTTATGCAGGAACAGGGGCCTTAGGGATTGAAGCTTTATCAAGAGGATCTGCTTTTTGTTTATTTATCGATCACCATCCCCAAGCTATTGACATAATTAAGAAGAATGCCGCTCTTTTTTCTCATGTTGCCCTGTGGAAAGAAGAAGCAACTCACTTAAAGCCCAATCCTTACTCCCCTTTTGATGTGGTCTTTTTAGATCCTCCCTATAGGAAAAATCTGGTTCCTCTTACTTTGAAAAATCTTATCTCTTCTCGTTATCTTAAGAAAGGGAGTTATATAATAATTGAAACATCAAGTCAAGAAAAAATGGATATCGTCAATTCTTTTGAAATATTAAAGGAAAAAAAATATGGAAATACAAATGTTATTTTCTCCCAATACATGGGGATATTCTAATTCATTATATTTTTTATAATATAAATTCTTGACCTTCTTTTTTAATTTTTGTTAAAATTCAAACAAACTTAAATCTAACAGAGAGGTAAAAATGAAAAATTCAACAACTCATAAACTAACCGCCGAATTTTTGGGCACAATGTTTTTTGTGCTCATTGGTTGTGGCGTTGCTATTACTACCACATCTTTAGCTGGTCTTGGTGTATGTCTTGCGTTTGGCCTTGCCTTCGCAGCAGCACACTATATAACATCTCCCATTTCTGGGGGGCACCTAAATCCTGCTATTAGTTTCGCATCGTGGCTTTGCAAAAAGATGGAACTAAAAGACTTCCTTTTCTATGTGGCGGCACAATTACTAGGAGCTACTGCGGGAATCGCGGTCCTTTATTTTGTTCTCATGGGAAAAACTGACTTTAATCATATGTTCTTTTCCAATGGATTTGGTATATCCTCTCCAAATGGCTCAGGTCTTATGGAAGCCGGTGTTATTGAAGTCATCCTTTCCAGCTTCTTTATCCTTACTTTCTGTATGGTAAAAGAGGCAAAAGGGAGCTGTGCTTGTTCCAGCCTTATGCTTGGCTTGACTCTATCTGTTGCCTATTTCCTAGCAACCCCTTTTACCAATGGGTCTTTAAATCCAGCACGTAGCTTCGGCCCTGCTATTTTTGAAGGTGGAATGGCCCTTCAACAAGTTTGGTTCTTCTTTGTCATGCCAATGGTAGGAGCTGCTCTTGCTGTGGTGTTCCATAAATTATTAGGCCAAAAATAAAAACCTAAGAAACCTTTTTAAAACCCTTGGTTTTCCAGGGGTTTTTTTATTAGGAAAAAACACTTGTTCTTCATAAATTTTGAGCGTAGTATTTAAAGAAAAAAACACTCTTATAACAGCGGAGGAAGATGATGAAGGACAAGGTTTTGTTACCTGACGGGTATAGGCCATCAGAGGATGAGGTTTTTATGAGCCCTCTTCAGAAGGAATATTTTCGGCAGAAAATTCTGAAATGGAAAGATGAAATTTTTCAAGGTTCGGAAGAAACGCTGTTTCATCTAAAAGAAGACACAGGGTTGGAATCTGACTTGAATGACCGTGCGTCAGTAGAGCTTGATTTGTCCTTGGAATTAAGAACCAGAGACCGCGAAAGAAAACTTCTCAATAAAATTGAATCTGCCTTAAGACGCATTGATGCTGGGACCTATGGATACTGTGAAGAGACCGGAGAACCCATTGGTGTTAGACGCTTAGATGCTCGTCCTATTGCGACCCTCAGCATTACGGCACAAGAGCGTCACGAACTTAAGGAAAGAACCTATCGCGAAGAAGAAGCATAAAGATAATTTATTTGCGCTCTTTAGGTTTGGTTTTCCACCGTGGTTTTTGTTGAAAGTGGAATAATCCATCCTGGAGAGGTATGTTTTTTTGAATAGAAGATAAAATTATTTTTACCTCATTCCCTTGAGCATCCTTGGAAGTCCATCCCGTGATGCTTTTTTCATTCTTAGAAAAGGAGATCACAAGCGTGAAATAATTTTTCTTCTCTCTGCACAAAAAACTGATGGTATCATCGTTTTCTTGAACGGTATCTATTTCCAAAGCTTTTTCAAGATCTGTCTTCTTATCGAATAAAAACGCCAAAGGAAATGACTCAAGGGGCAGATAAACGGCTTCATGTGTTGTTTGGTCCTCATAAATAAGAGATTGGCCATCAGAAACGATTAAAAAAGGGCTAGGGACATCATACTGCATCCTCAACTTCCAAGGACGTTTTAGAAAAAAAGTCCCCTGGTAAGACTTGCCCGAACTATCCTTGTGTGAAAAACGTGCCTGTAGAGAAGAAAGCTCATTTAAGCTGTGCTCTAACGTTTGTATTATACGCATATCCGCTAATGCACAAGACACCATACAACAAACTAAAAAAAAGATTCTGTGAGTCATGAAAAAACTGTAAAGAAAGCCACTCTTAAAAGCCAGAAAAGATTTTTAATCTGAATCCTCTAATAAGGTGTTTTGGATTTAAAATTTGTAAGTCGGCTTAGCTTGAACCATGTGACGTGTATGACTTCTCTGTTCTTCTGCAAAGACAGACAAGATCCCATCCGCATCTAGCGTAAAAATGACTTTAAGTTGAGGATAGCCGGCAGGAGAGGGTGGGATATTTGCCAATACAAAAGTTGCTAAAGAAGAACAATTCTCCAGCGTTTTGCGGGTTCCTTGAACGATATGGATTTTTATTTTTGTTTGCCCATCCTGCGCAGTGGTAAATAATTGAGAAACAGAACAGGGGAGAGGAGAGTTGGGAGGAATAATAATTTCCACTGTATTTCCCAGAGTTTCAATTCCTAAAGCAAATGGGGTCACATCTAACAAAAGTTTCCCTTTCCCATCTCTCAGGGATTCAGCATGAAGGGCGGCCCCTAAGGAAACGACCTCATCAGGATTCACGTAAGAGAGGGGCTTCTTCCCAAAAAACTGTTCTATCTGGTCTCGAACAATGGGTAGGCGCGTAGACCCACCGACCAAAACGACAAATTTGAGCTCCTGCTTTATTACGCCCGCCTCTTGAAGGGCTTGACCACAGAGATGAAGGGTTTTTTCAATAAAAGGAGAGACGAGTTGATTTAATATATCTCGAGTTATTTGAACTTTTTTCCCCCGAATTTCCCCTTCCCAAACGAGGTCTGTTGTGAGGTGTTCTTTTATCTGACGGGCTAATAATAAGCCTTCGGATTCTAATATTTCTCCCACAGTCAAGACGAGAAATTTAAATAAAGATTTATCTAGATCATCTCCCCCTAAAACCATGTCTCCTCGCACGGCTAATACCTGGAAAATACCCTTGTGAAGCTGCAGAACGGAAACATCAAAAGTGCCGCCTCCCAAGTCATATATTAAAGACACACCTTCTTCTTGCTCGTCTAAATGGTATGCTAAGGCTGCAGCTGTCGGTTCATTGATGAGCCGAAGGATGGGAATTCCGGCCAGATGAGCCGCTGCACGGGTGGCTTCTCGTGCCACCTCACTGTAATAAGCTGGCACAGTAAGGACAGCACCAGTAATTGTTTCTTTCAAGGACTTTTCGGCTTCCGTTTTAAGATATCGCAAAATATCGGCAGAAATCTCTATTGAATTTTTATCATGCTTTGGTTGAAGAGATTGAGGTTCCATAGATCGTTTAATGGAACGAATAACGTTCAGTCCCCGCTCTTGTTGGGCCTTTCGTCCCACCCAAGCAGTACCATCTTTATAACCTATGACGGAAGGAACCAGCCTGTCTCCTTCAAGAGGAACAATCTCTGCTTTTCCTTGGTGAGAGATGGCCACCACCGAATTTGTGGTCCCAAAATCAATGCCAACGACCAGGCCATTTTTTTTAGAAAGATCGGGTGTTTTTCCTGGCTCATGAATTTGAAGCAACATAGGATTATAGCCCTTCTTTCTTAACTAAAACTTCTCTGAGGAGGCGATCAAAATACTTGAATCGAGCCAGACAATACTTTGCTTTTTCGTGATTTTTTTCTTTAAAAAAATCCACCATTTCATTTTCTATTTTGTTTTTTTCTTCCATAATTCTGCTCTCAAAGGCAGAAAGAGTGTCTCGTGAAGAAAGTGACTCCAAATACTCGTGCTTTTCCATCTGTTCCATCAAGTCGATTTGTGAGACAGAAGAGGGAAAATCTTTTAAAAGAATTTCGGCGCGTTTAAAGGGATCCTTTAATACCTGATAGGCCCAGTTAAGGTAGCTCGAATAGTGTTCTGCAAGAGCCCGTTCTTCATCATGAGAAGAGAAACGATCAGGATGTAATTTATTCTGAAGATCAAAATAAATTTTATTCAAAAAAGAACGGTCTATAAAAAAGCTCTCTTGCAATCCAAACACCTGAAAAGGGGATGTTGGTTCAATCGAATTTAATGCTCCACATTGTGAACAAAAAGCTATATTTTCTAGAGGAGCCTGACACGTACACATAGATTTAAACGTGGAAGGATTCACCGCACCCACATCGGCCTTTTTCATTGGGATTTTTAAAGACAAAACCAGATTCAAAATTTTTCTCCACATAGTCCATCTCTGTCCCCAACACAAAAAGAGTGGCTTTTGGATCTACGAATATTCTTACATCTTCATACGTCACTCTCTCATCTTGTGGGTTTTCTGTATCCAAAAATTCCAACGTATAGGCATGTCCCGAGCACCCTCGCGTACGGATCCCAATTCGGATCCCGACGGATGGTTTTTCTCGTTGTCGTAAGAGCACTTTAATGTGACTTAAAGCTGCCGGTGTGACTGTTAAAGGAAACTGATTCATTTTTGAGATATCTTTTTCTTTAAATCCTCAATAGCCGCTTTAATAGCATCTTCTGCTAAGACAGAACAATGAATTTTAACGGGGGGCAACTCAAGCTCATTAACGATTTGAGTGTTGCGGATATTTTGTGCTTCTTGCAAGGTTTTTCCTTTTAGCATTTCCGTTACAAAAGAACTAGCTGCGATGGCGGTACCACATCCAAATGTTTTAAATTTTACATCCTCAATAACATCGTGGGCATTCACCTTGATCTGCAATTTCATCACATCCCCACAAGCAGGGGCCCCTACCAAACCAGTCCCCACGTTTTTTTCATTTGATCCAAAAGAGCCCACATTCCGAGGGTTCTCGTAATGATCGATTACTTTTTTACCATATGCCATAATATTTCTCCTTAGTGTGCAGCCCATTCTACCGAAGACACATCAACCCCTGATTGAGACATTTCCCATAGAGGGCTCATTTCTCTTAATCGACGTACCGCCTTAATGATTTTGTCTGCTGCTATTTGAATCTCTTCTTCCGTGGTAAATCGTCCCATCCCAATACGTAAGGAAGTATGAGCCAAATCTTCTCCAACGCCTAACGCACGCAATACATAGGAAGGCTCTAACGAAGCAGAAGTGCAAGCCGACCCAGAAGATACACACAAATCCTTAATGCCCATCATCAATCCTTCACCCTCTACATAGGCAAAGCTGAGATTAAGAATTCCAGGGGCTCTTTGAACTAAATCTCCATTTAAATATACTTCCGGCAAATTGTTCATAATTTTTTCATAGAACAAATCTGTTAACTTTCTTAACCTTGCTTCATCTTCACCCATTTCCATCTGTGCAATCGCACAAGCCGTTCCCAATCCTACACAAAGAGCCGGGGATAGAGTTCCGGATCTCATGGCTCTTTCTTGCCCCCCCCCATTAATTTGGGCTGTTATCCGCACTCTGGGACGTCGTCTGACAAAAAGAGCACCAATCCCTTTGGGACCATATAGTTTATGTCCGGATACACTCATCAAATCAATATTCATTGCTTCCACATCAAGGGGGATTTTCCCCACCGCTTGGGCAGCATCTGTATGAAAGAACACGCCTCTTTCTCGGCAAATTTTCCCAATTTCTTTAAGGGGTTGAATAACACCAACCTCATTATTCACAGCCATAATAGACACCAACAAAGTCTGATCCGTCATTGCTTCTTTTAACTGGTTCAAATCGATCAATCCATTCTTCTGTACAGGAAGATAGGTTACCTTTATCCCTTTTTGTTCCAGATGTCGGCACGTATCCAAGACACATTTGTGTTCAGTGACACACGTAATAATATGGTTTTTTTGATCTTGATAAAATTCAGATGCCCCTTTAAGGGCGAGATTATTTGATTCCGTTGCCCCTGAGGTAAAAATAATTTCCTTGGGATTGGCTCCCAGCAGAGTTGCAACCTGTAGACGTGCTTTTTCAATGGCTGCTTCTGCTTCCCACCCTAAAGCATGATTGCGAGAATGAGGGTTTCCAAATTTTTCACAGAAAAAAGGTATCATTTCTTGAAAAACCCGAGGGTCACAAGGGGTCGTGGCTTGATGGTCTAGATAAATCAGTTTTTCTGTCATAATTTTAGATCTATTCGCTATGCTTCAAAAATAAAGCTTTCCAAACTTTCTTAAACCGCAAAAAATCGGACTCCGTTGTATTCCAACCAGAGCTAATTCGCACAGCCGATCCCACTATCTCGTTGGGAAGCCCCATATTTGTTAATACGCGAGAAGGCTTCACCGTGCTAGAAGAACAGGCCGATCCGATACTAACACCAACCCCCTCTAAATCAAAGTAAATTAGTTGGGATTGATTAGACACTCCAGGCATTGAGAAACAAGTTGTGTTAGGAAGGCGCTCCGTGCCTTTTCCAATAATAAAAAGAGGTCTCTTGTGCTTTTCGGAAAACTCTAAAAGCTCTTCTTCTAATCCCTCATGTTGCCTTCGAAGGTGGCTAAAAACGGAAAAATCAATCTGACGCACAGCTTGCCCAAACCCCACAATACCAGCCACATTCTCAGTCCCCGCTCTTAAAGAACGTTCCTGTCCCCCTCCAAAGAATAAGGGGGATAAGGTGTTTTCTTTTTTTACGATGAGAGCCCCTACTCCTTGAGGTCCTCCCATTTTGTGGGCGGAAAGGGAAAGAAAATCTATACCTGACACTTGAAAAGAAAAGGGAATTTTCCCTAAAATTTGTACGCCATCCACATGAATCCAGGCTCCATAATGATGGACAATTTCTGCGATTTGTTGAATGGGTTGAATTACGCCTGTTTCGTTATTCGCCCAATGGATTGAAATCAATGTTTTTTTGTGATCTCCATTTTTTAAAGACTCATGAAGAGCGTCTAAATCTAAAAGACCCGAAGACAAAACAGGAAGGACTTGATTGATAGGTCCCTTATAAACAGAATCATGCTCAGTAGAGGAACACAAAATCTGTTCCCATCTCGCAGATTGCAACACTATATTATTGCTTTCTGTTCCTCCACTGGTAAAAAAAACGCTGTCCGCTTTACAATCAATATGATGAGACACAAGGGTGCGCATCTCCCCTAAAAAAGATTTTGCCTCCCGTCCCAACGAATGAATAGCAGATGCATTGTACGGCCTCTCATAACAAGAGGCCATGGCGGCACAGACCTCGGGCCGTACGACACTTGTCGCATTGTGATCTAAATAAATATAATTTTTGTTTTTTTTCATAAACCCCTACAATTTGTTAGAAGATAGCCTTTTAGGATAGTTTTACTTTATTCATAGTATATGTGGGGTATTCATCAAGCATCTTCAAGGAGTGTTTCTCTCCAAGAGAACTCCTCTCCACCAGATCTTGTAAAGAAATATGATTTAAATAATCCTGTATCCTCTGTCCCAATCCTTCCCACATCGCATGCATCGTGCACTTCATTTTTTGTTCAAAACAATAAGAAGCGAAAGAATTCTGGCAACGATTCACCCTCATTCCTTCTCCAACAGCGGTGACTATTTGCCAAATGGTAATCTCTGACGCAGGCCTTACTAAGAGATACCCGCCCTGCGCACCCCTTATACTTTTCACAATCCCCTCCTTTTTGAGTTTCACAAAAAGAAGTTCCAAATAATTCACAGAAATATTTTGATCCTCAGCAAGAATATTTAAAGGAATGGGTCGATTAAGGGGCATTTTCTTTGCTAATTCTACCATTGCTGCCACGGCATAATGGCCTTTTGTTCCTATTCTCATTGTCTGTCTTCCTTGTTTTAGAAAAGAAAAATTACTATAATATGTTTAAACATATCTTTATTTATATCGCTATGATATTTATGTATCGTAAGTATACTGTTGGTATATTTTCGTTGCATAGTTTATTTAAAAATCCATCAAAAATTAAGCGATTTTCTTTCTAAAATAAATGGTAAATATAGATTTTGGATATTAAATTAGTTATTAAGAGTTATTCTTTAGGAGATTAAATGGCAGAAATCGTTCTTTCTGGGCCTGAAGGTCGCATCGAAGCGAAGTATCATAAAAGCTATAAAAAGGACGCTCCCGTTGCTCTTATTCTACATCCGCATCCCCTTCATGGTGGAACGATGAATAACAAGGTGACTTATACAACATATCAAGCCTTTGCTCAAAAAGGATTTAATGTGTTGCGCTTTAATTTCCGTGGAGTAGGCAAATCTCAAGGAACATTCGATAATGGAGAAGGCGAATTAAGCGATGCTGCCGCAGCTTTAGATTGGCTTCAGGGAGAAAATAGAAATGCATCGTCCTTTTGGGTGTGTGGCTTTTCTTTCGGGGCTTGGATCGCTATGCAACTCTTGATGCGCCGCCCTGAAATTGAAGGATTTGTCGCCGTCTCTCCTCCTGCCAATATGTATGACTTTAATTTTTTAGCCCCCTGTCCTGTTTCAGGGCTTATGATTCAAGGTGCCTCAGATGAAATCGTCCCCATTGATACGGTAGAACATTTGTCAAAAAAATTATCCAACCAAAAAGGGGTTCGGGTAGATTTCGAAAAAGTAGAGGGCGCCGATCATTTTTACACAGGGAAACTATCTCTTCTTCTTGGTAAGATAGAGGATTACCTAGACAAAAGGCTAGAGGTTTAATCGCTTGTGTCAAATTTAAAAAGTTTAAAAAAACGTATTCATAGCATCGAATCGACCAAAAAAATTACTTCAGCCATGAAGCTTGTTTCTTCTTCTTATTTTAAGAAAGCAGAAAAGCGTCTTTATGCTGCTGTCCCTTATACATCCGGTCTAGCCCAATTTGTAGACTCTGTTCTTTATTGGAAGAAAGTGACAGAATTTCCTCTCCTTCGAGGGGGGAAGGGGTCTACCCACCTTTTGATTGTCATGGCTGGAACAAGGGGCCTTTGTGGGGGATTTAATCTTAACATCGGCCGTCGAGCAAACATGGAAATCCGACAACTTATTAAAGAAGGAAAGAACGTTAAGATTATTTGTATCGGAGCAAAGGCTCTGTCCAGTTTAGAAATGATCCACAAATCCTATGTATCTAAAGATCTGCGTCCTCATGATAAAGACTCGTGGATCACTGTTTCTAATCTTTGTGACGAAATTAATCTTTGGCTTATAAACAAAGAAATTGATACTTGTTCGGTAATTTATGCATCATTTCATTCTTTACTCGTGTCTGAGGTAAAGTCTCATTCTTTAATTCCTTACAAAGAAGACGTTATCAACAACAATAAAAAATTGCGTGTGCCAGCCACCTCTGAAAAGATTCCCCTATTGTTTGAGGTAGAACCTAGTTTTGGAGCTGTTTTAAGAAAATCTGCACTTGCAAACTTGAAATCCCAGCTTTATTTTTCTATGCTGGAAACACAAACAAGTGAGCAAAGTGCAAGAATGATCGCCATGGACGGAGCAACAAAAAACTCTGAAGAAATGTTGAGGAAATTAAACCTTTCCTATAACCGCAATCGTCAAGCAACGATCACGAGAGAACTTGTAGAAATTATTGCAGGAGCAGAGAGCGTTTAAATGGCTTCATCAAAAAACACGGGTGTTATTACCCAAATCATAGGTCCTGTGGTTGACGTCCAGTTTTCTAAAAACTTACCCGATATTTTAAATGCTTTAGAAATAGAAACCACCGGTAAGAAAATTATTCTGGAGACGACCCTTCATATTGGGGATGGAAAAGTCAGAACTATTTCTATGGGGCCTACGGAAGGGCTTTTCAGAGGGCAAAAAGTAATTGATACAGGAGAACCTATTTGTGTCCCCGTAGGAGATGCAACATTGGGACGGATTATGAATGTGTTAGGAGATCCTATCGACGAGCGCGGAGAGATTAAAGCTAAGACACGACTTCCTATCCACCGCCCAGCTCCTGCTTTTTCTGAACAATCCACCAAAACAGAAGTTTTGGTCACAGGGATTAAGGTCTTAGATCTTTTATCCCCTTATCCACGAGGAGGAAAGATTGGCCTTTTTGGAGGGGCAGGGGTCGGAAAAACAGTTTTGATTATGGAACTGATTAACAATGTGGCCAAAGCTCATGGGGGTTACTCTGTTTTTGCCGGCGTTGGAGAAAGAACCCGGGAAGGAAATGATCTTTATAATGAGATGATTACGTCTGGGGTTATCAATGTGAACGGGAGTGGATCAAAAGCAAGCCTCGTCTATGGACAAATGAACGAATCTCCTGGCGCTCGGGCACGCGTTGCTTTAACAGGATTAACGGTTGCTGAATACTTTAGAGATGTCGCCCACCAAGATGTGTTGCTTTTTATTGATAATATTTTCCGCTTTACCCAGGCCGGCGCTGAGATTTCTGCTCTTCTCGGACGCATCCCTTCCGCCGTTGGATATCAGCCCACCCTCGGAACTGAAATGGGAGAATTGCAAGAACGGATTACGTCTACAGACCAAGGCTCCATCACAAGCGTTCAGGCTGTTTACGTGCCCGCTGATGATTTAACCGATCCAGCTCCTGCGGCCTCCTTTGCCCATCTTGATGCCACGACTGTTTTAAGCCGTAAGATAGCTGAATTGGGAATCTACCCAGCTGTTGACCCCCTAGACTCAACGTCTAGAATTCTGGACCCCCGCATTGTGGGAGAAGAACACTACGCCCTAGCCCGTCAAGTTCAAGCCATTTTACAAACCTATAAGTCTCTGCAAGACATTATTGCCATTTTAGGAATGGATGAGCTTTCTGAAGAAGACAAATTAACAGTCGCCCGGGCTCGAAAAATTCAACGGTTTTTTTCCCAACCTTTTCATGTGGCCGAAGTGTTCACAGGGATCAAAGGAGCGCTTGTTCCCTTAGAAGAAACCATTCGGGGGTTTAAAGGGATTGTTGACGGCAAATACGACCATATTTCTGAATCTGATTTTTATATGGTCGGCTCTATTGAGGATGTGCTGAAAAAACACAAACAGTCTTAAAACCGCCATCCTACCCCGACACCCACCCCTGCCCAAGTTGGGGTTATTCTTATGGTAGTTGCACCAGGAGAAGTGACAGCAGCACTCTCAGATCCTAACCTTTCAATTGTCCGATAATAACTTATGTATCCCTCTAAATAACAAAACAATTTGTCCGATACACTATAAATGAGCCCTACATGAGGAGAAATCCCCGGCAATAACTGGTCTTCACTAAGAACGGGGGCTCTTAGCACGTTACTCGCCACATATAGAGAAGTCATCCACGTACCTAAAAAGCGAACCCCCAGATAGCCCTCCATCTGATCGGAGATCTTTTTAGTCACCTGCCCCGCGAGACTGACCGTAGACTCAAAATTTATTTTTAGGATCGCGAATGTAGCATGTCCGCCATGCATGGAATCTTCCTGAATAGAAAAATTATGAAGGAACAGATCCCCTTGAACCCGCACACCTCCAAAAGACCCAAAAAAAGTAGGGTTTTCTGCCCCCAAAAACAAGCGAGGAGAAGACAGAAAATAATACGCATTTATATCATCAACAGGAGCATGAGCCGTATTATAAACGGTTGTTTTGAAATGGGGATTAACAAAGTCTGCATTCAGCCCTAGGCCCCCATAAGGACGAAACGTATTGTGGTCTGGCGCCGCCAGAGACATTCCCCCTGTTCCTAGAAAGAACAACAGGCCACAAAGACTTCCAAGAAGAAGTCTACCCCCCCCCCCTCAACTTTTCACATCGGTGATGATTCATAATCTCCCTCCCGTTATTGTCTGGGGTTTAGTGTAAAGAATCCTCTAAGAGATTCAATCCTTAAATCACCCTCCTTTCTTACCCCTTTGTTCTGGCTACGTTCTTATTTTCTCAGGATCCGCGTCTTTTCCGACAAATTGTTTTGTCTTCTGTCTCTTTTTTGTTACTATACCTAGAAAGTTTTTGATAACAAATAATTAAAAGGGTGAAAAGATGATTGATATCCTTTGGCTTTCCTTCATTCAGGGAATTTCTGAATTTTTGCCCATCAGCTCTTCCGGACACCTCTTTATTGCTTCTTCTCTTTTTTCTTTACAACCTTTAGGGCGTTCCACAGAAGTGATTTTAAACTTTGCTACCCTTCTCGTTGTTTTTTTATATTTTAGAGAAGAGATGAAAGATCTTTTCTTGGCTTTTCTTAAGGCCCTTTGCGGGAAATTTTCAGTGAAATTTCATCAAGGGCTTAAAATTTGTATGGCTACCTTTCCCGTCATTGTCGTTGGCTTTCTTGTGCACACCTATCTTGATCATCTCACTCATTCTTTCTCTTTATTTGGATGGGGCTCTATTTTTTTTGGGACTCTGATGATTTTGGCAGATAGGCTGGGCTCTCTTTCTCGAACCTATCAACACCTCTCTTATAAAGATGCTTTGCTCATCGGATGTGCCCAAACCTTTTCCTTTATTCCAGGAGCCAGTCGGCTTGGCATGTCCCTCACGATGTCGCGCATCTTAGGATATAAATCTGTTGATGCCGCCAAGTTTTCTTTCTTAACTTCTATCCCCACAGGGATCGGCGCCCTTGTATTATTAGCCAGAGATATTTTTCAAGACTCGTTTTTCCAAATAGGGTTTGATTTTTTTATTATCAGCACTGTTTGTTTTGTCACAGGCTTTGCGACACTTTACTTCTTTATGTGGTGGTTAAAAAAAAGAACTTTGTTGATCTGGGGCCTTTATCGTATTTTTCTGGGCCTTTTTGTGCTTTATTATTTTAATGCCTTCCATTGATGACCAAAAAAGACATTCTTTCTTTTTTTAAAACACTTTCTTCCCTTAATCCCCATCCTGAAAGCGAACTTCATTACACAAACGCCTACACCCTATTAATCGCGGTCATCTTGTCTGCTCAAGCAACAGATGCTGGGGTGAATAAAGCAACTGAAGCCCTTTTTAAGGTCATTAAAACACCAGAAGACATGATACATCTTGGGGAAAAGGGGCTACTCCCTTACATCAAAACAATCGGTCTTTATAAGACAAAAGCAAAAAATATTATAAGAGCAAGCCATCTCTTGATTGAACACTTTAACAGCAAGGTTCCCTCTATTAAAAAAGACCTTGAGTCTCTTCCTGGTGTGGGGCCCAAAACAGCCAATGTGGTTCTAAATGTCGCTTTCCATCAGGCAACTTTTCCGGTGGATACCCATGTATTTCGTGTCTGCAACAGAACAGGATTGGCCCCAGGAAAAGATCCCAAAACTGTGGAACATAAACTAGAAAAAGTAGTTCCAGACCCCTATCGAAAAAAGGCTCATCATTGGATTATTTTGCACGGACGCTATATCTGTAAGGCTCGAAATCCCTTGTGTAATCTCTGCCCTGTTTCTTCTTGGTGCGCTTACTTTAAGAAATTAAAGCCCCGCTTGCCTTCTGTTTCTCCTCTCTCGCACAATAAACACTAAAAGGAATAGAGAGTAGATATAAAAAGCTTCCGATTGACAACATTAACCAAGGGGCGGACAAAAACAAAGCCACAGCCAGACCAACCCCAATAAAGAGCGGCAAAATCCAAGGACGAGGAATTTTTCCCTTTTTTAGAGAGAAAGTAGGAAAGCGGCTTACAAGTAAGCAAGAAACAATAAATAACCAAACTCCATAAAGCTTTGCGCAAATCAATACGTCAAACTGAAAGGAAATCATGATGGGAGTTAATGCCAACAGAGCTCCAAAAGGGGCATTCACCCCTGTAAAATAGTTGCCCACCGGCTGATCTAGCAAAGTATTAAATCGTGCCAACCTGAGCACCATACAAATGGTATAAAAAAGAACAACTGGCCATCCGAACTTTCCCAAATCCTGTAAGGAAAAAAGATAGACTAAGATACCAGGAACAACTCCAAAATTGCAAAAGTCGGACAAAGAATCTAGTTCGGCGCCAAACTTGCTGGTACTTTTTAAAAGACGTGCTACGCGCCCATCCATACCATCCAATATCATAGCAATAAAAACAAGCGCCACCGCCGTTTCCCATTTATGCATAAGAGCAAAACGAATAGCCGTTAACCCTGCAGAAAGAGCAGTTAAGGTTAACAGGTTGGGAATAAATTTATGGAAAGGGAATTCTTTTAGGGAGGGGGAAAACGGGTGGCTTAATCGTCGGCCAAGAACAGTTTTTTTGGTCTTCTTCATCCTTAAATGATCTCCCCTGTGCGCGCTGCTTCTTTCGAGTTTATATCCCCAAGAACCGTTTCTCCAGCAATTGTTTTTTGTCCCACAATCACAAGAGGAAAAACCCCTTCGGGCAAAAAGACATCGACTCGACTTCCAAAACGAATAAGCCCAAATCGTTCTCCGGTTTTAACCTTTTTCCCTTCTTTAACATCACACCGAATGCGCCGCGCAATCAAGCCTGCAATTTGGATAAATCCGACCTTATGTCCATCTTTTGTTTCAACACAAAAGAGTTGCCGTTCGTTATGCTCACTCGCTTTATCAAGCTCTGCATTAAAAAATTTTCCCTCATGGTAATGGATTTTTCTAATGGTTCCTTCGATGGGAATGCGGTTTACATGCACATTAAACACATTCATAAAAACACTGATTCGGGTTAACGTCGTCATTCCCAGCCCCAGTTCTTTCGGCGGCTTTACTCTTTGGATCATTTGAACGATCCCATCCGCCGGACTGATGATCAATCCCTTTTTTAGGGGCACCACTCGATTGGGATCTCTAAAAAAATAAAGACACCACGCCGTTAAAAGAAGTCCTATCTTTCCTAAAAAGGGGTGAAAATGCCACAAAAGCACAGAAATCCCTAAAAAAATAAAGGCAAAAAAATACCCTTCTTCATGAATAATTGTTTTTAAACTTTGTCTCAAAATTGTTCCTTATGACTAATAAAAAGCTCTTTTAGGAATTAGTATCTCCCTAAAAAGATACCACACTATACGATTTTTTTAGGGGAGCGTAAATTAAGAAAGGTTTTTTTCTTATAAATTCTCATGACCTCTTCAATACACTTGGCAAGGGCCTGGCAAATTCCATCTCTCCCTTTCCTGATTCTTATCCCCTTCGATTAATTATTCTTTTTTTGCATCGAAGGGCAAGGAATTAGAGAATAGACAGACAGATTTTTTTCCATTATACAAGGAAACAGTTTTATTTTTAAGCCCAGGTAGCTCAGTCGGTAGAGCAACGGACTGAAAATCCGTGTGTCGGCGGTTCGATTCCGCCCTTGGGCACCATACCCCTTGTCACTTAAGATTAATGATAGCGCTTCCAACCCCAAATAACCTTCAAACCGCCGCCTCCCTTTTAAAGAAGGAAGACATTGTGGCCTTTCCCACAGAAACCGTTTATGGTTTGGGAGGGCTGGCTCGTTCGGACAAGGCTGTTTTAAAAATTTACGAAACAAAAGGGCGGCCCCTCCATAATCCTCTCATCGTTCACGTCGACTCTCTCTCTCAGGCAAAAGAAGTGGGGGTTTTTGATGAACCAACAGAAAAGATTGTTTCCCTTTTTTGGCCCGGCCCCCTCACAGTAATCGTTCCCCGACACCCAAAAGCAGCGCTTTCTTCTTTTGCCACAGCCGGCCTAGAAACGGTTGCCCTTCGTTTTTCGAGCCATCCCCTTTTGTTAAGCCTTTTACGACTCGTGGGAGAACCTTTGGTGGCCCCCAGCGCCAACCCGTCCGGACTTCTCACTTCAACGACAACAGCACATGTTCAAAAATCTTTGCCTTCCGTCCTTGTATTGGAAGGTGGTGCGACCCAACAAGGCATAGAGTCGACAATCGTCCGTGTAGAGGAGGGGATCGTCTCCATTTTAAGAGCAGGGGCTATTGCCAGAGAAGAGATTGAGCGCAAGTCTCTTTTTCCAACCCTTTTTAGGGAACATCATAAAAAAATTTCTTCCCCTGGACAAACCCTTCACCATTATGCGCCGTCCCTCCCCCTACGAATGAACGTGGTTGATCCCGCCGAAAAAGAGGCCTTTTTAGGATTTGGAAAAACAGAAAAAACCACCACACTTAATTTAAGCGCTTCAGGATCCTTGGAGGAAGCAGCTCATTTTTTATTTTCATTTTTACATATTCTTGATAATCCTGCCCGCTATTCTGGCATTTCTGTTGCCCCCATTCCCAATACAGGAATTGGAGCTGCTATTAATGATCGACTTAAGCGTGCTTCTTTTTCTTCTTTCTCATGATCCCCTCTCTCTCCATCATCTTGGTACGCCCACAGCTTGGAGACAATATTGGGCTCACAGCTCGAGCCATGGGCAATTTTGGAATAACAGATTTACGATTGGTCTCTCCCAGAGATCCGTGGCCAAACCCTCTCGCCCAAAACGCAAGTGTTGGGGCACGATCCATTATAGAGACGGCAACCGTGTTTAGCTCGCTGGAAAAGGCGATGAGAGATCTTCAGTGGGTTTTCTGCACCACAGCGCGTCATCGATACATTAAGAAAGAAGTTTACGACCTTAAAAAGGGAATGGATTTTGTAAAAACTCTTTCGTCCCAAAAGATAGGGATTGTTTTTGGCCCAGAACAAACAGGGCTCACCAATGAGGAGGTTTCTCTGTGCCACGGAGCCCTTTCGATTCTCACCCACCCCTCTCTCTCCTCCCTAAATCTTGCTCATGCGGTATTGTTGTGTGTTTATGAGTTTTCTCAGAGAGCGTCTTTTTTAGTCAACACCCCACCTCCAGCCTCTCAGGAGAAAGTTTTGTCCTTTCTCTTTTTTTTAGAGTCGCGCCTAGAAGCAGAAGGCTTTTTCTTCCCCACAGAAAAGAAAGAAAAGATGAAACAAAACTTAAGGGACATTTTCCTTCGACGTCCTCTTTCCTCTGACGATATTAATACATTGTTTGGGGTGTTGAGGTCTTTGAGCCGACCTGAGGATAAGTCTTCAATTTAAGAAGAAAAGGAAAGTTATCCTTTTTCTCTCCATTTTTATACACAAGGTTTGTGGTTGTGGATGGTGTTTTTAAGTCCCTGTGGAAAAAACATTTAATCCTTATTTTATAGGGGGTTAAGAAAAGAAAGTTTCCGGAAGAATTTGTGAATGAATTTTTATCTTTACAAGAGTGGGGACAATAATATACAACAAGAATATATACTTAATATTAGTATTCTGTTTTTTTCATAAAATGACAATATATCGCACAAGAGTGCAAATCCTCTTTCCAGGATCTCCCCCATTAACACAAAGGAACAATGAATGAATTTAAGTGATTTGAAAACTCAAACCCCTCAGCGGCTTTTAGAGCAGGCAGAACAATTGGGGGTGGAAAACGCAAGCACTCTAAAGAAACAAGATTTAATTTACGCTATCTTAAAAAAGACGGCGGACAACAAGACCGCTATTTATGGAGGCGGCGTTGTGGAAACATTACCCGATGGGTTTGCCTTTTTAAGGTCTCCCCAATCCAACTATTTACCAGGACCAGATGATATTTATATTTCTCCCAGTCAGGTGCGTCGTTTTGGCGTGCGCACAGGAGACACAATCGAGGGGGAAATTCGCGCTCCAAAAGAAGGAGAGCGTTATTTCGCTTTAGTAAAAGTAAATACGATTAACTTTGAACCCCCAGAAAAGCTTAAGCAGCGCATCAATTTCGACAATCTGGTGCCCCTGTATCCAGAGGAAAAGCTCGTTCTTGATCTGAGTGATCCAACAGAGGCGCTGACAACGCGCGTCATTGATTTGGTGGCTCCCCTTGGAAAGGGGCAGCGCGCCCTGATTGTGGCGCCTCCTAGATCCGGAAAAACTATGATGTTGCAGTCCATCGCTCATGCCATTACACGGAATCAGCCGGATGTCTATTTAATCGTTCTTCTGATTGACGAGCGGCCAGAAGAGGTCACGGATATGGCGCGCTGTGTAAAGGGGGAGGTCGTGAGTTCTACTTTCGACGAGCCAGCACAGCGACACATTCAGGTAGCGGAAATGGTTATTGAAAAGGCAAAACGTTTGGTTGAGCAAAAAAGAGATGTGGTCATTCTTCTTGACAACATTACGCGCCTTGCGCGCGCCTATAACACGGTCATTCCTTCTTCCGGAAAGGTGTTGACCGGAGGCGTTGATGCAAATGCGCTGCAACGCCCAAAGAGATTTTTTGGGGCGGCTCGAAACATAGAGTTTGGGGGATCTCTCACCATTTTAGCGACAGCCCTTATTGATACAGGCTCGCGCATGGATGAGGTGATCTTTGAAGAGTTCAAGGGAACAGGAAATTCTGAGATCGTTCTTGATCGCAGATTGGCTGACAAGCGTCTTTTCCCTGCCATTGATATCGCGAAATCTGGAACTCGAAAGGAAGACTTGTTGATTGATAAGGCAACCCTTACCAAGATGTGGGTGTTGCGCAGGGTTCTTTCCCCCATGGGAACAGTGGAGGCCATGGAGTTCCTCATAGGAAAGCTGCGAGAAACCAAGACAAATAAAGACTTTTTTGAGTCAATGAATAGTTAGTTTTGTGACCCCTTGCCCGCCAGACATCCAAGAAAAAATAAAATCTATAGCGGGAGAAAGTGTTTCACGTGAAACTTTTTTAAAGTTGGAGACCTATCTTTCTTTTTTGGAAAAAGAAAACAAAAAATATAATTTGGTGGGGCCTGGAGAGATTGATCGCCTTTGGGATCGGCATGTGCTGGATAGTGCCCAACTTCTGCCTTTTGTGAAACAGGGGTCGTTGGGGTTTTTGGATGTGGGGTCTGGAGCAGGCTTTCCAGGGGTTGTCTTGAGCCTTTTGGGGGCTCAGGGAGGGTGTTTGGTAGAGGCCTCTCGCAAAAAGTGTTCTTTTTTAGAAAATGTTTCACGTGAAACCGGGGCAGAATTTTCCGTTTTGAATGTGCGCGTGGAGGAGTTGAGGGGAAGGGCCTTTGAGAAAATCGTGTCTCGAGCCTTGGCGCCCATTGGAACGTCGCTGGGGTGGACTCAAAAAATTTGCTCTCCCGCCACACAATGGATTTTTTTGAAGGGGAAAACGGTCGACGTAGAAATTGAGGAGGCTAGAAAGTCTTTTTCTTTCGATGTTGAGATGTACCCAAGTCTTACCAATCCCGAGGGACGAATCGTGCGCCTCCAAAATATATTTTTTTGAAAGAGCGTTGTTTTTTTTTGGACGGCGCGGTACAAAAAGATATGGGAAAAATAATTTCGATCGCGAATCAAAAAGGGGGGGTTGGAAAAACCACCACAGCTGTTAATTTGGCAACCGCTATGGCGGCGACCAAGAAGAAAGTTTTATTGATTGATCTTGACCCTCAAGGTAATGCGGGGACTGGGGTGGGATATAAAAAAAACCCAAATAATTTAGGTGTTTATGATGTCCTGCGTCGAGGAAGGCCCTTAGAAGAGTGCCTTCATCACACCCTTATTCCTGGTTTATTCTTGTTACCTTCCTCTGAAAGTTTACCGGGAGCAGAGGTAGAGTTGGTGTCAGAGAGTGAGCGAGAGCAGATCTTGAAAAAAGCGCTCCAATCTCATGAGTTTGATTTTGTTTATATTGATTGTCCTCCCGCTTTGGGGTTGCTGACCGTTAATTCTTTGGTGGCGTCCCAGGGTGTTTTGGTGCCTCTGCAGTGTGAGTATTATGCTTTAGAGGGATTAAGTCAGCTATTAAGAACCATAGAGATTGTTCAAAGAAGTCTTAACCCCCTCCTTGTTTTGGAGGGCGTGGTTTTAACTATGTTTGATAACAGAAATCGACTCAGCTTACAGGTGGCTCAAGATGTTCGGGAACATTTGGGAAATAAGGTTTATGAAACCGTTATCCCTAGAAATGTTCGCGTATCAGAGGCGCCTTCCTTCGGAAAGCCAGTCATGATTTACGATTTTAGGTGTGCGGGCGCGCAGGCATATATTCACTTGGCGTCCGAAATTTTGAAAAAAGAAGAAAAAGAAAGGGTTGTTGTATGAAAAAAAGAGGGCTGGGTCAGGGGCTATCTTCTTTGCTGGGATCAGAGGCATTGCCAAAAACTGGGCAAGAGGGCCTAAAAGAGGTTTATACAAGCCAAATGTTCCCTAGTCAAAACCAGCCCCGCCGTATTTTTGATGATGCAGAAATTGAGTCTCTGGGTCAGTCCATACAGCAAAATGGTGTTTTGCAGCCCATTTTGGTCAGAAAAACTGCAGACCAATCTTATGAGATTGTGGCAGGAGAGCGTCGATGGAGAGCTGCAAAGAAGATTGGTCTTGATCGGTTGCCCGTGCTTGTTCGAGACATGTCAGATGAAGAGGTTATGATTGTTGCTTTGGTAGAAAATCTTCAACGAGAGAACCTGAACCCTTTGGAAGAGGCGTATGGATATGATCGAATTCTGAAAAAGAAGGAGATTACTCAAGAGGAGCTCTCAGGTCTTGTGGGGAAAAGTCGTTCTCATGTCGCTAATGTGTGTCGGTTGTTGCAGTTACCCTTAAGCGTTCAAAAACTAATAGAGACCGGAGAGTTGTCTTCCGGACATGCGCGGGTTTTAGTTGGTGTTGAGGGGGCAGAAGAGTTGGCGGTGATTCTGGTGCAAAAAAAGATGAGCGTCCGTCAAACAGAAAAGTTTATTCAAAGATTGAAAAAGGGCGGAGAAGGGATAGATAACATTGAGCCGGTTGGAATAACAAAAAGAAAAGAAAGTCCTTTGTCTCGTCAACGCCAGGACATCAAAGAAGAGAGCTCTCTTTCCTTAGAAGAAAGAGATGAAATTGGGCGGATCGAGAAATTTCTTTCTGAGCGCATCGGGTATCGTGTGGGCATTCATGTGAACGAAGATTCTACAGATGTCGTTTTTCATTTGTCTTCTCGGGAAAGTTTGGATGATTTATTGGCAAAATTGAATACCATAACGCCTTAAAAGAGGGGTGTGCATAAGTCCTCTCTTTTTTTTTCACATGGAACAAAAAACAAAAATATTTTTATAAACTGGCGGATTTCCTAAGGAAATAAAAATAGTTCTACTTTTGTCTTTAAAGGATGTGTGGATAACTTTGTGATTAATTCTTGTTTGAAAGAGAGAACATGAGAGAGATTATTTTAGATACAGAAACCACTGGATTAGATCCTTTTTCTGGTCATCGATTGGTGGAAATAGGGTGTCTTGAGATCATGAACTGTATCCCAACAGGGGCTTTTTTTCATGCGTACATAAATCCTGAGCGCGAAGTTCCTGTTGAAGCAACAAAGGTTCATGGGTTAACACAAGAATTTCTAAAGGACTTTCCTCTTTTTAGCTCTCTTCATGAAAAGTTTTTGGATTTTATTCGAGACACTCCCTTGGTCATTCATAATGCTGAGTTTGATTTAAAATTTCTTAACTTTGAGCTCAATAAGGCTTTGGTTCCCTCTCTTACAAACCCTGTTGTGGATACTTTAAAGGTTGCCCGAGGTCTCTTTCCTGGGTCCCCGGCGAGTCTCGATGCTTTGTGTCGGCGGTTTAAGGTGGATACTAGTAATCGAAGACTTCACGGGGCTCTTGTTGATTGTGAGTTGTTAGCGTCCGTTTATCTTGAGCTTTGTGGGGGTCGTCAACGTGGGCTTGGGTTGGTAAAAGAAAAAAAGGAAGAAAAAGCCGCTTCTTCTCTTGTCGTTTCCTCCGATCTCGCTTTTCATTATCAGAATCGTCCGTTCCGAGCCCCGCGAGACTTCCCCGCCTCTCAAGACGAGCAAGAGCAGCACACTGTTTTTGTCAAGACAAAACTATAAAAATTTGACAGTAGTTTCTAATAGGAAAGATTGAATATTGAGGTAGAATGGACGATAGTAAGCTGGAAAAATTTAGGAGGAATGATGCCCGAACATAGACACACAAAGAAACGATTGGTTGTTTTGGCGAATCATCGGCGAGCACGATTCGTTTTGTCCAAAGGGGTTAAGATTCATGAGACCGTTTTATGTTTGTCCAATCGAGCAGAAGAACACATCTTGCCCCTTTCTCATCATCGACGGGGCCATGACAAGGGGCTAGCGGATTCTCACTTTTTCCCGCCTCACACTCAATTTAAAGAAATAGAAAAAGAAGCCTTTGCCCATGAAATTTCTAAAAAAGTGGTTAAATATCTTCCAGAGGGGGGAGAAATTATTTTAGTTTGTGAGCCGAAAATGTTAGGTCTTTTAAAAAAAGAATTAGATCCTTATAAATCAGTTAAAATTTATAAAACACTATCTTTGGATCAAATAGATATCGAAGACGCTGCTCTTGAAGAAAAGCTGTTAGAGGCCTGAAGGAGGAATGAACGCTCCACAAGGGAAGCCTCGTGGGGTTAGGACGCATATAAAAACACAAAATCCTTTAAAAATTAGAAAAAAAGTCTTATATTACCAGGTGATAGCTTTGGCTATCTATGGCAATAAACGGCTTATGTAATAAATGAAGCGGACCCGGGGGCAGTTCCCGGCACCTCCACCACTTGCTGGTAGACTCGTTTTAGGGGGGTGACCTAGGATCGACGCGCGTCTAAAGATAAGTTTTTTGCTCGGCATTGTACCACCGTTATCGGGCTGTTTGTTATAAATGCAAACAAAAACAAAAAAGTGCGTGTAGCTGCTAACCGCAACTCTCGCATTGCAATCGCTGCCTAATTTAGGTAAGCGCGGTTTGGGGGCACCGGGCAACAGAAGCCCCCGCTTTATTTTAAAGGTGACTGAATGTCTTACTTAAATTACGAACAAATGATCGATGCGGCGTTGTTGTCTGTTGTGCGAGATGCTTTGCGCCAAATTGAAAAAGAAGGGTTAAAGGGAGATCACCATTTCTATTTAAGCTTTCTCACCCAATATCCGGGAGTGGGATTGCCTGAAGATATTCGTCAAGCGTATCCTGAAGAAATTACCGTTGTGTTGCAACATGAATTCTGGAACCTAAAGGTAGAATCAGACAAAATTTCTGTGGATGTAAAATTTGATGATCGTGTGGAGACCGTAGAAGTGCCTTTTCAGGCTGTTTCACACGTCAGCGATCCGGCTGTGAATTTTGAGCTTGAGTTTAACCCCAAGATTGGCAATGTGCGCCATTTCCAGTTTGGAGAGTCAACCCCTGATCAAAAACAGAGCACTATACCCACTGATAATAAACCCTCTGGAACTGTGGTTTCGTTGGATCATTTCCGAAAAAAATAACCTTATCCTTTAGGTCGAGAGACCCATGAAAACAGACACAAGTTATAGACTTTTAAAACGACTCTGGGTTTCATATATCCGGTCTTATCGCTATAAAATCTTGCTAGCCGTATTGGTTATGGGGCTTTCAGCGGCGTCCACAGCTGGGTTAGCGAAGATGATGGAATCCATCATTGATGATGTCTTTAAATCAGAAAATATCCACATGTTAAAAGTAGTTGGGATTTTTGTTTTGGGGTTATTTATCATAAAAGGTGTCGCCGCCTATGCAGAATCTCTTTTAATGAATTTTGTGGGACAGAGAATTATCTCTAATATCCAAAAAGATCTTTTTGCCCATCTCGTCCATGCAGATCTCAGCTATTTCCATTCTCAATCAACTGGGGTTCTGATCTCGCGCTGTACCAACGACGTCAATCTTATGAAGGGAGCGGTCTCAAATACCATCACCAGTTTTGGGAAAGACATTCTGACCGTTGTTTTTTTGGTGGCATTAATGTTTTACCAAGATTTTTTCCTGGCTGCTCTTTCTTTTTTTGTGTTTCCAGTGGCCGTTCTTCCCATCGCTAGAATCGGGAAACGCATGAGAAAAGTTTCCATCTCCACCCAAAAGGAAACGGGATTTTTTCTGTCTCTATTGAAAGAGATTTTTCAAGGGGCTCGACTGGTCAAAGCCTATGGAATGGAAGCCTATGAGATTGGTCGTGCTAATAAAACGATCGAAGACTTGTTTCGTTTATCCATTAAATCAAACCGCATTAAATCTTTGGGGTCTCCCATTATGGAAACCCTTGGAGGCATTGCCATTGTGGTGGTGATCTCATATGGTGGCTATCAGGTTATTTCAGGACACAATACGGCAGGGGCCTTCTTCTCTTTTATTTCTGCCCTACTCCTTGCCTATGAACCCATGAAAAGATTGGTAAATTTGAATGCAACCTTACAAGAAGGATTAGCTGCAACTCAGCGTATTTTTTCAGTGTTAGATCAAAAACCAAAGATTCAAGACTGTGCGGAGAAAAAAGCAGAAAAAGGACACATTAAAAATGGAGACATTGTTTTTAGCAACGTTTCTTTTTCTTATGATACCGGAAAAGAGGTTCTAAAAAATGTATCTCTAACCATTAAACAGGGAGAACAAGTGGCCTTGGTGGGCCAAAGTGGAGCCGGAAAATCAACCTTGATGAATCTGCTTCTCAGATTTTATGAACCAAGCCATGGCAGTATTTTAATTGATGGCCGTGCCATTGATAAAATGACATTTAAAGCCTTACGAGAAGGCATGGCGCTTGTTAGTCAAGAGATCATTCTGTTTGATGATACAGTTAAGGCCAATATTCTCTATGGTCGCAAGAATGCCTCTATGGAGGAGGTTATTATTGCCGCAAAGAAAGCCGCCGCTCACCACTTTATTCAGGCCCTGCCTAAAGGGTATGATACTTCTATCGGAGAATCTGGGGTGAGGCTCTCAGGAGGACAACGTCAACGCCTTTCCATTGCTCGCGCTATTTTAAAAGATGCACCGATTCTTCTTTTGGATGAAGCCACGTCATCCTTAGATACAGAATCAGAACATCAAGTCCAAAAAGCCTTAGATCGCCTCATGAAAGGACGCACGAGCGTCATTATTGCCCATCGTCTTTCTACGGTGCGTCAAGCAGACAAAATTTTTGTTTTAGAAAAGGGAAAGATTGTGGAATCCGGAACACATGACCATCTTCTTAAGAAAAAAGACTCTGTTTATGCCGGACTATGTCAGTGGCAATTGGCAGGATCATAATTGATAAAGCGTGGTTTAAAATCAAATTTAGCCCAAGACATGATCGCTTTTCTAGCATCCCTTTATATGCGCTTCGTGTTTTGGACAAGCTGCTGGGCACGATTTAGATTCGACATTCCCCTGGCCTATCTTCAGAACCAAAAACCATTCATTACTTGTTTTTGGCATTCTCGACTTCTTCTTTTACCCTATGCTTGGCCAGGGAAGAAAAACACTTTTTTTATGTTGATTTCTGCGCACAAAGATGGCCGAATTATTAGTAAAACAGTGAAACATTTTGGTATTGAAACAATCGCTGGATCCACCCAAAGAGGGGGAATGGGAGCTTTGAGAGAAATGGTCCGATTAAGCAAACAAGGGAAAACAGTGGGCATTACACCAGATGGGCCGAGGGGTCCTCGATTTCAAGTCAGTGAAGGCGCGGTAATGGCAGCTTATTTTTCTAAAGCAGATTTAATTCCGGTAACCTATTCTGTGAAACATCATAAAGTATTACAAACATGGGATCATTTCTTTTTACCCTCTCCTTTTTCTCGGGGGATCGTTATGTGGGGCGAGCCCATTGCGTATCCAAAAACAAAAGATCAAATTGTCGACGTCAGAAAAAAATTAAAAATGGCCCTTGATAATTTAAACCAAAAAGCAGATGCACAAGTGAATCGTTAAATGTTTTACTTTTTTTATCTCTCTCTTGCCTTTTTAAGTTTTCCTTTTTTGAAAGGATGGATGGCTTATCGGCTTTCAAAGGGAAAAGAAGATCCCTGCCGAGTGGGGGAGCGATATGGGCAATCCTTAAAAAGGCGTCCGAAGGGAAAAGTCTACTGGTTTCATGGCGCCAGTATCGGAGAGTGTCTCAGTTTTTTTCCAGTGTTGAATTATTTTGAAAAACACCATCCTACCTATTCCTTTTTAATCACCAGTGGGACACGCGCCTCCGCAGATCTCTTAGAAAAAAGACTTTCTAAAAAATGTATTCATCAGTATGTGCCCCTAGATCACCCTCTGTTTGTAAATCGGTTTCTGTCCCATTGGAAACCTGATGCTTGTTTTTGGACAGAATCTGATTTTTGGCCTAATCTGATCATCAAGGCTTCCCGCTCTTTCCCGCTCTTTCTCTTGAATGGACGGCTTTCTCTCAGGAGTGCCCGAAGATGGTCGATCTTGACGCCCTTGATTGTGCAAGTATTAAAAGCTTTTTCTGTTATTTTTCCGCAAAGTTTTGATGATTTTAAAAGATTTAAAAGCTTAGGAATTTCTCATCTAAAAATGGTAGGAAATTTAAAATACGAAGGAGAAAAGCTAAGGATTTCTTTAGACAAAGTCCACGAGCTACAAAAGGAGATTCGAAAGAGGCCTTTGTGGATTGCCTCCAATACGCATGAAGGGGAAGAAAAAATTGTTTTAGACGTTCATAAAAAACTACAAGAAACAATCAGCCAGAATTTGCTTCTTATTTTAATTCCAAGACATCCCCATCGATGGACATCGGTTGAAGATCTCGTTCATGATTATGGATATTCTTATATAAAGAGATCGGAGGGAAAAAAAATAACAGACTCAGTTGATGTCTTTGTTGTTGATACATTGGGAGAACTTGGCGTTTTTTACAGTCTTTCAAACTTTGTTTTTATGGGAGGTTCCTTATTGCCTGGTATTGGGGGGCACAATGTTTTAGAGCCTGCCCGATTGGGAGTCCTTCCTGTGTTTGGTCCTTATATGGAAAATAATAAAGGGATGGCTGATTTGTTACTGACAAACAAAGCTGCGATCCAAGTGAAAACACCTAAACAATTGGAAAAGACAATATTTGATCTTCTAAAGGATCGAGAAGGCACAAGAAAACAAGCTCGGAATGCGGCGGAGATTTTAAAAAATGTAAATATTCTCCAACCTATTTTAATCGAAATAAAAAAATACTTACATGATTAGGCCCCCTCAATTTTGGGAGAACCCCCTTCCTTTTTACTGGAGGCCATGGGCCTGGGTAAGTATGATCTATGGATGGGTGATTCAGCACCGATTAAAAAACATCGTACCCACGAAAGTTCCTGTTCCGGTGATTTGTGTGGGCAACTTAACCTTGGGGGGAACAGGGAAAACCCCTGTCTCTCTTTTTCTGGCAACTTATTTTCTGAAAAAAGGAAAGAAAGTCGGGTTTTTAACACGAGGATATAAAGGAAAATCAAGGGGACCTCTTCGGGTGAATACACACCATACAGCTAAAGAAGTGGGAGATGAACCCCTTTTATTGGCACGTGTGGCGCCTACCTGGGTGGCGCGAGATCGAGTTTTGGGGGCAAGAGAAATGGTTAGAAAAGGAATTGATATCATCATTATGGATGATGGACATCAAAATCCTTTTCTATATAAAGATGTGAGTTTAGTCGTT
Source organism: Alphaproteobacteria bacterium RIFCSPHIGHO2_01_FULL_41_14 (assembly GCA_001767855.1). Lineage (NCBI taxonomy): Bacteria > Pseudomonadati > Pseudomonadota > Alphaproteobacteria > Alphaproteobacteria bacterium RIFCSPHIGHO2_01_FULL_41_14. The sequence continues at coordinate 118,013 of MEMF01000002.1, read as the reverse complement.
GTGGATGGGGTTCAAGGATTTGGGAATAAAGAAGTCTTTCCTTTGGGACCTCTTCGTGAGCCCTTACATTTTGGGTTATCTCGAGCAGAGGGTGTGGTGATCGTTCGTTCTCCTTCGCATGCCTTAAAAAAAGATTTGGTCGCTTACGAAGGCATTGTGACTGAAGCAAACATCATTATTAAGAAAGATTCCCTTCCTTTTCGAAAGGTGATGGCTTTTTGTGGTATCGGAAATCCTGATAAATTTTTCACGTCTTTAGAAGAGGCCGGCATAGAAATTGTAGAGAGAAAATCTTTCCCCGATCACTACCGGTACAGAGGCTCTGATTTAAAATCTCTCAAAAAAATGGCCCTTTCTCACCACGTTGATTTAGTGACAACGGAGAAAGATTGGGTTCGTCTTAGTAAACAAGATCAGAAAGATATACTTCCTGTGCCCCTAACCTTAAAATGGAAAGAGTGGGCAAAGATGGAAAAATTAATAACACAGAAGATTCCTAAATGATGAAATGGATGCGAAAATTTTTGTGGGACCCTTTTGAATTTTTGCCGGTTCTCCTTAGTTATGGCATTTTTAAAATCTTGCCGGTTCGATTGTCTTCAGCCATAGGTGGGACTTTGGCGTGCTTGGTTGGACCCTGGTTGCCGGTTCATAAAATTGGTCAAAGAAATATCGCTCAAGCTTTTCCCAGGAAATCGACAGAGGAACGCGAGGCTCTTCTACAAGGAGCGTGGGAAAATCTCGGTCGTGTCATGGGAGAATTTCCTCATTTAAAAACAATTGCACGGTCTTTTGTTGAAATTGTGGATCGTTGTGGCATTAATGAGAGTCAAAAAAAAGATGTCCCCGTTGTTTTTTTCTCAGCTCACATGGCTAATTGGGAAGTTCCTCATGTGGTTTTAACGGTGAAGCATCTCAGCATCAGCCTGTTGTCACGCCCTCCTAATAATTGGCTCACACGAAAGTTTTTTGAGTGGGTGCGCCATGATCCTTTGGTCTCCATTATTTTAAAAGGAAGTGAAGGGTCAAAAGATTTATTGCGTGTTTTTCAAGCAAAAGGAAACTTAGGAATTTTATTGGATCAGCGCCTTTCTGAAGGTGAGAAGCTCTCGTTCTTTGGGCAGGAGGCTTATACACCCACAGGGCCGGCACGGCTAGCAGAAAAATTCAATGCTCTCATAATCCCTGTTCAAGTGGAACGCCTTAAAACCATCCATTTCCGCATCACGTATCATTTTCCTTTAAAAGTAGAAAAAGATTCCCTTAAAACTTCCTTAAAGATTAATCAAATCTTTGAGGAATGGATTAAAGAAAAGCCCGACCAATGGTTATGGTTCCATAATCGCTGGAAGATTTAAGAAACAGCTCTTAATTAATCTAAGTTTTTAGCGGCAAAAATGGTTTCTCGCAACTGATGCCCAATATCTTGAACACTTTTGGGGCTATGGTTCATAAAAATAGTATTGGTCTTAGAAGACCCTCCCACCTCACGCAACATGTCCAGATATTGAATAACCAAAACCATTTCCATAATTTCTGCACTTTTTAATTTGGGGGATGTTTTTTGTAAGTCTTCAACAGACTGACCGAGCCCTTCGATGATAGCTTGTCGCTGACCAGCAACGCCTTTACCATGCAGAATACTAGCTTCAGCTTCTCCCTCGGCTTGCTTTACGCGCATGATTTTTTCAGCTTCAGCTTTTTCTTGGGCAGCTTCGCGCAGACGTTGAGCCGTATTGATCTCATTCATGGCATTTTTAACATTTTGGTCTGGTTGAATGTCGGTAACTAACGTTTTGAGAATATCGTATCCAAGCCCAGCCATGGTCTCGTGCAACTCTTTTTTCACATCAATGGCAATTTCATCTTTTTTGGAAAACAAATCATCCAAAGGAATGTTTGGTACTTTTGCCCGAACGACGTCAAAAATAAAAGCCTGGATCTGATGAATAGGGTTTTCTAAGCGATAATAGGCTTCAAAAACTTTATCGGGGATGACATGGTATTGCACTGAAACCATGATGTTCACAAACACATTGTCCTGGGTTTTGGTTTCAATGTGTACATCAAATTGTTGGATGCGGAGGTTCACATGGGCAACCACCTGATCAACGAAAGGAACGCGAAGATTTAGACCTGGCATAGCCAGCCTCTTAAAACGACCGAGACGTTCCACCACAGCTATTTTCTGTTGTTGAACGATAAAAATACTACTAAAAATCAAAATCAATCCAAAAAAGATCAACAAAAAAACAGAAACAATAAAAAACATGATGGTACTACCTTACTGAAGGGAGTCTAAGGAGTCCTCTTTCTTTTGTCAAGAAGAGGTCAGGTAAGTCCCTATAGGGCAAAGAGATCGCGATTTTATTTTAAAAGAAAGTCCAGCTTTCCTGAGGCTTCTAAAGCATGTAAATCATCACAACCCCCGATGGGTTGGTCATCAATAAAAATTTGAGGAACAGTTCGTCTCCCTTCGGCTTTTTTCATCATTTCATCTCGTAAGGCTTGATTGTGTGTCACATCAATTTCTTCGTAAGAAACTTTTTTAAGATCTAAAAGGCGCTTTGCTTTGACGCAATAAGGACAATAGTCAGTGGTATAAATAACGACTTTTCTCATGGGCATACCTTATACTTATGGAAAGATGCTTTTTTATATCACACTCAATTGACCAAAAAAATGGAAATCCGAAAAGAGATGTCTTTTCTATTCCCCTGTTTTTACGCGAGCCACACAGAGAACGGTTACTTCTTTTGCTCCTGCTTTGAGAAGAGTGTTGGCGCAGGCATTCAAGGTTGCCCCTGTGGTCATGACATCGTCTACTAAAACAATGGATTTATCTTTAATCTTGAGGGGGTGTGAGACTTTAAAACAGTGAGCTACATTGCTTATTCTTTCTTCCAGAGAGAGGCCTCCCTGAGACGGTGTATGACGGATCTTTTTTAAGACATTAAGGCTGACTGGTTTATGAGAGATTTTGTGTAAATGCTGGGCTAAAAGGGCGGACTGATTAAAACCACGGCTATAAAGTCGTCGCCAGTGTAATGGCACAGGGACAATCAGGTCTGCGGCATTGACCAGCTCTTTTCCCGCCTGCCACAGACCTTGTGCCAAGAAAGGGGCGAGATGAAGAGCGCTTCCATGCTTAAGAGATAAGATCATTTTTTTTGAGAGATCATCGTAAACATAAACAGAGCGTGTGGCCGAAAAAGAGGGAGGAGACATAAGGCAAGTGCCACACTTTAAAAAAGAGGTGTCTTCTTCAAGATCTGATGTTCCAAATGGAAGGCTGCATTGTGCACAAAAGGGGGTAGAAATAAAATTCAATTGTTGCCAGCAAGAAGAACAGACTGTGTTTTTTTCAGGTACAATCTTCCGACATACTGGACAGAGGGGAGGGAAGACAAGATTCAAGAGTGCTCTCATTTTTTTTCGGGAATTTCCACGCGAACAAGAGTGATTTGATTTTCTTCTCGACGAATGACTGTAAATGTTAACCCATAAAAATAAAATCGTTGCCCTACTTCAGGGATAGATCGGCTTTCATGGATCAGGAGACCTCCTAGGGTAGAGGTTTCTTCATCTGGAAGTTCCAGATCAAATTGTTTGTTGATGTCGCGGAGAGTCACAATCCCTTCCATCAAATAGGCCCCATCTTTTGTGGAGCGAATGTTCACATTCTTGATGTCATGTTCGTCATCAATCTCTCCTACAATTTCTTCTAAAATATCTTCGAGGGTAACAATGCCTGAAAAAGATCCATATTCATCAATCACGATGGCTAAATGGATTCGTTTAGAACGAAAAGTATGCATTTGCTGCAAAAGAGGCGTTGTTTCTGGGATGAACCAAGGTTTCATAAAGGTGTTTTTAAGATCAAATTCTTCTTTTTTTCTGGATTGGGTTTTCAAATATTCATTGAGAAAAGTTTTCACATTTAAAATTCCCTGAATGTTTTCAGGAGAATGCTTCCAAACAGGAAGACGTGTATAGGGGCTCTTTAAAATTTGATCATGAATGAGTTGCAGGGGTTGATCCATATCAATCATTTCCACATCAGATCGGTGTACCATGATTTCTTCCACCGTTAAGGAGGCCAAATCTAAAACACTATGGAGCATATGTGTTTCATTCTTAAGACGTTCTTTGCCATGGAGATCGATGGCACTTCGCAACTCTTCTACGGCGGAAGGCCAAGATTCTGTACGAGAAATACTCATTCCCATGAGAGAAAGCGTTTTTTCCGAAATAATCTGAACTACATACATCAGGGGGCTCAAAATGACCACACACTTTTGAATTAACCACGCAATCGCTAAAGATAAAGTTTCTGGATAGGTGATGGCATACATTTTCGGGAGGACTTCTAGAAACACAATTACCACAAACGTTAAAATAATGGTGCAGACGATAACCCCTGTGTCATCAAATAGCTGCATAAATACGGCGGTAATAAGAGAAGTTCCGAGAATATCCATAACATTTTTTCCAATAAGGATGGAACCCACAGCGCTGTTCATTTGTTTTGATAGGGCTTCTACGCGCTTGGCTTTTGCATTTCCTCGTTTGGCTAAACGATGAATGCGAGGTCTGGAAAAAGCAGTCAAAGCTGTTTCAGCGGCAGCGAAAAAAGAGGAGGTTAAAAATAGCAAAACAGCTATCGAAGAAGAAACCCAGAGCAGAAAAGTCATTTTATTGTACTTTTTTATTCATAAAAAACGATGTTTTCAGTATACTCAGCCGAAAATAGAAAGAGAAGTTAAATGTTAAATGTTTCAGTAATAGGTTTGGGTGCTTGGGGATCTGCTTTAGGTGTGACAGCCCATCGAGCAGGATCTTCTGTGACCATGATTGGTTTGCCATCTGAAGTGCAACATGTACAAAAAACAGGCAGCATCGTCGCCTTCCCAGATAACCCCTTTCCTTCAGACATTCGGATTGATTCTGCTCATTCTTCTTTGGAGACCGCAGATATTGTTGTGTGTGCGGTTCCTGCCCAGTTATTGCGCACCTGTTTAGAAAGTTTGCCAAATTTTCCCTCCAAAACTCCCCTCGTCATTGCTTCAAAGGGTATTGAACAGTCGACTGGGTATTTGATGGGACAAGTCGCAGAAGAAGTTTTGGTTAATCCCATTGCTATTTTATCTGGTCCTAATTTTGCTTCAGAGATTATGAGGAACAAACCTGCTGCTACCACGATTGGATGTACTAACCCGTCAATTGGCCATAGAATTAGCCAAGCATTAGCGCATAAAAATTTTCGACCCTACTTAAATACAGATGTGATTGGGGTGCAGATTGGGGGGGCTGTGAAAAATGTGTTGGCCATCGCTTGTGGCATTGCACGTGCCAGAGGGTTGGGAGAAAATGCAGTGGCTTCTTTGGTTACACGAGGAATTCATGAAATGAGGTTATTTGGGGCGGTCAAGGGCGGTAGAGAATCCACATTTCTAGGTTTATCCGGAGTCGGAGATGTCATGCTTACTTGCATGGGAGCTCAATCTAGAAATTCTAAATTTGGATTTGACTTGGCCCAACAAGATTCTGTTAACATCGAAAGTTTGAATCATATAACAGTGGAAGGATTTTATACAGCAGAAGCTTTACAAACTATCATTCAAGAACTAAATCTTCCCATGCCTCTTTGTACGATGGTGTACCAAATCTTGTACAAAAACGTTAAGATCGATCAGGCGATTGAAGATCTTTTAAATCGTCCCTTAAGGGGGGAAGGATAAAGAGATTTATCCCATTACGGTTGAGATGGCTTTCTGAACTTCCCCAACTTTGATGTCGTTCATGACATTTTCTCCTTTTTTAAGGCGGTGGAAAATGACCTCCTGAGATTCAGGCAAAGAAATAAAAGTTGTATTTTTACCCCAGGGCCCATAAATACAAGAAGGGCTAGGACCAAAAAGACCAACCGTTGGTGTGTCTGAGGCGGCAGCCAAATGCATCAGCCCTGAATCATTGCCAACAAATAGCTTACAGAGAGAAAGGCACGCAGAGAGAGTTGGCAAGGAGGGTTTTCCCATTAAATCAAGAATTTCTGTCTCTCGAAACGTTTGAAACAAAAGCGCTACCCGTTGTTTTTGATCAGCTGTGCCTAAAACAATAATTTTTGCGTTAGGAAATTTTTTGTCTTTTAAAAGAAGCTTGCCCAGTTCAATAAAAGAGGCAAGCGGCCAGCACTTTTTATCCCAATTTGCTGTGGGAGAAAAAGCGATATAGGTAGGCCCCTTTGGTAAAAAGTGTTCCGCCTCTTTTTTGTTTTTGGCGGTCATCCAAATTTTATTGAGAGGGGTTTTTGAAAGCCCAAACCATTTTGCAAGTTGGTGAACTCGTAGGGTTTGGGTGGAGCGGGGATACCAAATTTTACGATGACGTGCAAAAAGAGCGTAGGAAAGTCCTGTGCCACGCACATCGACGACCAAATGCCAGGTTTTAAATACACATCTTATCCATAGGCATACCCAATGAAGGGAAAGAGGTTTTTTTCGGATGATATATGTTTCCACACGATTTGGGAGAGCGTCGAACAAGGGGGCTGGAGCTGATCCACAGGCAATATAAAATTTCGCTTGAGGATATTTTTTTTGGAGGCTTTCTAAAATACCAGTTGAGAGAATAGCGTCTCCGAGATAAGTTGAAGTAATGAATAAAATACGCATCACGCCATCATACAGAATCGCCGAGCATCGTCAATGTGGATCATTTTAGATTATCGTTCCGTTTTAGAAATAAAAGGGGCAGACAAACTTTCTTTCTTGCAAGGACTTATCACGCAAGACGTGACGAAGCTCACGCCTGAGAGACCTCTTTATAGTCTTTTTTTAACAAACACAGGACGGTTTTTCTGTGATTTTTTCGTCGTATTAAAGGGGGATTCTGTTTTTTTAACCCCGGGAATTGGCTGGTTAGAGAGCCTCCAAAAAAAATTGTTTTTTTATAAACTCCGCAGCGATGTGCAGCTCTCTTCTCGTACAGATTGGATCGTTGCAGTTGCCTTGCAAAAAAAACCAGTTGTTCCACAAAAGGGGATCGTCTTTCAAGATCCCCGCAGAGAGGAGTTGGGAATGGTATTTGTAGGGCCTCAAGAGGAACTAATAAAAGTCACCCACGATCAACAACCTTATGAGGCGCATCGATTAGCTCTAGGAATTCCTGAAGGCCCCTTGGACTTAGAATCAGAAAAAAGCATTCCATTGGAAAACTGGATGGATGAGTTAATGGCCATCAGTTGGGATAAGGGATGCTTTTTAGGACAAGAATTAACGGCACGGACTAAACATGTGGGAACAGTTCGAAAAAAACTGCTCTCTTTTTTATCCCCCGAACCTCTTTCTCGAAAAGATTTGCTTTTTCATCCCAGCGGGACAGAGATCGGTAGAGTTGTTAGTTTATACCAAGGAGAAAAGGAAGGGTTTGCTTTGGTTAATACGGAAGAGATGCCAAAGGATAAAAAAGTCTTTACCGAGCAAAAAACAATTACGGTAAATTTGAAGTACCCCATTTTTGGAAAAATTTAACATAAATTTCGGGTTTCTTGCCATTCTTTCCTATCCAAGTTTTTTACATGTGGGGTAAGCAAATAGTTGACCAATAGTTGATCGAATCTCTGATTTGTTCCCGAAATTCTTTAAAATCAAAAGATTTTTTAATATATCCGCTGGCAAAGTTTTTGTAGGATTCGAGCATATCTTTTTTGTTAATGCTGCTTGAGAGAATAATAATAGGAATATCTTGTAAGGATCGATCCCTTTTAATTGTACGCAACACAGATAGCCCATTTAACCGGGGCAAACTAAGGTCCATGAAAATCACATCTGGCCTTGGAAACCTATTGGCACCCGTTTTATTTTTTAAAAAATTAAGAATTTGTTCCCCATTGTGGAAAATATGGATGCTGGCTGATTTGTGAGAATCCGAGATGGCTTCTCTAATAAGCATTTCATCTGAGGGATCATCTTCTACCAATGCAATTCGAAGAGGAGAGGTGCGCGTTGCCATGATCGTGGCATCTTTTTGTAAATCAGAAGGTTCTTCATATCCATCATAAAAATAATTAACAGAGACGCCTAGAATTTCAGATAACTCGAAAAGAATACCAGCCGAAACACGCGTGGTTCCCAATTCGTATTTTTGTATTTGTTGATGGGATACCTTCAGTTTTCGTGCCAGGTCTATTAAAATCCATTCCAATTTTTGCCGCCGTTCACGAATGCGTGCGCCAATAAAAACATCAACAGGATGCGGCTCTGGAACTGTATTTTTTTTCATAATCTTTCCTCCGTACTTCCCTCTTTAATTATAGAACAAATATAGAACAAACTATCAAATAGACCTAAATCATTCAACACCTTTGTTTATTTCTAGAAAAAGAGTAAATTCAGTTTTCGTTAAAGAGGGCATAAAGCCCCTATTTGAAGGAAGACCGGGCACTGTCCCGCTGAGGCTTGCTTGCCGTCTTTCCTGGTTTTTTTGAGATATAAAAGCCATTTACCCGTGTCTCCTGACTGTGAACCTAATCTCAATAGAACGGTTAACAAAGTTTAAAAAAACTCTTTTTTCTAATTATTCAGTTATTCTAAGGAAGGATGGGGTTATTGTGGGGGAAGGAAAAAAGCATACAGCCGCAGGTTTTTAAGCCCACGGCCGCAATTTAAGAATATTATTTAAGAATTCGAAGCTAGAATGGCAACACGATTTTGAGCCCATGCTTCTTCGGATGATCCAGCAACAATAGGATCATCTTTTCCTTTGCTAATAACAGTAATACGATTAGGGCTTACTCCTTGAGCAACGAGATAGTCCCGCGCTGCTGCTGCACGTCGTTCGCCGAGCCCAATGTTGTATTCCCTTGTGCCGCGTTCGTCACAGTGTCCTGTCATTGTGATATTAGCATCTGGGTGAGACATCATCCATGCAGCCTGTCCTTTTAGCGTTTTTTTGTCGCTTGCAGTTAAGTCATAACGATCGTACGCAAAAAATGTGCGGTCGGACACCAATATGCGACCATCCTTGTCAGTTAATACACCATTTTGGCTGAGTCGATCCCGGCAGTCATTATAAGTTTTATCGTTCATACTAGAAGAGTCGCATCCTTCTTTGAAACACTTACAAGACGCAAGCAGAAGGATAAGAGAAAGAGCAGACAAAGCTTTATACATAATTTTACCTCTATTAAAATACTTATTTGATACGAGTATAGGACAAAAAAAATGAAGTGTAAAGATTGAGGAATGGGTTCACTTCAGGGCCACCCTCAAAACTGATAGATGGTGAGAAAACTTAACCAGAAACCCTAATAAATATTTGACATTTTTCTAGAATTGGGTTAGACATAGCCGTTCGTTTAAGAAGCAGCATTGAACGATGTATGGATTTCTTTAATTTAGATTTTTAGGAACAGATTAGAATGAGTAAGCGTTTAGAGACAAAATATAAGATAAACCGTCGGTTGGGGTTGAACTTGTGGGGAAGACCTAAAAGCCCTGTTAATGTGCGCACCTATGGGCCAGGTCAACACGGTCAAATGGGTCGTAAAAAGAAGCCAACGGATTATGGAGTTCAGCTAACTGCTAAGCAAAAATTAAAAGGCTATTATGGCAACATTGGCGAAAAACAGTTCCGCCGTCTTTTCGAAAAGGCAGCTTCTGCGCGAGGAGATACAGGCGAGAACTTAATTGGATTGCTAGAGCGTCGTTTGGATGCTGTTGTGTATCGTCTGGGGTTTGTCCCAACGGTGTTTGCGGCTCGTCAGTTTGTGAGTCATGGCCATATTCGTGTAAATGGTCGCCGTATTAATATCCCTTCCTATCATGTACAAGAGGGGGATGTGGTTGAGCTTAAAGAAAAGTCTCGTGAGATTCCGATGGTTCTTGAATCCCTTAAAGCGGGAGAACGAGAAGTTCCAACTTATATCGAATCAGACTCCAAGGGGATGAAAGGAAAGTTCCTTCGAGTTCCTACCCTTGCAGATGTTCCGTACCCCGTTCAAATGGAGCCTAATTTGGTTATCGAGTTTTATTCTCGATAATCAGATTAATAATCTAGGGGATGAGAGATAGAGAATTTCTGGTCTATCCGCTGATGATTGATAAGCAATGGTTTCAATAGAAACGCAATTAACACAAAAAGTCTATTCCGCTTTTCAAGCTTTGGGGTTTCAAGACCAACGAGCTGCAGCAACTGTGAAAGCTTCCGACAGACCTGATTTATCTGATTATCAGTGTAACGCGGCCTTATCTATTGGGAAAAAGATTGGTCAAAATCCTCAAGAAATCGCTATCGATCTTCAAAAACACCTCTCAGGTGCCTTGCCGGATGTCAAAATATTTGTGGCAGGGCCTGGGTTTTTAAATTTTAAGTTATCAGATCAATTTTTAAGGAACGCTCTTAAAAGATCTTCTAAGATTCCAAAGGTTCCTTTGGAAACGGTAATTTTTGATTATGGAGGTCCGAATGTAGCCAAGCCTCTGCATGTGGGGCATTTAAGGTCCGGTATTATTGGGGAGTGTTTGAAGCGTCTTTATCGCTATAAAGGCCATCCCGTTATTGCTGACATTCATTTGGGGGATTGGGGTACGCAGATGGGAATGCTTATCATTGCCTTAAAGCATAAACACCCTGACTTACCCTACTTTGACTCTTCGTTTCAGGGGCCTTATCCTGAAAAATCTCCGGTCTCCTTAGAGGGTCTTCAAGAAATTTACCCTGAGATTTCGGCTGCTTGCGCGGCTAATGAGTCTTTAGCAGCTGAGGCGCGAGAGGCGACTTACGAATTGCAACAGGGCCGTCCTGGATACAGAGCGCTATGGCAGCACTTTGTGACCATTTCTATGGAAGATATGAAGAAAAACTTTGGTCGATTAGGAGTTTCCTTTGACCAATGGTTTGGAGAAAGTCGGTATCAACAAAGAATCCCAGAGTTAATACAATCTTTTGAAAGGAAGGGGGTTGTCCAAGAAAGCCAAGGTGCTCTGGTTATCTCCCTGGTGGAAGAAGAGGATAAAAAAGAAATGCCACCCCTCATTTTAAAGAAATCAGACGGGGGATTTTTGTACTCAACCACTGACTTGGCAACTTTGGATGAGCGCGTCCACACATTTAAAGCCGATCACATTATTTATGTGGTGGATGGTCGGCAAAGCCTTCATTTCGAACAGGTTTTCCGTGCTGCCAAAAAATTAGGATATACTGTCAAAACAGATTTTATTGGGTTCGGTACGATGAATGGTGCTGACAATAAACCTTTCAAAACCCGTTTAGGGGGGACGATGCGGTTGGAAGATTTGATAGACAGTCTTAAAGAAGAAGCCCTCAGAAAAATGTCTGAAACGAGCGAGAAGGATAATTTTTCAGAAGATGAACGGGAAGAAATTGCAGAAAAAATAGGTATTGCCGCCCTTAAATTTGCAGATTTACAGCATAATCCTGTTCAGAACTACCAATTTGATTTAAAAAAATTTATGAGTTTTGAAGGGAAAACAGGCCCTTATCTTCTTTATGCGTTGGTGCGCGTTATGTCTATTTTGGAAAAATCAGATATTAAAACGCCGAGCCTTAAAGGAGAGGTTCTTTTATCTCAAGAGCGAGACACCTTGTTAAAAACCCTGCAAGCCGAAGAGGTCATTGATCGGGCGTATAAAAACTTATCTCCTCATATTCTCTGTGATTATGCTTTTGAGTTGGCTCAAACTTTCAGCCGTTTTTACCAAGCTTGCCCCATTTTGCACGAGGAAGATAAGACCAAAAAAGAAACGCGATTATTCTTGTGTGAGCAAGTGTCAAAAACGCTTAATACAATATTGAATCTTTTAGGTATTATGCCTGTTTCTAAGATGTAGTAAGAACTTAATAAATAATTCAATAAAAAAATCCAATTTGTTGACATACAAAAAAAACAAGATCATTATGAGAAAATCATAACAAGCAGAAAAGGGAGTATAGCATGACTAGATCAGAACTTGCAGTGAGACTAACAGAAAGAATGCCACATTCTTCTCCGCGGGAAATCGAGAAAATCGTAGCGGTAATTTTCGAAGAGATTTCCCATGCCCTTGAAAAAGGAAAACGGGTAGAACTTCGTGGTTTTGGGGCCTTTTCTGTGAAGAAGAGAAAAGAGCGCGTCGGGATTGATCCGAGGGATGGAAGTTCCATTCATGTAGATTCGCGCCATGTGCCTTCTTTCCGGCCAGGAAAGCCATTATTGCAAAACCTAAATAATCTCTAATAAAGTTTTAGAAGCCTGAGGATATTCATTTCTCTTCAGGCTTTCGTTTTATTTGAAATTTTCATCAAAGATCGCTATATATAGAGCACACTAACCAGAAAGGAAGTGATTTTTTTGCGAGTTATTGTTCATGAAAACAATTTAGAACAAGCTATGCGTGTTCTGAAGAAGAAACTTCAACGCGAAGGTGTTTTCCGTGAGATGAAAATGCGCCGTAGTTTTGAAAAGCCTTCAGAACGCCGGGTGCGGGAGAAAGCGGAGGCAGGCCGCCGTTTTCGAAAGCTTCTGAGAAAGCGCATGGAACGCGAAGGATTCTAAACGAGAAACCCGCCGAACGGCGGGTTTCTTATTTCTGGGGCTTGTTATTCTGTGAGAACACTTTTACAAATAGAGAAATGCGTCCTTTAATTTTATCTCCCTTATTTGCCTCCGTAGAAGGTCTTCCTTTTGTGGGAGTAAAAACCGCCAGTCGATTGCAAAAATTTGGCACGCCTCGGATTCTAGATCTTTTATGGTCCTTTCCTACCCATTTAGAAACAAGAGTATTTTATGAGACCCTTACCCATGCTCCCTCTAAAGGGCTCGTCTCTTGTGAAGTAAGGGTGGTCGCCCATATGACGCCTCAAAGACGGCAGCAGCCGTACCGTGTCCTATGTGACCAAAACAATCAGATGTTATCTCTTGTCTTTTTTCATGCCCAGAAACCCTACCTTCAGCAGGCACTTCCTGTGGGAGAATCTCGGTTGATTTGTGGGGTATTGGATCGGACGGCGGCAGGTCTTCAGATCATTCATCCGGACTATATGGGGGATAAAAAAGCGCGATCAGAGTGGGAAGGCATGTTTCCCATTTATAGCTTAACGGCGGGTATCTCTCAAAACAGTTATCGGAAAATTCTAAAGGGTGCCCTCAGCCGATTGCCGGATTTACCGGAGTGGTTACCTGATTCTGTTTTGACCAAGCATCAATGGCCTGCTTGGAAAGACGCAATGCTCAGAGGCCATCATCCCACCGAAGAGAGCGATGTGCTGCCCAGTGCGCCACATCGTGAACGGTTGGCATTTGATGAGTTGTTGGCTTATCAGATTAGCCTTTCCTTATTTCGCAAGACCTACCTCAAGAAACCAGGGCAAGTGTTTGAGGGAACAAAGAAACTAGCCTCAAAAGTATACCAAGGGTTGCCTTTCCAGCTGACCCATGATCAAGAAGAGGTGTTAAAAACTCTTTCTGCGGAATTAAAAAATTCCACTGCCATGATGCGTCTTTTACAAGGAGATGTGGGAAGTGGGAAAACAATCGTTGCCTTGTTGGCTATGCTCCAAGTGGTGGAATCAGGGGGGCAGTGCGCTTTATTGGTACCCACAGAAATTTTGGCGCAGCAGCATTATGAAACGCTTCGTTCTTTTTTAAAGGGCACAGGGGTTACTTTGGGATTATTTTTAGGAAGAGCTCCCAAAAAAGAAAAAGAATCTTTGCGTCATGACCTAGAGACGGGCGCCATTCAGATTGCCATTGGGACCCATACCCTTCTTGAGGAGGAAATGGTTTTTCATCGCTTGGGGTTTGTGGTGATTGATGAGCAGCATCGATTTGGGGTTGCGCAGCGTCAGCGCCTTATCAACAAAGGAGAAGGGGTGAATGTCCTTGTTATGTCAGCCACACCCATCCCCCGCTCTTTGGCTTTGACGCTTTACGGTGATTTGGATATTTCTCTTTTAAAGGAAAAGCCCAAAAATAGACTGCCCATTCAGACGAAGGTTCTGTCCTTAGAGCGTCTTAGAGACGTGCATGAAGCTCTGAAGAGAGCGGTCTCAGAAGGACAAAAGATTTATTGGGTCTGCCCCTTAATTGAAGAATCAGAGGCGTTAGACTTGGGCCATACCAAAGCACGTCTGGAAATTTTAAAAGGGTTGTTGGGGGCAGACAAAGTGTCATGGATTCATGGACGTATGTCTGCGGAAGAAAAAGAAAAAGCGATCCAAGATTTCAAAAATGGACCCAGTTCCGTTTTGGTGTCCACCACGGTGATCGAAGTCGGCATCCACATTCCGGAAGCTACCATCATGATCATTGAGCATGCGGAGAGGTTTGGATTGGCACAACTGCATCAGCTCAGAGGTCGGGTAGGACGAGGGAATCAATCGTCCACCTGTCTCTTGCTTTATGGGAAACAACTCTCTGCCATTGGCAAAAAACGGTTAGCAATCATGCGGGCCACAGATGATGGATTCCTAATTGCCGAGGAAGATTTAAGATTACGGGGAGTGGGAGATCTTTTAGGAACGAAACAAAGTGGGGTGCCTGATTTTAAAATCGCCTCGCTTGAAACCCAGGGGCATTTACTGCAGGAGGCTTATTTTTTAGCGCGGGAGATGGTGGCACAACAAAAAGATGAAATTGATACAAATCCTGCTTTGAAGTTACTGATAAGCCTGTTTCAAAGACGGTCTTAATTTCTCTATGCTTTTTTGAAAGTCAGGGTGGGATAGGCAATCGTTTGCAAAAAACTCTCTCAACCGAATATGATGGGTCTGTCCTTGAATATCGCGAACAGTTACCCAATAACGGCGGGTTTTTTGAAAAGCCTTTAGGAGACTTTCTACTTCTATCCATAAAAACTTATCTTTTTCCAAGTACGATGGAGGTTTTCCCTGAATTCTTGCCTCTTCTCGTTTGCGGTATAGGTCTCTTTGACTTAAAAATTCAGTTTTAGGCAAAAGGCGGAGAACATAATATACATCGCGATGGGAAGTCGTTTCTTTGTATAATACGATGGTGGATAAAAGATGTTGGCGCGTTAAATAAAATGCTCCTGCACTTTCTTCCATCAATTCTCGTTTCAAATTGTCAAAGACAGAAGTGCCATCCAATTCTAAACGACCACCAAGGTCACAATATTGACCTGCCTTTGAGGAAGTACCTGCCTTATCCTCACGGCCAAGAAGCATGTACAGTTTTCCATTCTTTTCGTAGAACAGGAGCGTTCCCACCGTTCCTTTTCGAGCAGGCACAGAAAAAAGTTTTTTGGAAGACAGAACAGAAGTTATCTCTAAATTTGGTTCAACAACACTTATCTGAACCAGAGGAAATGATGGGTTAGGAGATAAAAAAAGAAAAAGCGCTGTTAGGCATCCCCATAGTTTGGATAAACTCATGATTCACTCCATTCGACAGACCGTAGCATACCCTACTGTTTTTTTAAAATATCAGAAAAATAATGATTCACATCCCGGTGAGTTCTCTCATCTTCACGAATAGAGATGATAAGATCGCTTAATCGAGCGTTCTTTTTTAAGTTCCAGTACTGGATGCCAAAAGTAGGGGCGGGACTATTCTCGATGGCACCAATCAAAACTTTTTTGAGATACTGGGAATAGCTATGAATTGCTTCTTCTTCGAGATATCCTACAAATCGGTGGGCGAGCCGAGAGGATAGGACATACAAAAGGAAATAAGAACCTATAAAGAGAAACTGCACCATATAAATCAACACCCGTTCAAGCCAGGTGGGTTTGGCAATATGAATAAAGGCCATTAGGTGCATACGCTCGTTTTCTGCCTCCTCTAAAAGACGTCTAATCCACCCCTCATCCTCTTTTATTTTCCGAAGGCATCTAAAATGTAAGAGCGCTCCGCCAACCATGCCGGGAATGGCAGCAATGGTTTCAATAAATACGGCGCGATGGCCATAACGCTCACGGAAAAAGAGATCTGCCAAGATGCGTAAAAAGACTGCCAATCCATGAACAATTTTTTCCCCAAAGGTAAGCGGGCGATGATGATGGTCAAGAGCGTAATGTGGAATCATAAGAATCATGAAGCTTCCGATTTCAAATGGTACCAGTGTATACAAAACCACCCCAGAAAATCTACTTTAAAATCTTCTTGAAGAGCAAAAAATACTACTTTCAACAGTGATTAAAATTTTGTATAAAGAAGATCTTTAACAGGAAATCGTGACGTGCTTAAAAAATTATTTATTTTCCTTAGCTTTTGTTCGTTTGTACAGGCCAGCATAATTCCTGATCCTGGAGCAGATCTTTATCCTGGTATTCATAAAGTAGACAACGAACTCTATTGGGCACCCATGGCAAAACATCCTGGTTTGTTCCTCGTCATGGAGCGCGTAACAAGAAGAAATCTTGATTTATGGTGTCAATATGCAAGAATACAGCACCAATTTGCAGAAAAGGACTCTCGTAAAACCACAAGAAAAAACGAAGCAGGCCAAGTTCTTCCGCCACTCCCTCCGCTGGCAGGAATCCATCATTTTGAATTGGTGTTAGAGGACAGTAAGTCAGACAAAATTTCTCTAAATCATAATGAGGTATGGGTGGCTTACATCACCAGTGATGAAGCGCCTCAACATATCCCGGACTATATGAAAAATTATTCCAATGGAAAGGGATTTCCTTTTGCTCAGAGCATCAAGATGTTTGTTACCATTGCATCATCTAAAGAAGCTCTATTAACCTCCCATATGGGAATTTCCTACTCTGTAGAGAGCACTTTTCAAAAGAGGCCTCCACAAATTTCCATGGATCTTCATTCTTTTGGCGCTCAGGTCATGCGACGCCGTAATCCTGAGAGGCGCTTTATGATGAATGCTCCTGTGTTTGGCATGGCAAGAATTTTGATAAAAGCTCTGCCACCAAGGTCTGTCTTTGTTGGTACCATAGAAATGCGAAAACATATGTTGGAAGGCATTTCTATTTCTTTTGATGAGTTCAGGAAGAAAGATCTCAACTCAGAGAAAGACGAGTTTGATTTTAAAATGTTTCGAAACCCTTATCTTTCTCCTCTTTCTGAAAAAGGAGATTCGGAGGAATTCTTGGGCTTAATGAAGGACCATCCCCCTCTTCTGTCCTTCGGTGATGGAGACGGAGTAGCAATAAAAGATCACGTGACAATATACAAGCCAGGGGAAGATCACTCCGTTTGGATGTCTATAGAAAAAGGGAATCCAAGTTACGAATGGCTATTTACTGAACCTTTTCAAGCGGCACAGAGAACTTACTTTGTTCTGACGCGTTTGGATGCTCTCGCAGACGCGGTGCCCGTGGCTTGAAGCTGAATTATATGAGTTATATTTTTGTCACATCTCATTGAATTTTGAGTCAAAATCTGATACGCCGTATTCATTTCTTTAAAAACATTTGCACAAAGCCTCTTGCCATCACTCTTATGGCACTCGCCACTCTGTTGTCCACCTCCCTTACTTCTGCTCCCGACAACAACCCATCTCCTCTTTACACGAGAAGAGCGCTCTAACTCAGAGGGTCCCCTATCAAATAGAGATAGAGTGTACAGAGTCGTTAGCGCCGACCAAAAAGTTTTTCAATATCTTTGAGCTTGAGTTCAATTTGGGTGGGTCGGCCATGGTTGCATTGGCCAGAATAGGGCGTTTGTTCCATCTGGCGCAGCAAGTCGTTCATTTCTGACAAAGACAATTGGCGGCCAGAACGGACGCTGCCGTGGCACGCAAGGGAAGAACAAATCTCATGAAATTTTTTTTGTACTGTCATGCCCTCTCCTTCTGAAGCGAGATCTTCCGATAAATCCTTGATCAGGGGTCGTATGTCCGTCTGTCCCAAAAGAGTGGGAACCTCGCGGATGAGAACAGAGTTAGTACCGAAAGATTCAAGAACAATCCCAAATTGAACGAGATCTTCTTGGTTTTTTATGAGTGCCTCATATTCTTTCTTAGTCAGTTCTACCACTTCTGGGATGAGTAGGATTTGGCGCTTTACTTGATTCTGACTCATGTCCTGCTTTAATTTTTCATACACGATGCGTTCATGGGCCGCATGCTGATCGACAATCACCAATCCATCTTGGGTTTGGGCCACAATATAATTTTCATGCAACTGGGCACAGGCAGCGCCTAAGGGAAAGTGGGTTGGATCAACGGAGGGAGCATCCATGACAGCAACAGATTCCATAATGCTACTGGAAACAGGCTGATACGATGTAAAGGCCATAGTCTGTTTTTTCATGGGCTGAAAAAAAGACGGGCCATAGGAAGAAGGAGATGAGGATCCTAACAAAGGTTGTTGAAAAACTTCTTTGGGTCGAAAAGAACTAAGTGCGTCGTCGGCCACACTTGTGGCGGATCGATGCTGCATTCCTGATAAGGCTTGTTTTAACGTGCTGATAAGAAAGCTGCGGACAAATTGGGTATCTTCAAAGCGTACTTCTGTTTTGGCAGGATGCACATTCACATCAACAGAACGAGAAGGGACGGTGAGGTAAAGACATAAGAGAGGGTGGCGATCATGAGCTAAAAAATCTTGATAGGCGGCCCGGATAGAGACGGAAAAGAGTTTGTCTTTTACGGGGCG
The DNA here is from genome assembly GCA_001767855.1 of Alphaproteobacteria bacterium RIFCSPHIGHO2_01_FULL_41_14. Lineage (NCBI taxonomy): Bacteria > Pseudomonadati > Pseudomonadota > Alphaproteobacteria > Alphaproteobacteria bacterium RIFCSPHIGHO2_01_FULL_41_14. The sequence goes on along the minus strand of MEMF01000002.1, from coordinate 99,434 downwards.
TCCGTTCACAAATAAAAACTGAAATTGGGTATTGGTGCGGTTCAGAGTGGGGAGGCCGATAAATCCAGATAAAAGATAGTGATCACGATGAGCGTCTACAGCAAGGGCATCATTTTCAAATTTATGTCCCATCACTTGGCTGATGCGTGCTAGCAATCCTTCTTGAGATTTTTGCTGAGCCGCGTATGAAAAAATAAGTTTTTGGTCAGCCATCAGAGAAAAGGATCGGTCTGGATAAGCCAGAGCCAATCGCTGAAGACGATCTTCTATATGCTGAGTTTCAACAGGCGTTGTTTTTAAAAACTTAAGGCGTGCAGGGACCGCAAAGAACAAATCACGGACTTCGATCTTAGTACCCAGATGGGCAGCCACTGGGGTGCACTCTTGGATTGTGCCTCCTTCCACGGATAGAGACCATCCTTGATTTGTCTCCGCAGTCATGCTGGTGAGAGTCAACCGGCTAATGGCCCCGATGGAAGGAAGGGCTTCGCCGCGGAATCCAAGCGTTGCAATATTAAAAAGGTCTTGATGAAGCAGTTTGGAGGTGGCATGACGTTCGATGGAAAGGCGCAAATCTTCAAGACCCATCCCAGACCCATTGTCTGTGACAGATATATAGCTTTTTCCGCCATCACGAAGAACCACATCAATCTGAGTGGCGCCTGCGTCAATGGCATTTTCTGTCAGCTCTTTCACCACGGACGCTGGACGTTCAATAACTTCACCGGCAGCAATTTGATTAATGAGGTTAGAAGAGAGGCGTTGGATCGTTGTGGCCATTAGGGATGCAACCGTTCTTTTATGGTTTTTTCCAAGTATTTTTTGGCGAGCACTTTTCCTTCTTCAACGGCAGGTTGATCAAAGGGGTCGACTCCATACAGATCGGCCATAAAAATAGTTTCTAGAATAAAGTGCATCATTAAGGTTCCCATAAAATCAGGAGAAAGAATGGGAATTTCTAAAACACGGGTAGGACGCTGATTTTTAATAAGGGTATCGATGGTGGCGCGTTGCTCAGCTTCCATTAAATCTCCCATGGTAGAGAATGAAAAACATTTAAGATCAGCAGATATTTTAGAAAAGTTTTCTGAAATGGACTCCCCTTTATTCTCCATAGAAGAAACAATGATTGTATGGAATTTATCGGAGGGGCCGTCTAAGTAGAGCTGTAATTGACTGTGTTGGTCGACGGTGCCTAGCCCACTCACGGGTGTTGTTCCATGGCCTTTCTTCCCTAGACTTTCTGCCCACAGTTGACGATACCATAGGCTAAAATAATGAAGATCATCCACATAAGGAGTCAGGACAGAAATGGTTTTTCCTTTTTTGACTTCTAAAGCATGAGAGAGGGCAGCCCCTACTGCCGGGCCAAAGTTAGAAGGATCATCTAAAGACAAAAGACGATCAAATACTCGGGCAGCCCCTTCCCTAATAAGGACCGGATCAACGCCCGCAATCATGGCAGGAAACAGACCAACAATAGACAGGGCAGAAAAACGACCCCCTATCTTAGGATCATGGTCTAAAAGAGAAATATGGTAAAAGTCTGCAAGCTGTCTGAGGGGAGATGGTTTTGGTTCCGTGATGATGATGAAATGATCCCTCACAGAATCCGTGCCCACCTCTTTTTGTACTTTTTGAAGACACGTCATAAACTGAACAAGAGTTTCAGCAGTATTCCCAGATTTTGAAATCACAACAAACAAGGTGCTTTTAAAGCTAAGCTGTTTGAAAAGGGACTGAAAGGTGTGTGGATCAATGTTATCCATGAAATGGAGGCGATGCGATGTTTCTCGATGGGCAAGAGCATAAAAAGCCTGCCCCCCCAAACTCGATCCACCTGTACCCAAAATAACGGTATCGGTAAAATCATCTTGGATTTCTAAGACAAGATCCCGAAGCGCCGCAATGTCAGTTCTTAAATAGGGCAATCTAAGGAGGGGGAGTGTTTCTTCTTCATGAGCCTTCTTTAATTTTTGAAGAGTTTTTTTTAAAGTCGGAAGATACTCTTTCAAAAAATTTTCAGATAACCCTTCAGTATGTATGGTTTTACTGAGACAACCTTTAATCTCTTGATGAAAATACATTTATTTGTCCTCAACTGATGATTCAGTCTCTAATTTTTCTTGTTCTTTACGGGGATCAATAATCGTGCCTTTTTCTGGTTTTTTCCAGAACACCAGGGTGCGTTGGATCTTTTCTTGCATGGTAGGTTCAGCATGGTTATCACGATCAATGGCGCGTCGAATGTTGGGGTTTCTTTTGTCTGATCCAATTTTTTCTAAAAGAATTTGCTCGGCTTTGTGATCAGAAGAAGAAGCGGGAAGGGCCTTAGAAGCCGGTATCAGAAGACCCCGTGCTTTCTCTGCTGTTGATTTTTTTCTTTTGTATGGTCCTTCTTCGGGGTTTTCTATGTTCAAGGAAGGAGGAATCTCAAGAGGCTCATTTTGAACCGTTTCAAATTCATTGGGGGCATAATGAGTAATGCCAATTTTTTCTTTAAAAGAGGAACAAGAAGTTAACATCAACAGGAAGACACTGTTAAAAAATATCTTTATTTTCATGGAAAAATCCTATCTATTGTCTTGCTTTAATATGAGCCCACATTCGGGTTGTTTTTCTTTCGTAATTGAGGGGTAGTGTTTCGCTTAGTTTCAAATTGTCTAGAACTTCTTTGGGTGGAAAAATAATCTTACTGTTCTTTAAGTAAGCCGGTATTAATTTTTGGGCTGGAACATTGGCAATGGTCATGAATGTGTTCTCTAAATTAACAGCAGCAATGTCAGGGCGCATCATAAAGTCAATGAATTTATGCGCATTTTCTGGGTGTGGCGCATTTTTGGGAATCGCTAGTAAATCACACCAAGCTCCTCTGTGCTCACGAGGAATCACAAACAATAATTTCTTTTTGATTTTCTCAGCGAGTCTTTGAGCGTGAAATGCCTCTGCCGACCATGTTTGAACAAGGCATGCTTCCCCACTCACTGCGTTTGTGATCATTTTATCCGAACTAATAGCGAAAAACTTTATATAAGGACGAATTCTCTCCACAACTTTTTTCACGGTGTCTATTTGGGATAAGTCCTTATAGTTAGGTTTAATTTTTAGGTAAGCGAGAAAAGCTTCCAATGCATCTTGAGGTTGATCAATCAATCCAACACCGCACTTAGATAATTTTCTCATAATTGTTTCATCGAGGATAATACGATATGTATCCAGAGGCGTATCAGGAGGCAAGTATTTTTTAAGGGTGTCTGGATTATAAAGAAACCCCGTGGTGCCCCAGCTATAAGGGACTCCATATTTGTTACCTGGGTCCACCGTCTCTAGTAGTTTCACAATATGCGGATCTAGATTTTTCCAGTTAGGTAATTGTGAGCGATCTAAGGGACGATATAATCCAAGCCGTACCTGACGGCTGTAATAAGGCACAGCAGAAGGCATCACCACATCATAAAGGGAGCTTCCTGTTAGGAGTTTCGTTTCTAGAATTTCATCGCCGTCATAATAGTCACATTTAATCTTGATACCGGTTTCTTTTTCGAATTTTTTTATGGTGCTTTCATCAATCGTGCCAGCCCAGAAATAAACATGAACAACTTTTTCTTCTTTTTTACAAATAGCTGTAAAAGAAAAACAGAAGATAGAAAAGAAGAATAAAATTTTCCAAATAAAAATCATGTTAACCCATATACATTTGAAATAACCATACGATGATCATGCAGAGAGTGCAACTAGGAAAAGATATCCAAGTTCTTAAAAACTGCTGGGGCCATAAAGGATTAAGAAGAGGGATCGGTTGATTGTGGGCCGGAGAGAGCGTCACCTGTTTCGGAGGTATTTGTCTCCTGGGCCATGCCGAGAAGATGTTTGAGGTCTTCAAGGGAACTTGGATCTTTAATCATTTCTTGCAGCAAGTTCTTTAAGTCTAAATTACTCCATCGAATCGCGCGTTTAATAAGATGGGGTGATGGGCTGTGGGGATCAAGTTTTTCTAAATAATCTGCGGCCTGATTGATAAGAGCATAGGCATCAGAACGGCTGTTCATCACCATGTCCACATGCACATTTGTATTGGCAGCAGGGGGCGTGTTTTCTGAGGAAGAGGCGTTTTCTTCCTCTTCTCCTGCCTCGAGTTTGACTGAAACATTTTCTTGAGGCTGATGCCGAGCGGCTAGCGTCTGTTCGAAAAAGTTAATAAATTCTTGTATTTTATCTTGAGCGTGATAAAGAGAGGGGCCGTCAGCCCCGAACTTACTGTCTAAAAACGACTGCAGATTTTTAATAAGAGTTAGGGTTTCTTCTCCATCAGCTTTAAGACCAACAAAAAAATCGTCTTTGGTTTTTTTGAGACTTTTTGCAAATCCGGTTCTCTTTTCAGAAAGGTTTTGCTCTTCTGAAGAACCCGTAATAACAATACCCCCATCTTTTTGGAGATCAAGGTAGGTTGAATAGGAATAAGTTAAAAGATCTGGATCATCAGGGGCTGTTACTTCAATCTTATTAAACCGATTAGATAATCTTTCATTAATCCAATTATATGGCGCGCTTCTGAACTCAGGATCTTGCGGATTAAGTTGAGGGAATGCTGTATCCCAATATTTCTGAGACATCTGTAAAAGTAAATCAAACCCTTGCTTGAGCCCTTTCATACTATAAAGAGACATCCAAGCTTCTAAGAGCCAAGCAACAACCTGCAAATCTTTCGATTGTGTTTGTAAAATATTTAGGCATAGTTTTTCAACGTCCCCCCAATTTGCAGATTTTAAATCTTGCACCCACACACCCTGGGGCAAATCTAAGTCTTCTCGAGAGGCTTCTCTGATTTGATCATATTCTGTGCTATATTTAAGGTCTTTTCCTTGAGGATTTGGACCGGGGATGTCTTGTAAAAGAGGATCTAGCGTTTCATAAAGGGGCATGATCTTTTCACATTTCTCCTATTAGTTTGGGAGCTTGGACCGGGAAAGTTGGAATCTTGAAGTTAACAGCGTTTTGGCCTTTCTCTGTTTGAGGCATAAGTCTCAGATACAATTTAGCTAGGGAAACTGGGGCGGTGGCTGAAGGGGGTCCAAGGGGGATTTCAAATTTTAAAAGGACATCATTGGTAAGGGAGCCTCCTTCTTCTGGTTTTGCAAGGTGCAGCATGATCGCACGCAAGATACTCCAAGTGCCTTCATAAACAAATAAGGATCGATCATTCACCTTTACGAGGGAGGGAATATTCGTCTCTGTTAAGGGTAGGAGAACAGAGGGAGTGGTCCACTGAAAGCCGAAAGAAACAGGGCTACTCATCACCCATCGTCCATTGGAAACCCCTGAACCATTTTGTCGAATACTAAGAGATTTATCACCAAAAATAATGGCCCAATCTGATATTTGGTTTCCGAAGGATTCTTTAACCCTATTGTCTCGGAATTTAATGTTAAAGGTCATCCCAGGATCACTGTCTTTTTTTAGGGGAGAAAAATAAGTCTCGAAGAATTTTTTGACGCTATCAAGCTGAGAAATGAATTTTTCGACTTTCTTCCATCCATTGCTGTATTTTTTGGACTCTTTTAAGGATTGTCTCACACCAGGTGTTAAAACTTCTAACTCTGTAAAGAGTTCTTGTAAGAGTGGCCAAGAAGCTTCAGATTCGAGTTGAGGGGTGTTGGGAACCTGTCTCGTAAATGGGAAAGAGTTTGCAAGATAAGTGTTAAAGGTATTTTCCAGTTTATTATATTGTTGAGCCCCCTTCTCAGCTGCCAGTTCCTGACAACGTTTATACATACTCCGCTTGAGATCATTTTGTTTCTCAGTAAAATAATCACTAGAGGGTTGATCAAATTTCTCTGGTTTCAAGTCTGTGAAACACGTTGCATAAGTAATTTTATTACCGTCCTCTTCCATGAATTTTTCAAGAGACTTCATAGAGCCGCTGGCTTTAGATTTTTTGTAGGAAATGGCCTGCTCCACAAGACCATTCCATTTACTAATCAATTTAATTTGATCAATATTGGTATCAAACAAATCTGCTTTAAATATTTCGATAACAGGTTCGGCATTATTAATGACCATAGTTAAAATTCGGGCACTCTGATTCGCAAAATAATCCTTCATCTCTGAGACGTCGGTTATATTAAAGGCCTTAAGGACACCGTCAGTTTCTCCTTTCCAGGATGAAAAACTTTGATCTGGGGGTTGATAATAGGCGCTGTCTCTTAAAGTTTTGTCGAGGTTTTTTAGGTTCTTATACATTTGTTCAAACAAAAGATTTCTAAGCCTTAAATAAGTTGCTCCTCCTCCCATCGCATCCAGATCCTTAATGAGTTTGATGAACAAAGGACCCACTTCATTAATGTTCATAGACTGGGCGCGTCTCGCATCTTCAGCTTGTTCTGACCAATCACGCTGAGGATCTTCATAGAAAGTCTGGGCCTGCTCAAGCATGGCTTCTATATTTCTTTGAGTTTGGTAAAAACCAGCTTGACGAAGAGTATCTTGCAAATTAGCAGGATATTTTGTGAGCTCTGTCCCTACGAAAGATTTATAAGCCTCCACGAGAGAAACAGCATTGCGTACGGCCTGAGAATCCCAGTGTAAGAATTGTCCTTGGGGAATTTTATCAACAAAGAAAGATCCGGATGCTTTTTGCATAAAAGGTTGTTGTAAGAAGGTATCTAATTGCTTTTCAAGATTGATAAGGCCAGGAGAGGGCTCTAATTTCTGAGTCTGGGGGGAAACACTTAAAAAATAACCAGTTATAGAAGATCCATAACTTCTTAGATATCGAACCGCTTTTTCATACATTCTACCAGAGGTTTCAGACAGAGTTTGAGGAATATTCGTTCCTAGCAAGCCAATATGTTTGATTTGATCAATCAATTGTTGATAACGAGAGCCGGGGTTGAATTGGGGGTTCGAAAGCCAGCTTCCTCCAGCCTGAGTTAAGAATCCTACTAACTCTTTAATGTCGGAGATGCTTTTTTTCAGGATTTCCAGATCAGGCTGGCGTCTTCCTTCCACATGCTGAAGAGAATTTTGCAATCGACCAGCTAAAGAATAAATATACTCAGGGTCTAGAATTTTTCTAAGGAAGACATCATAGAGGAGATAAAGTCGTTTTTCGGCGTAAAGGCGGTAGCTGCTTATATCAAATGTTTCGTAAGAGGCCTGTGTAATAAGAATTCTTTTTGCAACTCTGGATTTTAAGAAATCAGGGCTGAGGGAGTAACCATAAAGATAATTTAGAATTTCCGCTAATTGGAAGAGATCTTGAGTTTCTTGTAGAGTTGCATAAAGAAGGCTTGCTCGCTCTAAGTTAGCCAGACCTTTTACATAACCTTCCAGTAACAAAAATTCTGAAGTTTCAAGAGGTGACTGATATACTTTTTGAGACGGGGTTATCGAGAGGGGAGCCGTTGTTAAGCGATCTGCTTTCGCTCCTAAAAAGGCGGCCATATTCCTTGCAATGATTTTGTTATAAAGTTCGGCTGTGACATGATCAAGTTTGTAAACAGTGGGGCTTACCCATGACATGGGAATCAACAGGTGGCGTAACCGATAAGTATAAATAGTGTCTAAAAGTTGGAGGACTGCTTTCCCTTCGTGTTGGGTAATATCCACCTTCTTTTCTTTAAAACTATTGTCCCAGTTTTTAGTTTCCAGATCTTCCTGAACTTGTTTGATTAATGGCCGAATATGGTAAAGGGTATCTGTCAAATATTGATTGGTCCAACAGAGCCCATAAATCGCGATAATAAAAGCTGCCGAGATAGAGAATCTCAGTAAATTAATTTTTTTACTCATAATGAGGAAAAACTTTTTAATAGGGGTCGCAAGCCCGAATTCAGAGAATATTTTTTTGGTAAATAAATCAGATAAAAAAGGTTGAGCTAGTATTTTTAACGATGCATTCTCTTCCCCAGTTCCTGTGACAAAGAGGCCCCTAAAGATAAAGTGATCGTCATAGTCTCCTGTTTTAAATAAAACGCTGAGATAGGTTTGAACTGAATCTTGGAGCTGAATAAAACTTTCTGGGAAAGCAACAACTTCATTACGACCAGGGTTTTCCGTCGATTCATTCCCGAAAATTCGAATAATGATTTCGTATACTGAGGCATACATGGTTTGAAATGCTTCTGAGATCCACTTTGGATCAAAAGAGAGATTGGTGGCGTAAGGGTTGGACCATCCAAATGGTTCTCCCAGAGACTTTTGAGGCAAAGATTTTACAAAGCTTTGGAACCCTCCAACTTCATCGCATTTTGTCAATAAAGCATAGAGAGGAAGTTTCAGGCCTAATATTTTTTCAATTTTGACCAACTGGTTAGAGAGCTGGTGTGCTTGTTCTACCAGTTCAGGTTTTGACAGCTGCCCGGGGCCTGCAAATTGAGTAGAGGGGACAGTAAAAATAATCCCATCCAGAGGACGATGAGGGCGATACCGTCTGAGTGCTTTCAAAAAAGTTTCCCAAGACTCTGTCAGAGAGGGTTGTTTTGAGTCCAGAACTCTTCCGCTAATATCAAGAACAATTCCCCTTTCATAGAACCACCACTGGATGAGAGGATGGCCATCTGGGTTGCCAAAATTTGGGCTGGAAATGGGGGTTGATAAGGTCAAGTTTCCTAATAAAGATGATTTTCCTGCACCTTCAGTACCAACCATGATAAACCAAGGAAGTTCGTAAAGAGTTTTCTTAGAGCCCGTTCTTTCCTCGAGAGCCCGAACCACTTGTCGCATAGATTCATAAAAAGGTCCCTGAGGATAAATGCCGAATAGATTTAGAATGCCATAAAAAAGATCTTGAAAAAAATGTTTAAAGGAAAGAGAGTTAAGCTCTCGTTTTCCTCCCAACACATCTTTTAAGGCCCCAAAAATTGAAAGAGTACGGATGCCTACTTTTTCGAATTGCTCCTTAAGACCAATTCCCGACAAATAAGTGGCCAACATAAAGACAAGACTTCCCAGTCCGAGAATAGAGAGAATGAGCTGGAATGAAGAAATATCACTCATCTAAAATCCTGACCATTTTTCAAGTGTGCGAATAAGAGGAGAAAAAATATTCATATGCGTTAACCAAATGAGAGAAGACACGCCGATAAAACCTACCAGAATGACTCCTAATGATATCCACCAAGGGCGAGAATCTGGGATTATTATGTTTTGCCGATCATCAATAATGTTTTCATACACCTGAGGAAAAAGAGGGGATCTATTTTCCAATAAGTCTAGATTGTCAGCAGTAATATACCGGTATAGTTTTTTTCGATAAGCAAAAAGTTCGTCTTCGTTTTTTGTTCCCCGGTATCTTCCCTTAAAGCCCAGACCCAAAGCAAACAAATAAAGGGCAGCCATATCTGTTGATTGGGAACTCTTAGCACCTAGAAGAAGGTCTAGATTTTCAAAAAATTTATCCCCCGAATCTTGTGTGTTGTAAATAAGAGATTCTAATAAGTTATCCTTCCACTCTTCACTGCCGCGCCAATTTAAATTGATAAAAATCTCATCTGCCAGAGCGACCATGATGTATTGAGCTTCTCGATAATATGACGCCACATAGATTTGGTTACTCACTTCAGAATATTGAGACATAAAGAGGTTTTCTAATCGTTGTCGGATACGATGACCGAGCGTTTGGTCTTGGGACTGAGCCAATTCAACCGCGGTTTCATCGGGTGTTTTTGTCTCTTTTTTAGAAATCCCATGCTCAAGAGCCATGTCTTGTAAGATAAGCAACTCACGATAGAAAGTTCTAAAATCTTGTAATATGGCAGATTTCAAATAGATATCTGTGTGCATCTACCCTGCCACGTATAGAAAAAGATCTTCAGGACGAGAATCTTCTCTGTCAGAAGGGTTAAATATTTTTAAGAATTCATCGGCTCGAATGAAGGCAGGATCTACTGTAACCTTCACGAAAACTTGATCTTGAACTGCAGCTAGACCCATTTCGGGAATTTGTTCTACCAGCTCTCTTTCTGCCCCTAGAATTCTTTTTTCCTTTATATCTTTGATCGCAAAGTCACAAGAGATGACAGCTCCCTTAATCCAGCTAATGCCTGTGGCCCGGCTCATGTTTTTTCCAAGACGCACACCAATAACAAGGATTTTATTAGCCAAATACGGTTCTTTTATTTGTTGCTGGAACACGCTTCCGTCTTGATCAAAAATAATAGAAATGGAGGCGCTTTTTATAGATTCTATGATTTCATTAATGAAATCCATTATCGGGCTGAAGGTGGCGTTTAGATCACTATGATTATAAGGAGGAAAAACAGGCGGAGGTTTATTGTGGTTCAGAGCGCAATAAGTACCCGCAGCGATATTAAGCTCTTTATACATCTCATAGGGATGAGTGTCGATTGACTCATAAATACCTTCTAGCGATAAAATGCGGCTGGTTAAAACGTTATAAACGGTGTTGTAATAATCTAATACTGAAATCAGATCTTTTGTTTTAAGCCCTTGAAGACGAACAGACAGATAAGAAATGTGTTGCCTTAGTTTTGTAATCAAAATTTTTAATGGTTCTGCAATGGGTCCCTCTGTGCCAAAAGAAAGAGTAGGCGGAATAAAGTTAGTTTTACGAAAAGCTCCATTTTGGACAAGAATTTTCATCAGAGGGAAAGCAGAGAGGCGAGCAGATAGCTTCTCTTCTGTAACGAGCAGCGCTCTTAAAGAAAGTTTGGCTATGTTAAGAGGACTTTCTCCTGTATTTTCATCTACAATGGCATTTGATTCTGCGGAAATGTAGCGAGGGAAATCACCTGTCGTATTGGCGCTGTCTGGTTGACGCTTGATAACAGCTAAGTAAATGGTCGCTTCTTTATTCTCTAATTCTCCTTTGAGAGAGGAAATATCTATTTCTAAGAAGGGGGGGGTGATCTTGTCTTTTTCCAAGACAGATCCATCTGGGAAAACAGCTAAAACCGAATTAATTCTGATGATACCACTTGGCAATAAGGCTTCGTCTATTTCTAGGGACCGTATGCCCCAATACCACGGCGTAGAGATGGAAAGATAACATAGGGCTAATTGTTGGATTTCATACCGCATTTGTTGATAGTGATGAGGATAAAGAAGCTGCCCTTCATACCACTGAACAAAATCTTGAATTTTAAAGCTAAATTTTTCTTCCATACCTGCCCCGGTAGACGACTTTTTAATATAAAATACTAAAAGAGTCTCTCCCCTTCACCTTACAATTTCCATTCAGACAACTCAAGAAAAAATGCCAGCAGAAAAAGGGGCTAGGAAAGAATTATTTTTTTGTCAGGGGATCCCCATTCGATGGCTTGAGCGCGGCTTAATTCTTTTTCTATGAAAAGCTTTCTGTGAACGGCGTCATTAATATCAAACTTGCGGTTTTCCGATATCTCGAAGACGGGTTGGATGAGGTTTTCTATCTCTCTTTTTTGTTCCGCTGTTAATTTAGATACATCTATATAATTTAGAATGAGAGCTTTTGATAAGTTATGAAGAACAAGCCATGCACGCTGACTATACTGTTTTAGGCTTTCTATCTCTTTTTTGTAAGCCTCCACATTGCCCACTTCGAAATTCTTTTCATAGAATTCTTCGTAAAAGGGGGCCTTGTCATCCGCCTCAGAAAGCGTCTCAATAAAAATCATTGCGCATTCCTTTATGCGGGGTCTGTCAAGGGCACAGTTGGTGAGTATGTTTAGGGCGGTAGATAGGGAGGCTTGACAGGCTTTAGCAGGGTCTTTTGGGCAATATCCCAGATTTTTTGTACTTCCAGAGCTAACGAACAAGGTGCCTAAAAGAAATAGGTATAAAAATAAACTCATTTTAAGCTCTTTCCATCTGGCTTTTGGCAGGAATCCATAAAACATCCTCTGTTCCATTATTATTCAAAACCCGTCCTAACACAAACAGGTAGTCTGAAAGACGATTAAGGTACATGACTACCTCTGGATTAATTTTGTCTTGTTCAGACAGGGCAATCACATCTCTCTCCGCTCGTCGTGCAATAGTTCGAGAGAGATGAAGATGGGCAGAGGCAGCAGATCCACCGGGGAGGATAAAGGAAGAAAGAGGGGCTAAGTTCTTATTAAAGGAGTCAATTTTTTCTTCCAGCCACTGCACTTGATTGTCTTTCAACTGCAAGGATTTTTTAGGAGATTCCTCGGGAATACATAGGTCAGCCCCCACATCAAAAAGGTCATTCTGAATGTGTCTTATCTCTTTTAATGAGGGGTCAGACAAAAAAAGACCGGTCACGCCTAAAGCGGCATTTAATTCATCTATGGAGCCGATAGCTTGAATACGTAAAGAGGTTTTTGAAATTCTTTTTCCATCTCCTAATGAAGTGGTTCCCTTATCTCCTGTTCGTGTATAAATCTTCGTTAACTTTACCATGTCGCTAGTATACTATCTATTTATTCAAGAATCCGCAATAAACGGAGGTTGATTTTCCAGAGCGTTCCACACATACTGAACTCATGAAAAAACTCTTTCTTTTAACCATTTTTGGATGTCACATGTCTTCAGCTTTTTTTGGTTCTTCACTTACGGGGACGATCGATTCCTTAATTCAGAAAACAGCCCTCGATTCTATGGTTGGTATGGAAATTCGAGATCTGAATTCTGGAAAAATAATTTACGAAAAGAACCCGAATCTCTTGATGAGGCCAGCCAGTTTGGAAAAAATCCCAACAGCCTTGGTTGCCCTTTCTCAGCTTGGGCCCACTTATCAGTTTGAAACTTCCCTATTGAAAAAAGGGAATGCTGTTTATTTAAGATTTGCAGGAGACCCCACGTTTACGTTGGTTGATTTAACGGCTCTGTTTAAAGCCTATAAGCAAAAAAAGGGATCCACTATTGCAGGGGATATTATGATCAACCAAGAGACTGTCCCCGTATTTCCTCACGTGGAAGGGTGGTCAATTGAGGCAACGCGTTTTTTATATGGAGCTCCTATCTCCGTACTTAATGTCAACAAAAATACGATTTGTTTCAAATTGATTCCAGGGATAACAGATAAACGAAAGCCCACCCTTATTTATGATAAGAATCAACCCCCCTATAAGATTGATAACCAATCTATCTCAACCGCTTGTTTAGAGGAAGAATATATTGAGCGATGTGATTTAGATCTGGAAGAGAGGATTTCCATTAAGGGGTGCATTCCGAATGGATCTCCTGCTTTTAAGATATGCCTCCCTGTAAAAGAACATCGTTTTAAAGAATATATACGAAAATGTATTCATACGGCTTTAGAAGGGGCGGGGGTTTTCTTAAAGGGAAAAATTCTTTTCCGCCCCTTTCCTAAAGAAAAACCCCATGTTTTGGTCCAACATTTCTCGGACCCCTTATATGATATTTTAAAAAAGGGAATAAAAGACTCGGATGATACGATTATGGAATCTGTTCTAATCCCTTTTATGCTGGAAAACCCTGATAAATTTAGGAAGCCCAAATATCTCGATACTTTTATGAAAAAAACTCTGCAGGACTGCCTATCCGTTGATTTATCTCGAGCCGTGTTTATGGATGGATCTGGGCTTTCCCACCATAATTTGATTTCCGCTCATCAGATGGCAGACCTTCTTTGGGAGGCGTTTCGTCATAAATCTTTAAAGGAACCTTTCTTAGCCTCACTAGCGGTGGGGGGAGAGGACGGTACTTTGAAGCTCCGACTTAAGAACTTACCAAAAGGGGTAAAAGTGTTGGCGAAAACAGGAAGCTTAACAAGCATTAGAAGCCTTGCAGGATACATCCTAAAAGACGAAAAGCCTAAATATCTTTTTGTAATGATGATGCAAAATTTTTCTGAAGATGGAAAGGTTTATGAGGATTTGCAAGATAAAATAGTCACCTCTTTAACTCAGAGTATTTCTTAAATAGATTATGTAAAAATTCGATTGAACTTGGACTATAATTTAGATACTCTATAAATAGATGCGAAGGGAAGACTTATGTCTATGACACAAAAAGAACCAATTGAAGTCTTTGCGGAACCGGTTTATTTAGAAGAAGAATCGGAACCTTATTCTGAGCAATTTGTTTGGTCTTATAAAATCACTATCAAAAATCAGAGCGAACGTGCTGTAAAGCTTAGAAAGAGGCATTGGAAAATTACTGATTCGAACGGATTAACACACGAAATCAAAGGAGATGGTGTCGTTGGGATGGAGCCCGTTGTGAAGCCCGGGGAATCCTTTAGCTATACAAGTGGGGCTGTTTTAAGCGCACCCTCTGGTATTATGTTTGGAAATTATGAGATGGAAAGCTTAGAAGGAGAGCCCTTTAAAGTTTCTATTCCTGCTTTTTCTTTAGACAGCCCTTACGAACACCATCAGTTCCACTAATGAATGGTACATTTTAGATCTATATTTTATCTAATTGGGTGGCTTGTTCTTATTCTGGCTGCTGCCATGATCCCTTCTGTTTTAATTGATTTTTTTACTAATAATCCAGATTATAAGGTTTACCTGTTTTCTCAAGCCATTATGGTTTTTTTTGGGGTGCTTTTTGTTTTCTCCAATAAGTCTATTTCTGAAATTGAGTTTGATAAACGCGATTCTTTTATTCTAACGGCAATTACCTGGCTTGTTGGGATTGGGTTTTCATCCATTCCTTTTGTCCTATCTTCTATTAATGTGAGTTATACGGATGCGTTTTTTGAAACGGTATCTGGCCTGACGACAACGGGTGCTACTGTTTTAAAAAATTTAGACGCAATGCCCAAAGGCATTTTGTTTTGGAGGGCTATGTTGCAGTGGTTAGGGGGTATCGGAATCATTGTGATGGCTTTGACCCTCTTAACAGATATGCGCGTGGGGGGGCTTGAGTTATTCCAGTCTGAATCGTCAGATCGGTCAGAGAAGTTTTTGCCTCGGATTGCTCAGATCGCCAAAGTTATCTTTATTACTTATCTAAGCCTGACTTTGTTGTGTTTTTTGGCTTTACTTGCCTTGCGGCTCAGTTGGTTTGATGCTCTGTGTCATAGCTTGAGCACAGTGTCAACGGGAGGATTTTCAACGCACGATCTATCCATTGGGTTTTTTCAAAATAAACCCCTGGAATATGTGCTTGTTCTTTTTATGTTTTTGGGGGGTGTGACCCAGCTTTTATTTGGTCATCTGTTCACAAAAAATTGGAGGCTTTTCTTTAAAGATGATCAAATAAAGGCTTATGGATTGATTACCCTCTTTTTTGTCGGGATTGTTCTTGTATGGAATCTGATGACTCAAAAAGGAGGAGATGTTTTTGATCTTATTACCCAGACCATATTTAATGTGGTGTCGGCGGTCACAACAACGGGCTTCTGTTCTGGAGACTATAATGTTTGGGGGGGAGTTGCTTTGATGGTTTTTTTCTTTGCCCCCTTTATTGGAGGCTGCACGGGATCGACGGCAGGGGGTATTAAGGTGTTCCGCTTTCAAGTATTATGGCGATTCACCTTTATTTATTTACAAAAGCTTCGTCGACCTCATGGTGTTTTCTTGCCAAAATATAATGGAAAACAAATTTCAGGATCTATTTTTGATTCTGTTGCGGCTCTTTTCATTCTGTTTATTTTTTGTTTTGCTGTTTTATCTTTTTGTTTATCTCTCTTCGGATTAGACATTGTGACAACTCTTTCGGCTTCAGCATCTATGTTGACAAGCTTGGGTCCTGGACTGGGCAATCATATAGGGCCTAGCCAAACCTACACTGAGCTTGGGGATTCCGTTAAATGGATTTTGATGTTGGGGATGCTTTTGGGCCGTTTAGAATTAGTCACCATCTTAATTTTATTTCTCCCTTCTTTTTGGAAAGACTAAATCTCTTGAATTCCATTGCTCTCTATGTACAATAAATAATAGGGAGCGCACTACAATGAATAAAAAAGAAAAAAATAATATCTATAGCAAGCATATTTCGGTTCTCTTAAGAGAAGCTCGCATGAAAAAAGGATATAAAATCCATCACGTGGTGGAGTCTCTCAATATTAGAGAAGAGTTTTTACGGGCTATTGAAACAGGACAATTGGGCAAATTACCGTCACAAACGTACACACTTGGGTTTGTCAGATCTTATGCCCAGTTTTTAGATTTGGACCCTTTTTTAACGCTTGATGCCTTTAAAAAAGCATATCATATTCATACCAGTGAAACCCTAGAGGTTCCTAGTGGAGAAGAATTGAGACTTATTTCCATGTCAGATAAATTAAGCAGCCCTTTTTCTGTACTATATAACTCTCAAAAAATCTTGATTTTAAGTCTGGTCATTGTAACTTTGTTTTTATTTTATAAGGTCTTTTCTTCTTATCCACGGGCACATTCAGATGGAATAAAGATGGCTTCTCCCATTGCTCAGAGCGGATATTCTAAAGAAAAACGTCCTTAAGTTTTTTGAGTGGGCTCAAAAATAATGCAAAAATAAAAAAAGTCTTGTATCCTGAAAAGGATGCAGGGAAGTGTATGATTCAGTTTTGCAAAAAAAGTTTTCTCTTTTTTCTTTTGTGGGCCAGTGTTTGTGTCCCGCGCGCCAACCTCACGGTGAAAGACATTCAGGTGGGGACAGAAATAAAAAAAACACGGATTGTTTTTGTCTTAAGTCATCCCATTTCTCTGTATGTAGAGTCTTCAGAGGATGGTTCTTTATTAGTTAAGGCTCCGGAAGACACCTTTTGGAAGATACCTGAACAAAAGCAAGCAAAACAGGGGGCTCTTATTCAATATGATCTTATGGGATTTGGATCGCGTCGCGCCTGTCACTTGATTTTAGAACCCTACACACGTCTTGTGGGAAGTTTCTTAAGAGGAAAAACGTATATCTTGGATCTTATAACTGATGATCCTCCTTTACCAGAGCCTGAGCCTGAAGAACAAGAATCAGAATTAAATGCCTTGCCACCGGAACCTCCCCAGCCGACCACAGTTAATATTCAACAAACGTTAGAACTTCCCAAAAATGAAATTAATGCCTTAATAATCACGCCTAAAGAAGACGGAACAACTTGGATTCTTATTAATTCAGACAAACAGGATTTTTTTGAATCTCAGATCGTGCCAGAAACCAGGAAACTGTACCTTTATTTGCCTAAAATTAATTGGCCTTCAATGCAAACAGAAGTGATAGATAGCGGTAGCGTGCAATCTTATGCAGTGGATGAATCTGTTCCTGGTTCTTCCACTATTATGATGGATTTAAAAGAAAATACAGATACTATTGATCTTGTTTCTACCCCGAATTTGGATGGAACGTATGATTTTGTCTTAATTTTAGCAAATCGTAAGGCAACAGACGCAGAAACAAAAAAACTTGCGGAAAAAAGAGTAGAACTTAAAAGCGTGGTTGGAGCTAGTAAAGCCATGTCTTTTAAAATAAATTCTCCACAACTAGTCCCGGAGGTTGGTGAAATCATGGCGGTTGATCAACCTAGTGCGGGTGGTGGAAATACGGAAGATCTTTTGTTTGATCCTGCGGAATTTATTGAAAAAAAACAAGAGCCTGATTGGGTATCTGAAGCAAGATCTCAATTAGAAGAGAAATAAAAGTATTTTTTCTAATAGAAAAAAGGCTATGTATAACAATAAGTTGACTTTGACAGAGATGTTAGGAAATACCTTTCAATTTAGGGGTATTTTGAAGAGCAGAAATGAGAATAATTGCCTTAAAAACACTCATATTTCTAGGACATACCGGCTGTGATTTTGGCGGGCATACGATCCTAGGGATTCCTAGATCTACCATGTGGGCTCATATTAACGAGCTTGAAAAAGAGTTAGGGGTTAAGCTCGTCAATCGAAAAAAACAATCCACTACCTTAACGGAAGAGGCCAAGTCCTTCATTCCGTACGCTGTGAAACTTATAGATGTTTATCTAGAAGGAGTCCATAGCGCTCATAATCAAAATGTTCAGGAAATGAAAGGGGAAATTGTCATTAGCACAACAGCAGCTGTTTCCTCTAGTTGGTTAATGCCCGGTCTTAAAGAGTTTTATGAAAAACATCAAAATTTAAGATTGAACATTATTGCAAATGATGTTTTGTCTAAGCAGACAGAAAGAATCTCTGATATTCTTTTAAGACCTGTTAGAGATGACCTAGAGGGATTTCGAAAGGTTTGGTATATCCCCTATCACCATGTTTTGTTGGCTAGTGCCAAGTATATCGAGCAGTATGGTTTGCCTAAAATCCCAGAGGATCTTTTGAAACATAAAGTTTTAGCGTATGGAGAGCATGAATTTAGTCATTTCGATGATATTAACTGGCATATTAAGGGGAAATTTGGTATTCCTAGATTAACTCCGTCTATTACGGTAAATTCTACAGTTTCCCTTTATAATGCGGGGAAAGAAGGTTTGGGCATTATTTCTGCCCCTCAAGAATCAAACGATATTTATAAGGGAGAGCTTGTTCATGTGCTCCCTAAGATCAAAGGTCCTGTTATCCGGAGCTACTTTTGTATGAAAGAAACGCATAATATTTCTGCACAAAATCACATGGATCTTTTTCGTGAATTCATGGAAGAGTACTTCAAGAGAATTGGTATAAAGATATTTCGCGATAAACATGAAAACTAAGACGGGTATTTCTATAATCGGAGGTCACATCGTTGAATGCTTTGATGTAACTTTATACGGATTCTTAGCCGTTCAATTGGCTCCCATTTTTTTTCCTGACATAGATGAGTA
Organism: Alphaproteobacteria bacterium RIFCSPHIGHO2_01_FULL_41_14; assembly: GCA_001767855.1. Lineage (NCBI taxonomy): Bacteria > Pseudomonadati > Pseudomonadota > Alphaproteobacteria > Alphaproteobacteria bacterium RIFCSPHIGHO2_01_FULL_41_14. The sequence continues at coordinate 80,803 of MEMF01000002.1, read as the reverse complement.
TGCGCAGAATATGGCAACTTTTGGAGCTTTTTCTGCCGGATTTTTGGCGCGACCTTTAGGTGCTTTATTTTTTGGCTATATTGGGGATAGAATTGGTAGAAATAAACCCCTCCTTCTGAGTATGGTTCTTGTCTCTATTCCCACCCTTATTATTGGGTGCCTCCCTTCACATGCGTCGATTGGGATCATAGCTCCGATTATCTTAGTGGCGTGTCGACTGGCTCAAGGTTTCTTTTATGGAGGGGAACTGACGGGCGCCAATCTTTATATGATGGAAAATTTAGAGAAAAGGCACAGGGGAAAAAATGCAGGTAGTTTGGTTGCCTGGGGTGTTTTCGGGGCAGTTTTGGCCAGTGGTTTGGCAGCGATTGTAAATTTAGAGGGAATGCCCGAATGGAGCTGGAGAGTCCTATTTTTTGTTGGAGGCCTATCTTCTATCGCGGTTTATTTACTGAGGAGAAAATTTCTAAAAAAAATATATTTTACAGATTATAAGAACCCTAGTGAGGAAGAATTTTTATGGGTCGCTTTACTTAAATATCATAAAAAAGTTTTATTTTTAGGATTCTTTGTTTTTGGGCTTTCTCTTATGCCTCTTTACCTGACAACGGTATTTGCAAACTCTATTTTTATCAGTGTGCTCGGGTATACAAAGTCTCAGAGTATGGTTTTAAATATGTCCACCATGATTTTATGTGCGGGAGTCATTATGGTTGCTGGTCGACTATCCGATAAAATCGGTTTTTTTGAGTTAATTTCATTTGGAATAGCGTCAACTGCCGTGGTAGCAGTGCCTTCTTTTTACTTGCTAACATTGGAATTTGTTACCCTAACTTCAGTCCTTTTATTTGTAGCTATCCTTAATATTTTTGGTAATATTCTTAGTGGATGTATTTCCCCTTATATTGGGAGTCTTTTTCCTGCGCGCTGTCGATATTCCGGTCTTGCTTTTTGCTTAACTATGGGGGGTGCTATTTTAGGAGGGACAACTCCTAGAATGGCACAGTTCTTGCAGAAAGAATTTCACTCTCTTTTAGCGCCAGGGTTTTTACTTATGGGATTGAGTTTGATAACGCTCCTTATTCTAGTTATCGTCCATTTCCAAAAATCGCCTTTAAAAACAGATTAACTTTCTAAAATTTCTTCTCAAGCTTCGTAAAAAATTATCTTGATCGTCTCCTTCTTGACACCCATCAGACCCTATGTTAAAGAAAATAGCACTCAGTTAACTAGAGTGCTAAATTAGAAATAAAGTTTTAAAATGTTTAAGAAAGGAAAGTGCGATGCAGTTTAAACCCCTTCATGATCGTGTACTTGTTGAACGAATTGAACAAGAAGAAAAAACAGCTGGAGGAATTATTATTCCCGATACGGTCAAAGAAAAGCCAATTGAAGGAAAAGTATTGTCAGTTGGTACTGGCGTTATGGATGATCGCGGATCTGTACATCCTTTGTCTGTTAAAGCAGGTGACCGTGTATTGTTTGGAAAATGGTCGGGAACCGAAGTAAAGATTGGTGGAAAAGATCTATTAATCATGAAAGAGTCGGATATTTTTGGGATCATTGGTTAGTTTTTAAGTAAATTTTAATAAAGGAGATCATAGAATGAGTGCGAAAGAAGTAAAGTTTTCTACGGAAGCTCGGAATAAATTGTTAAAGGGGCTTGATACCTTGGCGGATGCTGTAAAGGTTACTCTTGGTCCTAAAGGACGAAATGTTATTTTGGAAAAATCGTTTGGAGCGCCCCGCATTACAAAAGATGGAGTTTCTGTTGCCAAAGAAATCACATTGGCTGATAGATTCGAGAACATGGGTGCCCAGATGATTAAAGAAGTCGCCAGCAAAACAAATGATGTGGCAGGGGATGGTACCACCACAGCGACTGTGTTGGCTCAAGCCATTGCACGGGAAGGCATTAAGTCAGTGACCGCTGGCATGAATCCTATGGATTTGAAGCGCGGGGTTGACATGGCGGTTTTGGCGGTGGTGGAAAGTATCCAGAAACGCTCGAAGAATGTGACAACAAGTGCAGAAATTGCGCAGGTTGCGACTATTTCTGCCAATGGTGAACAAGAGATTGGTGGCATGATTGCCAAGGCTATGGATAGAGTTGGGAAAGAAGGCGTCATCACTATTGAAGAAGCAAAGTCTATGGAGACAGAGCTTGAGGTGGTGGAAGGGATGCAGTTTGATCGGGGTTATTTGTCTCCCTATTTTGTAACCAACCCAGAAAAAATGACCTGTGAGTTGGATGATCCTTTCATTCTGATTCATGACAAAAAGATCTCTAGTCTTCAGCCAATGTTGCCTATTCTTGAACGGGTTGCCCAGTCTGGTCGTGCCCTATTAATTGTTGCTGAAGAGGTTGACGGAGAAGCTCTCGCCACACTTGTGGTGAACAAGTTGCGGGGTGGTTTGAAAGTATCTGCCATTAAGGCGCCTGGATTTGGTGATCGTCGGAAGGCGATGTTAGAAGATTTGGCGATCTTAACAGGAGGTCAATTGATCTCTGAGGAAATTGGTAGCAAGCTTGAAAATGTGAGCATTGAAATGCTAGGGAATGCTAAGCGTGTGGTCATCACAAAGGAAAATACAACCTTTGTTAATGGTGGTGGTAATAAGAAGGAAATCGACGCGCGTTGCAAAGAAATCAAATCACAGCTTGATGAATCCACGTCCGACTATGACCGTGAAAAACTTCAAGAACGTCTTGCCAAACTTTCAGGGGGTGTCGCCGTGATTCGTGTGGGTGGAGCAACGGAGATTGAAGTGAAAGAACGCAAGGACCGTGTGGAAGATGCTTTGAATGCTACACGAGCAGCTGTTCTGGAAGGAATCGTGGCAGGGGGTGGTGTGGCATTGCTTCATGCGTCAACGTCGGCTTTGTCAGGATTAAAACCTGTGAATGAAGACCAAAAGGTAGGTATAGAAATCGTACGCCGTGCGATTCAGGCTCCAACCCGTCAGATTGTTTATAATGCAGGGGAAGAAGCCTCCATTGTTGTGGGTAAAATATTGGAATCAAAGAATCCTGACTATGGATACAATGCCCAAACCAATGAATTTGGGGACATGTTCAAGTTTGGCGTCATTGACCCCACCAAAGTGGTGCGTACAGCGTTGCAAGATGCTGCATCTGTGGCAGGGTTGTTGATTACCACCGAAGCCATGGTCGCTGAGAAACCAGAACCTCAGAGTTCTAAGCCTGCCATGCCAGACATGGGTGGGATGGGCGGCATGGGGGGAATGGGCTTCTAAATCCGTTCTCTTGAGTCTGCTCAACAAAAAAGCCAGGATCTTCTCCTGGCTTTTTTCATGAATCTTTTTCTTTTTTTAATTAGGATTTGAGAGGTCTGAGTCTAGTATTGTATCAAGACTTTTTTTAGGTTCTCCGGACTTTAAATTGTTGTTGATGATAAAAGGGGTACGCTCTGCGGGCGTTAGCGCTCGTAGTTGTTTGATATTTTCATCCGACCATCCCAATTCTTCTAATGCCGTTCTTAACTGTAGTTCTGTTGCTTGAAAAGTTCCATCTGTACTCATTAAAAGAACATTATCTCCACTGTACAGGTCTGCCATTGAAAGAGAGGGGATCAGGCCAAGCGTTGCTACAAAGAGGGACACAAAAAGTTTTTTCATATTAAAAATCTCCATTCATTAATTTTTCATAGTAGAGGGGTTCTAAATGTTGAACAAGAAAAAAATATCCTTAAAATCTTTAAGGCTCTAATTTAAAGCGAACGCCAAGCAGGAAAAAATTCGACCCTGTTCCATTTGGGGCCATAAGGCCAAACATGTGACAACGATGATGCCAGCGGAAGAAAATTTCCGTATCTTTCCTTGGCAAAGGAGTGGCTGCTTCTAGGAAAAAATAGTTTAAAAGACGTCGCGGTTTTGCCTGATGGCTTTCTAGTTTAGGAACAGACCCTACCAAAAGAGAAAGACCATCCCCTATCGTAAAATTCAAAGGAACTTTTTCAGCATTAAATACGTTGGATGCTTTGATGAGCAGAGCCATCGTAATTTCTTGGCACGTTTGTGCCTTGAAATGCTGGATAAGTTGGCCCTCTACATTGAATTGGGTGGAGGGGGTTATATTAACTAAGTCTTTTTGGGCAGACACCCCAACCATGCCTGATTTAAAATGTATTTTACCTTCCATGATCTGTTGGATATTATCATCCGTTCCGATCCCTCCAAAGACACCAATATTATTCACCATTTCTTCTTGGGTTTTTGGTATGTCGTCCACACTTTCTGCTTGAGTTTTTACTGCAAGAAAAAGGGCACATAACAATAAAATAATATATTTATTTATTTTCATTATTGGAACCGCTCTTTGGGTTTGATGTCGAGAAAAAACCAACAATAGCCCTGAGCTTCTTTCATAAAAACTTATCTTTCAGATATCGTTCCGAAAGATTAGCCGTTAGGATGGAAAAGGCAATATAAATCGGAATCTCCCACAAAAAAGGATACAAACCAAATTGAATTGCTTTTTCAAACCCGATGAAGGTTGAGAGCCAAGCAATGCCTACCGTGTACAAAAAAACGTTCCCGGAAAGGCACCCAAGAATTCGATAGAGGAGATGCCCTGAAGCTTGTCTCATCAAACTTGTGATCAGAGCGAGGGGCAAAAACCCGCCTACGATGTATCCTCCGCGTGTGCCGATAAGATGGGGGATCCCACTCGTGAAATTGGAGAGAACAGGAAGGCCCACAGCCGCTTCTATCAGATAGGTTGTGACGATGCTGACAGTCATGTGAGGGGAACAAAGAAGACCAATGATCATCAAAGCTGCAGGCTGCATAGTCATGGGGACAGGATAGAAAGGAATGGAAATCTGGGCGCTCGCGGCAATAAAGAAACTGCCTAATAATACTTTTGTGGCATAAACAAGAGCATGGTTTTTGTTGGATCTTTCAACAAGAATAGACATTTTCAACCTCCAAGGCTATTGGCTGGGGGACAAGGATTCGAACCTTGGCTGCTCGAGTCAGAGTCGAGAGTTCTACCACTAAACTATCCCCCACCGGGTTCATAACAAAACACCGACACGGTAAGTGAAAACCACGTCGGCGTCAAGTTTTTGAAATGTTAGCAGTGTTCACAGAAGAGAGAGAAATTATCTCTTAAGCGTCTGTGACTGTAGCTGCAGCAGTTATTGCTAGGTCTATAGCTCTATAGAGAGGATTCTCTCCCCTTAATGTATTGTAAGCCGATAATATTACACCTGTGGCTGGGAGGAAGCTCCCAGGGATTCTGCGCCCTCCATTGGATATTTCTTCGCTAGTGCGTCTCTCATAGGCTGGAACAAATTCTGCAAAGCATCCTTTTAAAAATGTATGCGTCTCTGGGGTAGTCTCTTCCCCAAAAAGAGGAATACTGACAAGAAGCTGGGGGCTATGATCACTTTTAAGAGACACAGTCCCTGTAGTTGGATTAAATACCGGATTATAAGGGGTTTTAGGGTCGTCTGCCTTTGAGAGGAGAAGGGTAAGTTGGACAAGTTTAGCAGTAATAATACCGTATTTTTTTGTATCTCCATTAATGTCCTTCATCCACCGATTTATCATCACACCACCGAGTGCTACGGAATCATCCGTAAGCGTGGAAGATTTTTCATTCCAGAGATACCAGAGAGCATTGGCAATAGTTACACCGCTGGGAAGAGTAAGTTGCCCAGTGCTCGGATCAAATATCATGCCAGCTATAGTTGTCCCTTTTTCTATGCCACTCGCAATCTGATGGAGTTGTTTAGCCTCGCTGGAATTTGGATCTAAGTTGAGAGCCACTATTTGTAAGATAGGCAGTAAGTCATTCCGAAGAATGGGGAGAATGGCATTCACTCCTTCACTAGTTTTTTTCCAACAACTAAGGAATTTACCCCAACATCCAGCTTGGGGAGCATCGTCTGTGGGGTGTGTGACAGAAGAGATGGGAGTGGGAGCGGCGGAGGGTTGAACAGCAGCGGCGGAGGGTTGAACAGCGACGATATCTGATTCGGAAACAATCAGGCGAACGAGGGCCGGCTGAATGGCTGCTCCCTCATCGGGTGCCCCATAACTTGAGAGTGTCCCTAAGGCAAAAGCTGACAATAAACCAACAGATAGAAGTTTCTTGAAATTTAGCATGGTAACCTCCTGTATTAAAGATCATCTCATGATGGAATACAAACTGTAAAAACACAATAAATAACATAACAGCTTTTCTAGAGAGTTATGGGGAATAAGGAAAATAATGACTCTTAAAATTGATGACGGTACGATAAAGCCTCAGCCATATGGGGGCGTTCTGTCTGAGAATTCTGGGCTAAATCGGCAATGGTACGGGCAACCTTTAAAATCCTGTAATAACTTCGGGCGGAGAGTTTGAATTTTTCTGCTGCAGCCACCAACAATATTTTGCTTTCCGCCGTCAGTTGGCACATTTCCTCCAGTTGCGTGCCGGAAAGGCGGCTATTTAAGAGACCATTATTGCGATGCTTTTGAATCTGACGGGCTTCTCCCACTCGTTCTTTGATCGTGTGACTCGACTCTCCCTCTCTGAGCTTCACCAGTTCTTGGGGAGGAACAGCAGGCAGAGATAAATGAAGATCAATGCGATCCAACAAAGGGCCCGAAATTTTCTTTTGATAATCTTTGCCGCAGAGAGGCGCGCGACGGCATCCCCGCTCTATATCTCCCAAGTATCCGCAAGGGCACGGGTTCATGGCAGCGACCAGTTGAATGTCTGAGGGATAAGCAATGTGAGCGTTAACTCGGGACACAACTACTTTTCCAGATTCGAGAGGTTGACGCAGAGACTCAAGCGCGCTACGAGAAAATTCTGGTAGTTCATCAAGGAACAGGACTCCCTTATGAGCCAGGGAAATTTCACCAGGTCTTGCTTTATGCCCTCCCCCGACGAGAGAGGCGAGGGAGGCAGAGTGATGAGGGTCACGGAAGGGGCGCTGTTGCAATAGCCGACCTTCAGGCAGCAGGCCGGCCACACTGTAAATCATGCTGAGTTCCAACGCTTCAGCGGGTTCTAAGTCGGGCAAAATAGTAGGCAAGCGATTAGCCAACATGGATTTGCCTGCGCCGGGAGGTCCTGACATCAGTAGATTGTGCCCGCCTGCGGCGGCAATTTCTAGCGCGCGACGAGCGGTGTGTTGGCCTCTCACTTCTTTAAAATCAATGAGTTTTGGGTAAGGAGTCGCTACTTTAGGGGTTGGAGGGGCAATAACTTGATTGCCCTTGAAAAAATTAACAAGAGACAAAAGAGAAGAGGCGGGAATGATATCTAGATTTGTGATCCAAGCAGCCTCTGATCCACACATGGCTGGGCAAATAAATCGTCTTTTTTTAAGATAGCTTTGAAAGGCAGCGGGTAGAATTCCAGGTACCGCTAATAAGGTTCCGTCCAGCGACACTTCACCCACGGCGGTGTATTCCATGAGTTCGTCTTTTTTCAGAATTCTCATGGCTGCTAGTACGCCTAAGGCAATAGGGAGATCATAATGGGAACCTTCTTTTTGAACACTAGCAGGCGCCAGATTGACGGTGATTTTTTGGGCCGGAAGAGCTAATCCCATGGCATGCAGCGCATTGCGAATTCGTTCTCGAGATTCAGCCACGGCTTTATCGGGAAGTCCCACAATGGAAAAGGCAGGAAGACCATTGGTCATTTGAACCTGAACTTCAATATCAATGACTTCTATGCCCTGAAAAGAAACCGTCCAGATTTTAGAAACCATTAGTCACCTTTTGTTTTTGGAGCCTCTTTTTTTTGATCCGTTGTTGCCCAAAGGGTATTTTGTTTTTCTGATTGAATAATTTTTTTGTGCTCTATTTGCTTGGCAGCTAAGGGAGAGGGGTTTTTGCGTTCATTAAAAATTTTACGTCGACGTACCTCATAGGCATCCATAAGGCGTACATAACTGACCACTTTTTTCACATGCTTTGTGGTACGGACGGTATAAATAACTTCGTTTAATTCTTTTTGATCCTTAGCGATCCCCGTTAAATAAACCACCCCTCTTGAGACAATAATTTCATAATTGCGTGACCCCACTTCTTTATTGAAGAATAACAGGGCATGCAATTTGGTAGAGATCCACTTGTCTTGTGTATATTCTAGGAGGGTGCGGGGGTCTTCAATGGTGATTTCATTCATCACTGTTTTAACTCCAGGTACTTGCCAAGAGAGGCGAATGGCATCTTCTTGCATCCGCTTATTTTTTACGTGCCCTGTTAAAAGAACACGACCTTCATACACATTCACATCTACTTTGTAGTGTAGGAGATGGTCATGTTCAAAAAGAACAACATTAATGCGCGTTTTAATTTCTTGATCGGTAACGTAGTTTCCGAGCCCTCTTTCTTGAGAGGCTGTATCCAAGCTCGCAACCCCAGAGGAGAACATGGACAAAGGAGAGCACCCTTTTAGAAACAAAGAAAAAATAAGACAGAAAGGATAGATATATTTTTTATGCACGTTTTATTCATTCCATAGGATGTTTTTAAGATGTACCGGAAAGGAGCCTGGCTTGACAAGTAAAACATCAAAACGACATTTTTTTACAGACGGATTTCTTTGAAGATAGTAAAGCGCAGCCGTGTGTAGCCGAGACTTTTGTTTAGGGGTAAGGGCGTACGCTGCCTCTGACAAAGTGGCGCGGGCTTTGACCTCTACAAAAACGATATGGTCTAAAGTTTCGGTGATGAGGTCAATTTCTCCGCCAGGGGTTTTATATCGTTTTTCTAAAATGCGATGGCCTTTAAGGCGTAAAACAAGGGCTCCCCACTCTTCAGCCCATAGGCCTTTTTTGTAAGATAACGTTCCCCTTTGTGACTTGTCAGTCTTCATTTTTGATCTTCAACAGGTCTTGATAAATACTGTTTTTGGATTGTCCGAATAGGTGAGAAAGAATATCAGCCGTATCTTTCACACTCATTTTTTCTAACATCTTTTTGCAAAGATCTCGATTTAGGGGAGGATGCTCTTGAGACCCAGTCTGGCCTTGGAGAACTAAAACAAGTTCTCCTTTAGGGGGGCCTTTCTGAGTATAGTGGGTGAGAAGCTCGCTTACCTTTCCTCGATGAACGGCTTCAAACTTTTTGGTAAGCTCACGCGTAACCGCCAAAAGTCGGTCCTCAAAAAATTCATTTAAATCTAATAGTGTTTTCAGAAGCTTCGGTCCTGTCTCATAAAAAATGAGAGAGGCTGGAAGGCAGGACAGCATCCTTAGTTTTTCGCGCCGATCTTTATCTTTTAAGGGTAAAAAACCTCCAAAATAAAATTGGTCAGGGGGAAGGCCTGAAATAACCAGACCGTGAATGAGAGCGCAGGCTCCTGGTACCAGGGTTACAGGAATGTTTTCTTCATAACAGTCTACCACCACTTTGTACCCAGGGTCTGAAATCAGAGGGGTGCCAGCATCCGAGAGAAGCGCCACAGATTGGCCTTCTTTTAATCTCTTCAAAATATGGTGACGTTCGGAGGCATTGCTGTGATCATGATACGCATGTAAAGAGGCCTGAATGCCATACACCTTTAACAGATGATTGGAAACGCGCGTATCTTCGCAAAAAATCACATCCACATTCCTCAGGGTATGCAGAGCCCTAAGGGTAATGTCTCCTAGGTTTCCAATGGGTGTCGCGACAAGGTAAAGAGTTCCCTGCTGAACGTCCGCGAAATGGATTCGGGATGTATTTTGATCTGGTTCGACTGGATAGAGTAAATGCATCATTTCTTCTTTTCTCGAGACGGTATCAAAATATTGTATAATTCACAATGACTAAGTGGTTTTATAATTGACTCCTCCCCCCCAAACACGATAGCCTAGTGTGCCCATTAAAAGAGAGAACATGAATCCGGAATATTTAACTAAATATCGATCTGGCAGTGTCAAAGAAGTCTTTTCTTTAGCTTTGCCGTTAATGATTTCCATCATGTCAGGGAACATCATGTTCTTTACAGATAGATGGTTACTCTCTTTATATTCTTTGGATGGAATGAATGCCGTTTCTGTTGTTAACTCCATTGTGGCGGTTTTTCAGTTTGCTCCTCTATCCATTACGAGTATTTCAGAAGTCTTTGTTGGGCAATTTAATGGGGCTGGCCGTTATAAAGAAATGGGCAAACCTGTTTGGCAAATGTTATGGCTAAGCATGGCATTAGCCATTTTTTATATTCCAATCGCCTATTTTGGTGCGGATCATATTTGTCCTTATTATAAAGAAGAGGGAACAGCTTATTTTCAATGGATGATGGGAACGGCCTATCTTATGCCCATGATCGGGGCACTGTCCGGGTTTTATGCTGGACGAGGTCAGGTAAAAATGCTGACAATTTCAGCCATTATTTCCAACGTTGTGAATGGGGGGTTGGCCACGTTATTTATTTTTGGGTTTTGGTTTGTGCCGGCCATGGGGACAAAAGGTGCCGCTTTTGCCACTATTTGTGCGCAAGTTCTGAACGCTGGTATTTTGTTTACCGTGTTTTTAAAACCTTCTTTCCGTAAGCATTATCGTACCCACCATTTTAAATTGGATAAAAAACTTTTTTTAGATTGTATCAAAATAGGACTTCCGAATGGCATGAGTCATACGGTAGAGTTTGCCTCATGGAGCATTCTTGTAAACTGTGCTGCTGCTTTGGGATCTGCTTATATAACCATTAGTGCCATTAGTTCCAGCTTTTTTGTTCTTTTCTTGTTTTTAGTTGAAGGTCTTCAAAAATCGGTGATGGCTATTTCTTCTAACCTAATTGGAGCTCAACAAAGCGATAAAATTTCAAAAGTATTGCGTTCGGGGCTAAAGATGCACCTCATTACCAGCAGCATCATATTTATTCCCTTAGTTCTTTTTTCAGATAAACTCGTTCCCCTTTTTGTCCATGATCCCCATGTGGCAGCGAGTCTCATGACACCCATACGTTGGTCTCTCTTTTTTGTATGGGCGTTTCTTGCCTTAGACGGTATGAATTGGGTTTTTTGTGGCATCTTAACAGCTGCAGGAGATACAAAATTTATTCTAAGGGCAAACACCTTTAACATTGTGTTCTTTTCTTTTTTGCCAACTTATTATTTTGTTATTATGCAGAAAGGATCTCCTGTTTTGTTATGGGGACTTGGTGTCCCCTATGCCTTAGCAGGGCTCGCTATCTTTACATGGCGATATCTTAGTAATATTTGGAAGAAACAAACTATCGAATAAGGGGGCGTTCAAAGACCTTTTTCTGCCGAGAGTGTAAAAGATAAACAATAATTAAGGAGAGAAAAACCAGTAAAACAATTAATGTCGCCAAGGCATTAATTTGAGGAGAGATTCCAAATTTCACACTGGAATAAATAATCATGGGGAGCGTGGTTGCATCTGGTCCTCCTACAAAACTAGAAACAATGAGATCGTCCATAGATAAGACAAATGACAAGAACCATCCTGAAATAAGAGACGGTGCCAAAATAGGCAGAGTAATTTTAAAAAAAGCTTTTAAAGGTCGGGCACCTAAATCCATGGCAGCGTCCACAAGAGAGTGATCGAAATGGAGGAGTTGGGCGTGAACGATAGCGCATACATATGAAATCGCCATCGTAGTATGGGCAAGCGTAATGGTGGATATTGTCCCCGCTCTGGGCCAACCTATAAAAGATTCTAGATTAAAAAATAACAGTAAAAAAGCGAGACCCATAATAATTTCTGGCATAACCAGGGGAGCTGTTACCAGGATTTGAAAGAGAGATTTTCCTTTAAACTGTGTGAACTTCACTAAAATTAAGGCAGAAATGGTGCCGAGAATGGTGGATAAGGTGGCACAGGTAAAAGCGATCTGCAGGCTTATCCATGTGGATTTCAACATCTGTTCGTTAGAAAAAAGTTGCGCATACCATTTAAAGGAAAATCCCGTCCAAATGCTGATTTGTTTAGAAGAATTAAAAGAAAAGGCAATCAAGATGACGATGGGGGTATAGAGAAAAACATACCCTAAAATTAAAGAAACAAACCCTAGTTTTGATTTTTTCATCCGCGGTACCGTTCATTCATTTTTTGAACTAAAACGATGGGAAGAACCATGAACAAAACCATAAGCATGGCCACAGAGGCAGCCATAGGCCAATCTCGATTATTAAAAAACTCGGTCCAGATGACTTTTCCAAGAACGTAACTTTCCGAGCTTCCCAAAAGTTCTGGAATGACGAATTCTCCCACGCACGGGATAAACACCAAAAAACATCCTGCAATAATTCCACCTTTTGAGAGAGGGAGAGTGATTTTGAGAAAAGCTTTTAAAGGAGTGCATCCAAGATCAGCCGCTGCTTCTAAGAGAGAGATATCAAATTTACTAAGGGCGGCATAGAGAGGCAAAATCATAAAAGGAAGATAACAATAAACCATTCCTAAACACACTGAAAATCCTGTGCCTAGAAGAGTCAAAGGCGTATCGACAAGACCAAGCCATACTAGAAGGCTGTTGATTAATCCTTCTCTGGATAAAAGACCAATCCATGCATAGACTCGGAGCAGAAAGGATGTCCAAAAAGGCAGCAACACGAGAAACAAAAGGAAAGTTTGCGTTCTTGGTTCAGCGCGTGCAATGGTATAAGCCATAGGGTATCCGAGCAATAGACATAGAACGGTAGAAATTGAGGCAAATTTCAAAGATTGAATAAACGCATATTGATATAAGCTATCTTCAAATAAAATTTTATAATTTTCAAAATGGAGATGAATCTTTAAACTGAGATGATCAGTCCATTCCCATATGTTTTTATAGGGAGGAACGCCCAATACGGACTCAGAAAGGCTGATGTTGAAAATAATAAAAAGAGGGACTAAGAAAAAAAGAAGAAGCCACACATAAGGAAATCCGATGAGTACTTTTCTGCCCCACATTTTTTCGGTAAGGAGCTGGGAAAAATGGTTAGAGAGCTTCTTCCAGTGCATTGTGCGCCTATCTGCTTATGTACTTAAAATAATAACGTTACTAGGTTTCCAAGAAACATATATTTTTTCATCCCAGGTAATCCCAGAGGTTTCTTGCCGCTTCACATTTGGAATGGTGACCAAAAGAATTTTTTTGGAAGGACGGATTTCAATATAGTAAATGGACACATCTCCCAAATACGCAATGTTTCTGACAATCCCCTGAGCCCAATTAAAATCTCCTTTGGGTTTTGATTTTTGAACACTTATTTTTTCGGGTCGGATCGCAAGGGTCGTTTGAGACCCAACAGCAAGTCCTCCCCCGTAACTAATTCTGATTTTTGTTTTAAAGGAGTCTGTTCTTAGGATAGTTTCTTCATGGCTTTCTTCAATAATAATACCTTTAAAAATATTTGTGGATCCAATAAAGTCCGCAACATATTCGCTGTTGGGAAATTCATAAATTTCATTAGGGGTTCCCACTTGTCGCGTGCGTCCTTCTTCCATAACCCCCAGTCGTGTTGACATGGTCATGGCTTCTTCCTGATCATGGGTTACCATAATGAAGGTGATTCCAATTTTTTCTTGAATATTAACAAGCTCAAATTGTGTATGTTCTCGCAGCTTTTTATCTAAAGCAGCAAGGGGCTCATCTAGAAGAACAAGTTTTGGTTTTTTGATGATGCATCTGGCAAGAGCGGTTCGTTGGCGTTGTCCCCCCGAGAGTTCATGAGGCCCACGGTCCGCATATTTTTCTAATTTAACGAGTTCCAACATTTCAGCAACGCGCGTTTTTATTGTTTTTCGGCATAGTTTTTCTTGTTTTAAACCAAAGGCAATATTCTCTGCCACTGTCATATGGGGGAAAAGAGCATAAGACTGGAACATCATATTCACAGGGCGTTGATAAGCAGGGAGATGTGTAACATCTACACCATTAATAAATACCGCACCTGAGTCAGGTGTTTCAAGGCCTGCTAGAATACGCAAGAGAGTACTTTTCCCACATCCAGAGGGACCTAATAGAGAGAAGAATTCTCCTTTATAAATATTCAGGGATATTTGATTCAGGGCTGGAATTCCTAGGTAAGACTTACTAATTTCTTGAATAGAAATATAAGGTTTTTTGCTTGGATCGTGCCAAGCTTCCAAGTGGATAAACTTTTCAAGTGCTTTCTTTACCATCTTTTCACTATGAGGGATTAAGTTGAAGACAACAACAGAAAATATTAGCGTGAGAGAGCGTTATCAGCTGGATTTAAGAAGTACATTGTGTCAACAAGAGATCAAATACTCTTCTATTAGTCCCCCAAACAAATCCCTAATCCTCGGGCAGTTTTAATCATGGTGCCGCTCAGATCTACGCCTTGATAAGAACTAATGGCTTCTAAAATATCCACATCCATCACTTGCCGATTTTGCCAAGCAACCATTCTGTTAAATTTTCCTTGAGCCACCAATTCTACGGCGTGAACACCAAAAGCTGAGGCTAAAAGTCGGTCTTGAGCGATGGGTTGCCCCCCTCGTTGGACATGGCCCAGAACAGTTACCCGGGCATTAATGCCCATGGTTCTATCTATTTCTTGTAGCAAGTGAGTACCAATGCCTCCATAGCGTTTAGAGCCATCTTGGTACTTGATCATAAAAGGAGATCCATCTTGAGATCGTGCGGCCTCAGAAACAACGATCAAGGCAAACCCTCTGCCCGATTTCATAATACCTTCTACTTTTTTGCGAATTGCCTTAAAATCAAAGGGAATCTCGGGAATGAGGATAATATCTGCCCCTCCTGCAATTCCTGAGTTCAGGGCAATATGGCCTGCGTCTCGTCCCATCACTTCTAGAATCATGACGCGATCATGGCTGGCGGCTGTGGGCTGTAACCGGTCGAGGGCTTCTGTGGCCACGCTCACGGCGGTCTCAAATCCGAGGGCTTCAGTTAATCCAATATCATTGTCAATTGTTTTAGGAATGCCGACCAGATTGATTTTACCGCGGGCAGCAATTTCATGCATAATTTTGAAACTACCATCTCCACCTGTAACAATCAGTGCATCAAGATTGAGAGAATGATAATTTTTGATCATTTCTTGACTGCGATCAATTACCGTTCCATCGGGCATTGCATAAGCAAGAGGATCTCCTTTCGTGGTTGTGCCTAAAATGGTTCCTCCTAGGCGTAAGAGAACATGATTAATTCCATGAAATTCAACATCTAATTCTTGGTACTCAAGGGGATTGGTCAAGAGACCATGGCCTCCTCGTTTGATGCCAATCACATCCCACCCATGCTTGATTTTTGCACAATGTACGACAGCTCGAATGGTGGCATTTAGCCCTGCACAGTCACCGCCGCTTGTTAAAATTCCGACTCTTTTTGTCACAATGTCCTCTATCTCTTACTTTTTATATTATTCCACAATAACAATAGAACGCCCAAAAAAATAAAACTATCTGCCACATTAAAGGCGGGCCAATGATATGATTCAAGGTGAAAATCTAGAAAATCTACAACACCTTGTCGAAAGAATCGATCAAATAGATTTCCTAAAGCACCTCCTAGAACCAAGCTTAAAGAAAAAATAACATTTTTATTTTTTTCGTTCCATATCCAATAACCTAGATAACCACAGAGAACAATCACGACTCCTGTTATTGCATAAAATAGGAGAGCAGATGTATGGTTGAACATGCCAAAACTCATCCCCCTATTCTTAGTGAACACGATGTTGAAAAAAGAAGTTATTTGGAAAGGCAAAGCAGAAGAAAGAGAACAAACGGTATATTTTGTCAGTTGATCTAGGGCACAAATGAAAAGGATAATGGAGAGGGTGAGCAGACGTGACATTAGGAAGCTCTTTCTTTTATAGCATCTCGGCACCGATAACAGAGACAGGAGAGATTATCTTCTGTTGTGACCTCAGGCAAGACTTTCCAGCAGCGGACACATTTTTCACCCAGGGCTTCTGTAATAATAACCCCAATATTTTCCACATCTTCTAATGTATAAGACTGGTCCGGAATGGTTTCTTTTTTTACGTCTGCAACAGACGTGATACAAAAATCAGCCAAAGGTGTGCTTTTTAATAAATCAAAAAAAGCAGTATCTTCTGTAAAAATAGTGACGGCAGCTTGAAGACTAGATCTTACTTGGCCAGAGGTTCTCTTTTCTTCAATAGCGCCAGTAACCACGCGTCGTATGTTTCTCATCAGCTTGTATTTTGCTCCTAAATGAGGGGCATGCCATGCGGTCGGTAAGGATTCGAATGTGTGTAGAAAAACACTGTCTTCTGGAAAGTACGTCGACCATGCTTCTTCACTGGTGAAGGTTAAAATAGGGGCAAGCCATTTGCACAAACGTGTGAACGTATAATGAAGAATGGTTTGCACCGATAAACGTCTTTGATCTGTGAGGGCATCACAATAAAGAACATCTTTTCGAATATCAAAATAGAAGGCCGAAAGATCGTTCACACAAAAGGTATAGAGGTTTGTAAAGATGCCGTGAAACTCGTAACATTCAATATCTTGGGTTATTTGAGTATCAAGCTCGCTCAGGCGATGGAGCACCCATTGCTCTAGCTCAGGAAGGTGAGAATGATCCACTGCTTTTTCAGTTGAAAACCCAACGAGATTTCCTAATAAAAAGCGCAACGTGTTTCTGAGTTTGCGATAAACATCCATTTGTCGATTGAGGATATCATCCCCGATACGTAAATCATTAAAATAATCAGAGTTTACAACCCAAAGACGCAGAATATCTACCCCATTTTTTTCCACAACGTCAGCGAGATTGGCGGCGTTTCCTTTGGATTTAGAAAATTTGTATCCTTGTTCATCCAATAAATATCCGTGTGTCAATACGGCTTTGTAAGGAGCAGATCCTCTGGTGGCAACGCTATGTAAAAGAGAGGACTGGAACCATCCACGGTGTTGATCAACGCCTTCTAAATAAAGATCTGCCGGCCATCTAAGGTCAGAGCTCTTTCCAAGAACAAAGGCATGAGACGTGCCGCTTTCAAACCAAACGTCCAAGATATCGGTGACTTGTTCGAAATCATTGGCATTATACTTAGACCCTAAAAATTCCTGGGCGGGTCTCTCAAACCAAATGTCTGCTCCGTGAGAAAGCACGGCTTGGTAGATCCGTTCGTTTACTTCAGGATCTTTCAAAGGGGCCCCTGTTTTTTTTGAAACAAAAACAGCGATGGGAACGCCCCAGCTCCGTTGACGAGAGAGACACCAATCAGGACGATTTTTTACCATGGATTCAATCTGATTTTTCCCTTGAGACGGATACCATTTTACTTGATTGATACTCTCCAAAGCCTTTTCA
This sequence comes from Alphaproteobacteria bacterium RIFCSPHIGHO2_01_FULL_41_14, assembly GCA_001767855.1. NCBI lineage: Bacteria > Pseudomonadati > Pseudomonadota > Alphaproteobacteria > Alphaproteobacteria bacterium RIFCSPHIGHO2_01_FULL_41_14. Next base: position 63,555 of record MEMF01000002.1, on the reverse strand, counting down.
CGGAACTGGTTGTGGTCCATGGAAATAAACCACTGGGCTGTTGCCCGATAAATGAGGGGAGCTTTGGATCGCCATGAATGGGGGTAGCTGTGAAGAATTTTTGTATCATATAAAAGATTGCTGTCGTTTTTCAGGCTTTCAATGATGATATCGTTGGCCTTAAAAATATGTTGTCCATGTACGAGAGGAACATGGTCATAGTACACGCCGTCCGGCCCTACTAATTCAGGAACTTCTAGGGCATACTGTTTGCCTAGATCAAAGTCTTCCACACCATGACTTGGGGCCGTGTGCACAAGACCCGTTCCTTGGTTAAGAGTGACATGCTCACCTGGCAAGAAAGGAACTTTGAAATCATACCCTTGCTTGTGGAGGGGGTGATACGCTTCTAAGCCCTTAAGATCAGTTCCTCTCATTGTTCTTAAAACCGAAAGTTCAAGCCCTGTTTCCTGTTGGAGTTGGGGGATAAGCTCCTGAGCCATTAGAAATTTAGGGGTGTTGGGTGCTTGCACAAGAGCATAGATTGCATCTTCTTGATACGCAATGGCTCGGTTTGCTGGCAATGTCCAGGGGGTTGTTGTCCAGATAAGTGCAGACACAGTGTCTTCCCTGCCCGTTATTTTATTGGAGACCAGAGGAAATAGGACATAAAGGGAAGAAGATGTTTTGTCTTTATATTCAATCTCTGCTTCCGCGAGGGCGGTTTTTTCTACCACTGACCATTGGACAGGTTTCAGGCCTTTATAAAGATACCCACTCATCAAGACAGCGTGAAGTTCTTTTACGATTTCTGCTTCCGCTTCGTGCGTCATAGTCAAGTAGGGATGATCCCAGTCTCCCAGAACGCCCAATCGTTTAAATTCTTCTTTCTGGATGTTGACCCATTTTTGGGCAAAGGTTCGACATTCTTCACGGAACTCAAGAACGGGAACTACATCTTTATCTTTCTTTTGGGCACGGTAGGATTCTTCCACTTTCCATTCGATGGGAAGCCCATGACAATCCCAGCCGGGTATATAAGGAACTCTCTTTCCTTGAAACCGTTTGTACTTCATCACAATATCTTTAAGAATCTTGTTGAGCGCATGTCCCATATGAAGATGGCCATTGGCATAGGGAGGTCCATCATGCAAGATAAAAAGATCTCGTCCTTTGCTTTGCTTCTCAATTTTTTGAAAAATGTTTGTTTTTTCCCATTCTCCCAGAATAGATCTCTCTAGTTCAGGCAGATTTGCCCGCATAGAAAAGGAAGTTTGAGGAAGAAAAACCGTATCTTTATATTTACTGTCTGTCATAGAGTCCAGGGGTTTAAAAACAAAACGTCGCTCTTTTTATAAGGGCAGCTTGAAAAAAAGGCAAATTTTAGTTGAATTTTTACGCGTCTGGGATAAAGATGATGTCCGGATTTTCTTCGTCGATCAACGCGTCCGTTTCGTCTTCATCAAAGATACGCTCTGTAGAGATTACCTTTTCGTCTCCTGCCAGACGGAATACCCTCACCCCTTGGGTACGGCGACCGGCGATTCGAATTTCTGAGACGCGCGAGCGAATCATTTGTCCTTTGTCTGTGATGAGCATCAGATGGTCTGTGTCTGTCACAGGGAAACACGCCACGATCATGCCTGTCTTATCGGTCAGATCCATGTTGGTGATACCCTGGCCTCCCCGTCCTGTCAAACGATACTCATAAGAGGAGGTGCGTTTACCCATTCCTTTTTCAGAAATGGTGAGTAAAAATTCTTCCTGGGCCGCCATCTCTTGGAATCTTTCTTCACTGAGACGAATGTCGTGAGAGAGGGAGGCAGTGACCTCAACAGCAGTATCCGTATCCGTTCCCAGTTCCTGGCGCAAGGCTCTGGATTGGCGGATGTACAGATCTCGCTCTTCTGTTGAGAAAGATCCATGATTTAAAATACACATGGAAACCACATAATCATTTTTCTGTAACCGAATACCCCGTACTCCGGTAGAGTTTCGGCTTGCAAACTCACGCACATTGGTACTGCGGAAGCGGATGCACTTTCCGGAATAGCTGGATAGCAAGATATCTTGATTTGCCTCACACGTAGCAACAGAGACAAGATATTCGCCTTCTTCTTCCAGCTTCATGGCAATTTTTCCATTGGCCCGAATGTTCAAGAAGTCACTGAGCTTGTTTTTCCGTATGTTGCCTTTCGAAGTAGCAAAGACGATTTGCAAGTTTTCCCATTGGGCTTCATCGGCCGATAAGGGCATGATGGTGGAAATTTTTTCATCCTTCTCAAGGGGCAGAATATTAATCAATGCTTTGCCCTTGGATGTGGCTGTTGCAATGGGTAAGCGATAAACTTTTAAGACGTACGCTTTTCCAAGAGATGAGAAAAATAAAATAGGGGTATGGGTGTTGGCAACAAAAAGCTGTTCCACGAAATCCTCGTCCCGAGTTTGCATGCCAGATCGGCCTCGACCCCCGCGTTTTTGAGCACGATAGGTAGAAAGAGGAACGCGCTTAATGTAACCCGTATGACTGACGGTTACCACCATATCTTCTTTCTGGATAAGATGTTCAATGTCTGTGGTGATTTCCCCTTCAATAATTTCAGAGCGACGAGGGGTTGCAAATTTTTGCTTAATAGTCGACAGTTCTTCTTTAAGGATTCTGAGAACTTCTGACCGGTTGGAGAGAATGAAAATATAGCGTTCAATCTCTTTTACAAGCTCAGACAATTCTTCGATGATTTTATCGCGCTCTAATCCAGTGAGGCGGTGCAGGCGTAGATCAAGAATAGATTTGGCTTGTTTTTCTGAAAGCTGGTAGGTTGCTTTCTCGGCCTCCCCTTTTTTGGGGACTTCTATCAATTGAATGACAGGTCCCATGGTTTTCACGGGCCAATCCCGGGACATCAATGCTTCTTTTGCGACGTTGGGATCATTCGCTTGGCGGATTAATTCAATAATGTCATCAATATTGGCAACCGCCAAGGCAAGCCCCACAAATACATGTCCTTTTTCCCGTGCTTTTTCGAGATCAAAACGAGCCCGACGGACAATCACTTCTTCGCGGAATTTTACGAAAGCGACAATCATTTGCTTCAGGTTCATCAAGAGAGGACGTCCTCCATCCAGAGCCAACATGTTGGCTCCGAAAGAATCCTGAAGAGGGGTATACTTATGGAGTTGATTGAGGATAACATTGGCATCCACATCACGCTTCAACTCTACCACCATTCGGACGCCTTCGCGGTTTGATTCATCTCGCAAATCAGATATACCTTCGATAGTTTTGTCGTTCACAAGTTCAGCGATACGCTCCATGAGCCGTGATTTGTTGGATTGATAGGGGACTTCTGTAAATATAATAGCTTCTTTATCTTTGCCGGCCTGTTCAAAATGAGATTTAGCTCGCATCAGGATGGATCCATTCCCTGTTTGATACGCCTTGTAAATGCCTTCTTGACCAATGATTTGAGCGCCCGTTGGAAAGTCAGGACCTGGAATATATTGGATAAGTTCTTCGATCGTAATCTCAGGATTATCAACGTAGGCACAGCATCCATCAATCACTTCTCCCAGGTTATGGGGCGGGATATTGGTGGCCATTCCAACGGCAATTCCGCCGGCGCCGTTTACCAGTAGGTTTGGGAACTGGGCTGGCAACACAACAGGCTCGACGGTGCTTTCATCATAGTTTGGTTGGAAATCAACGGTGCCTTTATCGATGTCTTCGATAAGATAATGAGCAGGATGGGAAAGTCGAGCTTCGGTATACCTCATGGCAGCGGCAGGATCTCCGTCCATGGATCCAAAGTTTCCTTGTCCATCTACCAGCGGAACACGAAGAGAAAAAGCCTGGGCCATACGCACCATGGCATTATAGATGGCCAAATCTCCATGAGGGTGATATTTTCCCATCACATCCCCTACCACACGAGCTGATTTACGATAAGGCCGATTATAATCGAGCCCGCTTTCTTTCATAGAATAGAGAATACGTCTGTGAACAGGTTTAAGACCATCACGCACATCTGGCAAGGCTCGACTTATGATAACACTCATCGCGTAATCAAGATAAGATCGTTTCATCTCTTCTTCGAGATTAACCTGAGAAATAGTCGCTAATTCTTTTTCTGACATAATTGTCTATGTTATAAGCAGCTAAAAAGGGATATCATCGTCCAGATCTGCTAGAGCATGTTCTGGTTCTTGATTTTTTTCTATGCTACTGGAGACAGAAATGGATTCAGTCCCCTGAGAGCCTCTGGTATCCAAGAGAGTCAATTCCCCCTTGAATTTAGACAAAACAATTTCCGTTACATACCGGTCTTGCCCATTTGTATCTGTCCATTTACGGGTCTGAAGCTGTCCTTCTAGGTAAACCTTTGATCCTTTTTTAGTATATTTTTCAATAATTTCTGCCAGTTTATCGTTAAACACAACTACACGATGCCATTCTGTGCGATCTTTGCGTTCGCCTGTTGTACGATCTTTCCATACCTCAGAAGTCGCGACAGAAAAGCTCGCAATTTTAGCGCCATCTGAAGAGTGTCGAATTTCTGGGTCTTTGCCCAAGTTGCCTACGAGAATGACTTTGTTAATACTTCCGGCCATTTGTTTTCCTTTGATTGACTCAACTAGGTTTTCATAATAAAGAATTTTTCTAGGAATCACAATGATAAGATGCCAAAAATGATATTAATAAAAAATTTTTTAAATTTATTCCAAACTTGGAGGGACTAACTTTTTTCTTTTTTAATTGTGATGGGGAAATTATTGAATATATAGCGACAGACAACCCACGTTTTTTTTCGGGTATGTTCTATGAAGAGAGGCCCGTTCGGAGGGAGGTGCTTGATTACTTTGTTTTTGGGAAGCTTTGGCAGAGCGGAACGTTTTTGTGATCGCCAAAGATTTCCTCGTCTATCCCCAAAAGTATGGCCAGCTGCAAGGGTATTATAAGTTTTGAAAGAAAGCTTGGGGCACCCCATTTCCTGTTGGGTTGGCTCTTCAGCATGTAAAGTGCGAGTATAAATAGTGAGCTGAGCAGCAGATGATGCAAGGGGAGGATCCCATTCTTGAGGCATTACATATCCACACTCGTAAACAGTACCTTTCGGGGATCCTTCAAAAACGGTCTCAGATTGTATATGGCAGGCGTTTTTCAGCAGATTCTTGCTTGAGTGATTTGGTGTTAAGCTCGGATTCTTTCCTGAGGAAATTTGACACAATTGAGACGAGGTTAGGGTGGGGCACTCATTTTCTGAGAAAGGGGGAAAAGAAAGTAAATGGCAGGAGTAGAGAAAAGTAAATAAGAAAGACCCAATTTTTAAATAACCCATCACGTCAGCCCCTCCTTTTTATGGTATAAAACCCTCTTAAAACAATCAACCCTATTCAAACATTACATTAAAGGGAATTTTTGTCGAATGAGAGGGATAGAAAAACCACGTAAATGATATATATCAATCTCCAATCTTTCTTTAGGGGAGATAAAATCAGGAGAATCTGTGGGAGGGACTCTCTGACTTTTTTTAAGAAGTCTTTTAACCTTATTAACCTGGAGAGTTCTCCACTTGATGTCATCAATGAGACGTCGTCCTTTCAATGTGAGATTTTCAAAATCACTATAAGTTAAACGAGGGCACATTACGTTTTTTGAAGAGACCAAGATCAAGCCCCATTTAGATAGTTGGGGATAGTCAATGCTTTCGGCCCATGGTGTAGGGACTTCATAATAACACCCTATCTTTTTGGTTGGCGCCTGGGGGGAAGATAAAACAAGAGAGTTTTGAGTACAGTTTTTTTTGAGTTTAATTTTAGTAAAATGGCCCAAGAGGAGGGAGTTTGGCTGTTTTAGGGCTGCACAAAGGTTTGGGGCAGGTTCACTCAGAACAAAAGAAATTTTGCCGACAAAAATAAAACATACGATGATAAATTTTTTTTTAAGCAAGTTGAAATTTATACGCTTCCCTTATAACTCCATCATAAACTTTTTAAGGGTTTTAGAAAAGAAGGAAATTAATGGTACGTGGTATTCCATTGGGCGTACATGAGGTAGCTCCATAAAACTTCGTGATGGTCGTTCTTATTAAAGAGGTGCTCTTTCCATAAATGTTGAATGTAGGGGAGGTGAATATTTTGGGGGGCTGTCGAATAAATTATATCTTCTCCCCATTTTTTAAGAGGACCTTTAAGCCATTCTGAGATAGGGATGGCAAAGCCTCTTTTGGGACCAGAGAACATATGTTGTGGAATCTTCTTTGCAAGAAGCTGTTTTAAAATCCACTTCGTTTCGCCTCTTTGTATTTTAAAATGTTCAGGAAGAGTCCAGCTTAATTCAACGAGCCTATGGTCAAGTAGCGGCACTCGAGCTTCGAGGCCGACGGCCATGCTAGCGCGGTCTACTTTAACCAAGATATCGTCTGGAAGGTACGTTTTCATGTCCCAATATTGCATGAATTCTATAAAAGAAAACCCTTGTAGAGGAGGAAAAGAGAGAGATGTTTTTAAATTAGAGATAAAAAGTTTTTCGAGGTCGATATTTTGGCTTACTAAACATTGATAGAAGTCTTTTTCAGAGTGAGCTTTTAAGATTCTAGATAATTTCTCGATTTTATTAGGAAGGCCGGCATGGGACAATTTTTGAGGAAGTATAGAAGTAAGGGTATTCAAAATATTGGTGGGGAGAACAGATAAGGTAGAGGCTCCTAGATATTTGACACTTCTCGGAAGATGTAAAAGAGTATTCCATAATTGATGGGCTATCTTATATCGAGTATATCCTCCGAACAACTCATCCCCTCCATCTCCCGAAAGCACAACCGTTACTTTTTTCTTTGCCAAAGCCGAAACAAGGTAAGTGGGGATTTGAGAAGAATCTGAAAAAGGTTCATCAAAAAAATCAGACAAATTGGGGATAGTGTCTAAGCATTTTTTTTCCGTTAAAATTTCTTCATGGTGGTTGGTTCCTAAAAAATTGGCTATTCGTTTTGCCTGGGGAGCTTCATTATACTCGGGTCGTTCAAAACCAATGGAAAAAGTCTGGATGGGGCGATTAGACAGAGACTGCATAAGTGCAGTTACGAGGGAGCTATCAATTCCCCCAGATAAAAAACAACCGACGGGGACATCGGATATCAAGATCCTTTTTACAGAATCTGTTAATAGGATTTCCAAATTTTTTAAAGTTGTGTCGATAGACTGTTTTGAGTGTCTTTGGGAGATGTTATGAGTTGCAATAGATTTTAAGTCCCAAAAACTTTCTTTTTTTATTGTTCGGGCAGAGTCTATTGTTAGAATGTGACCAGGCTCTAACTTGAAAATATCTTCGTAAATAGAGAAAGGGGAAGGCACATACTTATATTGAAAGTATAGATTTAAAGCGGCCGGGTTTTGTTTGGGATGCCAAGAAGGATGAGGGCGAAAGCTTTTGAGTTGAGATCCGAAAAACAAAGTATGGTTATGAATCCCCCAATACAAAGGTTTAATGCCCAGGCGATCTCGCACCAAATAAATCTTCCTGCCTCTTCTGTCCCACAGAGCAAAGGCGAACATACCAATAAATTTTTCTGTTGCTTTTTTAACACCATAAACCGCGCAAGCTTCTAAGATGACCTCGGTATCAGAATGGGTTTTAAAGACAATTCCTTTACCCTCAAGTTCTTTCCTTAATTCTTGGAAATTGTAAACTTCTCCATTATAGGACAGCACAAAACGACCACAGTGAGAATGCATGGGTTGGGAGGCTTTTGTTGAGAGGTCAATAATCGAAAGACGCCTGTGGCCTATTGTAATACCGGTTTCTTCATCAATCCAAATACCTTCCCCATCAGGACCCCTTGACTTAATTTCTAGGGCCATATTTTTGATGATCGTTTGCCGTTCTTTCGTGGAAAGAGGATTTTTAAAATCCCAGAAACCTGTTATACCACACACCCAAAAACTCTTTTCTGTTTGTTGAAACCGTACAATAGAAGAAGATACGCATACTCTTGTCAAGATTTTTAGGAGGTTTTATCAAGAAGAATGTTATTTGATTTTTTTCTTTTTTTTCTCTATCTTCAGACAAATGAAAATGTTTTTTCGAGATCTTGTCGAAACCTTTAAAATAGCCCCCGTTTGGTGGTATATGGCCTATCAGGATCTCATGAGTCGGTATCGGCGTACTACGTTGGGTCCTTGGTGGATTACTCTGGGCACAGGGATTGGTGTAGGTGCCATGGGGTTTGTTTGGGGCTCTGTTTTTAATATACCTTTGAATGATTTTTTTCCTTATATGACTGCGGGGTTTATTTTGTGGGGGTTTATTTCTTCGTGTGTACTAGAAGGGGCTCTTATATATACGACCCCTGGTGCCATGTTGCGCACAATCAAAATTCCTTTATTGACTTTCATATTTACTGGGATTCTTAGGAATTTATACACTTTGTTACATAATATAATCATTGTGGTGATTGTTTTTATGATCTTTCAAGTTAAAGTCTCTGTTATCACTCTTTTATTTGTTCCTGGGCTCTTTTTAGTGCTTATAACGGCCTTTTTATTAAGTGTTGTTTTAGGTATTTTGGGGGCTCGATTCAGAGATTTATCTTACACCATTTCCTCTCTTATGACCTTCCTTTTTATGCTAACGCCTGTTATGTGGAATCCTAAAATCTTAACGGGGAAAAAGGTTTTATTGGCATATGGAAATCCTTTTACTTATTTCCTTGCGATTGTAAGAGATCCTCTTCTCAATACGATACCAGACTCTTTTTATTATATAGGTGTATTTTCGATGATCACTGTTTTACTTGGGCTGGCGTCTTTCTTGTACGAGAGATATTCTCACCGTCTTGTGTATTGGGTGTGATCATGTCTGTCACTATTTCTTTAAAAAATATTTCTTTGCAGTTTCCGATTTTTAACGCTCATAAATTTTCTTTGCGCAATGTTCTTGTGAATAAACTGGGAGGTCAACTTGCAAAAGGAGATGGATCCCTGAAAATTGTGGAAGCCTTGAAAAATATCAACTTCGAAGCGCATGTAGGGGATCGCATTGGGTTGATCGGTCACAATGGATCGGGAAAGTCGACACTAATGCGTACCATCGCGGGAATTTATACACCAACTTCTGGCGCCCTGAAAGTGAAAGGGAGCATTTCTACCTTGTTCGGCACTTCCATTGGCAGCAATGAAGAAATGACGGGCGATGAAAACCTATTTCTGGGGGCTCTGATCTTTGGGCGAAGCTATAAAAAAGCAAAAGAGAGCATGAATAAGTTAAGAGAGTTTACCGAGTTGGGAGATTATCTGAATCTCCCTCTTCGTACCTATTCAGATGGCATGAAAGTGCGGGTGGGATTTGCAGTGGCTACCAATTTTGAACCGGATATTTTGTTGATTGATGAGATTTTTGGGGCTGGAGACAAAGATTTCGCCAAAAAATCTCAACAAAAAATTGAAGAGTTGATCGAAAAAAGCAATACGTTTTTATTTGCCTCTCACAGCGAGGATCTCATTACGCGATTTTGTAATAAAGCCATTCTCATGTCCCATGGAGAATTAAAAGCGTTTGGGGATGTGGAAAATGTCTTAAGAGCTTACCACCAAGAAAAATCTTAATTTCCTTGGCTCTCTTTTTCTTTTCCCTTATTCTAGGGGCAGTTAGTTTTAGCGGAGTTTACAATGAAAGCCTTTCGTGGCACGTATGATCAGTTACCAAGTGTGCGGCGCCAACATGCCTCTGTAGAGTCTTGTGCCCGTCGTGTGCTTTCTCTCTATCAATTTGAAGAAGTGTCCACCCCCATTTTCGAGTATCTTGATGTTTTTGTACGCACCTTGGGGGAAACGTCAGATGTGGTTACAAAAGAAATGTTTACGTTTAGGGATCGCCATGAGGATCTTTTAGCTTTGCGTCCAGAAGGAACGGCGGGGGTGATGCGAGCTGTGTTAACCAATCAATTGGTGCAATCCGTGCCCCTCAAATATTTCTATACGGGCCCTATGTTCCGGTATGAGCGCCCTCAAAAGGGACGTATGCGTCAGTTTCATCAGGTCGGGGTGGAGCACATAGGGGAGGCCCATCCCCTGGCCGATGCAGAATGTATTGCCATGGGGGCTCATTTTTTGAGAGAGCTGAATTTGTCAGGAACCATTGAGCTCGAGGTTAATACCTTAGGGGATGAGGGGAGTCGGCAAAAATATCGCCACGCTTTGGTAAACTATTTTTCTCTCTATGAACAAGATTTGTCTCCAGACTCTAAAGAACGTCTTCAGAAAAACCCTCTCAGAATTTTAGATTCTAAAGATGAGATGGATCAGAGGATTGTGCAGGATGCTCCTAAGATCCAGGCATTTTTAACCCCTGAAGCAGAAAAGTTTTTTGAATCCGTTCTACGTGGATTGGAAGCTTTGAAGGTACCTTTTCAAGTGAATCCTAGATTGGTGCGAGGATTGGATTACTATGGCCATACCGCTTTTGAATTTAGGACATCTTCCCTGGGGGCCCAAAATACAGTACTGGCTGGAGGTAGATACGATGGTCTTTCCGTACAAATGGGAGGCCCGCGTCTTCCCTCTGTGGGCTGGTCTGCGGGCATAGAGAGACTGGTACTTTTATTATCAAAAGAGTTACGGGCCTTAAGGCCCGTTGCGTTGATTCCGCTCGGGGAAGCCGCTGAAAATAAAGTATGGACTCTTGCCCAAAAATTAAGGAAAGAAAATATTCCCACCCAGTTGGCTTATGACGGAAGTTTAAAATCTCGTATGAAAAAAGCAAATCGAGCAGGGGCATCACATGCCCTTATTTTGGGGGAAGAAGAGCTACAAAATGATCAAGCAACTCTTAAGGATCTAGACTTGGGAACTCAGAAAACAATTGAAATGTCCCAGCTCTTAAGCTATCTAAAAGCGTTATAATGGCAACGGGAACTGTCAAGACTTTTTAGCTCACGATCGCCACCCTCATAGGAAGAAATTTTAGGCAAAAAGACAATGAGTTTATTATCTAAATTAGAAAAAATGATTGAGCGGAAACGATCCTTAGAAGATCTACTGTCTCAAGGTACCCTCTCTTCAGAAGAGTTTGTAAAATCTTCGAAAGAATTAGCCGAATTGACCCCTATAACGGAAGTGGCTGAAGAGCTCATAAAAACCCAAAAAGAAATTGCAGATCTCCAAGAGATGTCAAAAGATGTAACCGATCCTGAGATGAAGAAGATGGCTCAGGAAGAATTGTTCTCGTTGGAAACTCATGTGCCTGAATTGGAGAAACGGATAAAAGTTCTTTTGTTGCCCAAAGATGAAGCTGACGAGAAAAACGCTATTCTGGAAATTCGAGCCGGAACAGGCGGAGATGAAGCCGCGCTCTTTGGTGCCGTTCTTTTAAGAATGTATCAGAGATATGCAGAAATTCAGGGATGGAAAGTGGAAATTTTAGAGCTGAGTGAGACAGACCTAGGGGGTATCAAAGAATGCATTGCCACCATCACTGGAAAAAATGTTTTCTCGAAACTGAAGTTCGAGTCTGGTGTTCACCGTGTGCAGCGGGTTCCTGAGACTGAGACACAGGGTCGAGTTCACACTTCTGCAGCAACAGTTGCCGTCTTGCCAGAGGCGGAAGAAATCGATATTCACATCGAAGAAAAAGACCTTCGAATTGATGTATTTCGGTCGAGTGGGCCTGGGGGCCAGTCTGTGAATACGACAGACAGTGCCGTGCGCATTACCCACTTGCCGACAGGCTTGGTGGTGCAGCAGCAAGATGAGAAATCTCAGCATAAGAACAAGGCCAAAGCGTTAAAAATTTTGCGGTCACGTTTGTATGATCTTGAGCGCGGCAAGGCCATGGCTGAGAGGTCTCAAAACAGAAAATCTCAGGTGGGGTCGGGCGACCGATCCGAGCGGATTCGGACGTATAACTTTCCCCAAGGACGATTGACGGACCATCGGATTAACTTGACCCTTTATAAGCTTGATTACATTATTAACGGAGAAGCGCTAGATGAGGTGATCCAGGCATTAACTACTGAGGATCAAGCAGAGCGTCTTTCAGCGTTGGAGTAAATACGATGGTCGACCCATTTTCTTTTTCCATCAAACTTTTAGATTCTGCCTATCAAGAAAAATTAAGAAGTCTTGGGTTGTGGAAACCCCAGTGCCCAGTTCCCTTGGAACGGTTGCGGGTAGTCGAGGTGACTTATCGTGATTTCAAAGGCAATCTTAAGCAAGGCGAGATTGTTGTTTTAGATGCCGTTTCCCCCTTTGTCATGATCATTTTTCAAGAATTATTGGAAGAGGAGTTCCCCCTTCATAAAGTGGTCCCCATTGATCAGTATCAAGGGGATGATGAGGCGTCCATGGCAGACAATAATTCTTCCGCGTTTAATTATCGTACTATCGTGGGTAAGACCGTTTTATCTATCCATTCCTATGGTTTGGCCATTGATATTAATCCGGTACAAAATCCTTACATGGGGAACTCTTTCATTAATGCGGAAAAAAAATGTGGGGCTGTGGAAGTCTGGCCCATTGCCGGCCTAGAGTATATGAATCGTCGGCATCAACGTGTTGGAATGGTGGAACCGATTGTCAATATTTTCCATAAATATGGATTTCGAGATTGGGGAGGGGATTGGCAAGATTTGATGGATTATCATCATTTCCAGACCCCTCGATTCTTGGCCGAATTATTGGCTGAAATGACAGCAGACGATGCTGATGATTTTTTTGAATGGTATGTGGGAAATCCTCAAGTTATATTGGATGGAAAGACTATTTTAGGAGAATATAAAAAAGATCCCAAAGTTTTTATGAAGAAATATTCTTAGACCCAATGGATTCTGTTCATAGTCTTCTTTTGTCCACCTTTCAAAAATATCCTCAGGTACTCAAGCCTCATTTGAGAGTTTTGTTGGCGCACCTCATGCATCAATCCCCAGAGTTTCTAATGGCCCATCCGGAGGCTAATGTCTCCCTCAAAGTGCAGGAAATTTTTTTGACCCAAGCGGAGGCCTTGGCAGGGGGAATGCCTCTCAGTCGCCTTTTGGGAAAACGAGAATTTTGGGGTATGGATTTTGAGCTGTCTTCTGAAACCTTGGATCCCCGACCTGACAGTGAAACGCTGATTGAGGCGACGTTGAAGCAGTTTCCTGATCGGGGCCGTCCTCTAAAAATTTTGGATTTGGGTACGGGCACAGGATGTCTTATCATTTCTCTTCTGACAGAATACAAAAAGGCGACGGGCACAGCGGTTGATCAAAGTCGGAACGTGTTAGAAACGGCCAAAAAAAATTCCCAAAACCATGGGGTGGCGGATCGATTAAGACTTCATCAAGGAGATTGGTTCCAGGGGATCACGGACTCGTTTGATATTATTATTAGTAACCCTCCTTATATTGCCCAAGCTGATTACGAAATCCTAGAGAAAAACGTTAAAGAATTTGATCCAAAGAAAGCCCTTACGGCAGGGGAGGAAGGATTGGATTGTTATAAAATTATTATTCCAAGGGCCCCTGATTTCTTGAACCTTGGAGGTGCTTTGGTTTTGGAAATTGGGCATAACCAACGCTTGCCTGTGGAAGAATTGCTGCGTGCTGCAGGGTTTCAACACATTACCCTCTATCAAGATTTGGCAGGCTTGGATCGGTGTTTTGTTGGGAAAGACTCGGTTCGTTAGGGACAAAGAGTTGGAGCGACAGACACGATTTGACTCATAAAGTTTCCGTTAATAAACTCATGAACGCTATAAGCAGGGTAAGTCAAGTTTAGTCCTATACACTTATCACCCTCCAAGATATGGCTTGGTGCGGTGCTGGGTGAGATCCAACAGAGCGCTCTTCCAAAAACAGAGGCACCTGCATGGTGATAATGACCACAATATATTCCTCGCACATTAGGGCTCGCTGAAATAATTTGTTTTAAGTCGTTCCCATTACGCAGGTTTATTGTGGAGAATATGGGCTCTTGAACATCTATAGGAAAGTGGTGAAGGAAGATCATAGTTGGTTTTTTTCTGTCTTCTTCTAAGCGCGCAGTTAACCATTGTTTTCGCTCTTCACACAAGATCCCATAATCTTTTTTGGGAATATGTGAATCGAGAACTAAAATTCTAACAGGCAAATGATCAAGAGCATAATGGGAGAATTGGGGATCCATGAAAGGTTGCTCAGGGAAAACAGAGCGCAAATTTGGGAAGTCATCATGATTCCCGCAGGTCAAATAATAAGGAACTGTTAAATGATTTAGTAATGCCTTTGTGGTATTCATAGGACTCAATATCTCCCCTATCCACAATATCGCCCGTATGGATCACCAGGTCTGGTTTTAAAGTATTAATACTGGCAATAACTTTTTCTAATCGTCCAGCTGTATCTGTAAGTTTGTTGTCGTGCCAAGATTCTCCTCTTGGTATGATATGGGTATCTGTAATTTGAACAATACGGATGGGATTTGACATAGGTAACTCATTTTTCTCTGTGGGATTAAAAGCTCCAAAAACTGGGATGAATAAAAACAGGCTCAGGATCGTTATTTTTAGGATGCTCTGTATTTTATTTAACTCCTTGGGGGGGGTGTAGAACTTAATCTCTACTGAGATTAGCAGATCTTATTTTTTTAGCAACAGATCACTTTTAGCGGGCTTGGATCGGTATTTGGTAGGATGGAAATAGTTTTCTGTTTTTAGAATCTCCTTCCAAAATCTTGTCTGGTTTGATACAAAAGAGATAGAGGATATGGGGAAATGAATCTAGAAAAATATACAGATCGCGTAAAGGGTTTTTTGCAGTCGGCACAGACGTTGGCTCAGAATTTGGGTCATCAAAAGCTACTGCCAGAGCATCTTCTAAAAGTATTTAATGATGATTCTCAAGGGATGGCGGCAAGCCTGATCCAGGCGGCTGGTGGTAATCCAAAATTGGTATCGGTGGATGTGGAAGCGGCTCTCAAAAAAATCCCTTCTGTGCAGGGAAGTGGGGCAGGCCAACCTTATATGTCCCAAGAACTCTCTCGTGTATTACAGGAAGCTGAGAAGACGGCTGAAAAGGCGGGAGACAGTTTTGTGACCCTCGAAATGATTCTACTGGCTATGAGTTTACAAACCTCGGATGAAGTGGGGAAAATCCTCAAATCTTCTGGTTTGACGCCACAGTCCCTAAACCATGCCATTCAAGAAATGCGTAAAGGGCGACAGGCCCATTCCGCCAGCGCAGAAGATACGTATGACGCCCTAAAAAAGTATGCGCGCAATCTGACCCAAGCCGCAAGAGAGGGCAAGCTTGATCCTGTCATCGGCCGAGATGAAGAGATTCGCCGTACCATTCAAGTTCTTTCTCGCAGGACAAAGAACAATCCTGTGTTGATTGGAGAGCCAGGGGTGGGTAAAACAGCCATCGTGGAAGGCTTGGCGCTGCGTATTGTGAACGGAGATGTGCCTGAAAGCCTAAAGGATAAACAATTGATGTCTTTAGACCTTGGATCGTTGATCGCGGGTGCCAAGTATCGAGGAGAGTTTGAAGAACGATTGAAAGCCGTCTTGTCTGAAGTAGAATCTGCCGCAGGCTCTATTATTTTGTTTATCGATGAATTGCACACGCTGGTGGGCGCGGGGAAAACGGATGGGGCCATGGATGCCTCCAACATGCTAAAGCCTGCGCTCGCGCGCGGAGAGCTTCATTGTGTGGGGGCAACGACGCTGGATGAGTATCGCCAATATATCGAAAAAGATGCGGCTTTGGCTCGGCGCTTCCAGCCCGTCTTTGTGCCGGAGCCTAAGGTGGAAGAGACCATCTCTATTCTGCGTGGTTTGAAAGAGAAATACGAATTGCACCACGGCGTGCGCATTACGGATGCGGCGATTGTAGCGGCTGCAACGCTCTCAAACCGATATATTTCCGACCGATTTTTGCCGGATAAGGCGATTGATCTGATTGATGAGGCGGGGAGCCGATTGCGCATGGAAGTGGATTCCAAGCCAGAGGCCTTGGATGAATTGGACCGTCGCATCATGCAGCTGAAGATCGAGCGGGAAGCTTTGAAAAAAGAAACAGATCCAGGCTCTCAAGAACGGTTGAAAAATTTGGAGGGAGAGCTGAAAGAGTTTGAATCCAAAGCGGCGGATATGACGGGTGCATGGCAAGCCGAAAAACAAAAGTTATCCCAAGCGCAGGATCTAAAGGAGAAATTAGAAAAGGCGCGTAATGATTTGGCCATTGCCGAACGCACAGGTGATTTTTCTAAAGCAGGAGAGCTGAAGTATGGGCTCATTCCTGATCTGGAAACCAAACTTAAAAACTCAGAGCGCAATGGGAATCATGCCATGGTGCGGGAAGAAGTAACCAGCCAGGATATTGCAGCGGTGGTGTCCCGGTGGACGGGGATCCCCATGGACCAGATGTTGGCCAGCGAAAAAGATAAATTAGTGCATATGGAAGATGAGCTGCATAAGCGGGTTGTCGGCCAAAAGGAAGCCGTGGTGGCGGTAAGTAATGCAGTTCGCCGCGCCCGTGCAGGACTTCAAGATCCGAATCGACCCATGGGATCATTTTTATTCTTAGGCCCCACAGGGGTGGGAAAAACTGAATTAGCCAAGGCGCTCGCCTCATTCTTGTTTGCGGATGAACACGCTATTTTGCGTATTGATATGTCCGAGTTTATGGAGAAACACTCCGTCTCTCGGTTGTTGGGCGCCCCTCCCGGCTATGTGGGGTATGAAGAGGGGGGTGTTCTAACCGAAGCGGTACGTCGTCGGCCCTATCAGGTGATTTTATTTGATGAAGTGGAAAAGGCACATCCAGATGTGTTCAACGTGCTTTTACAAGTGCTGGATGATGGTCGCCTGACGGACGGGCAAGGACATGTGGTAGATTTTAAAAATACACTCATCATTCTGACCTCTAACTTGGGCAGTGAAGTGCTGGCCCATCTGGAAGATGGAGAGAGTACTGAGAAGGCTCGGGAAGAAGTGATGGAAGTGGTGAAGAGAGCTTTCCGGCCAGAATTCTTAAATCGATTGGACGAAATCTTGCTCTTTGGCCGTCTTGCGCGCACTGACATGGGGAAGATTGTGGACATTCAACTGCGGCACCTAGAGACCATTTTAAAGGACAAGAAGATCACCCTTGAGGTGGATAAAAAGGCTAAAGAATGGTTGGCTGAACGGGGGTATGATCCAGTGTATGGGGCGCGTCCCTTGAAGAGGACGATTCAAACCTATTTGCAAAACCCGCTGTCTATGAAAATTTTAGAGGGTGAGATTAAAGAGGGAGATAAGGTTCCTGTATCGACAAATAATAAAGGCTTGACAATTAAGAATTAATTTATTATAACTCCCCAAAATAATCACACAAAGGGAGTTTTTCCATGCCATATAAATATGTGATTTTTCTTTAGACTAGAATTTCGCCGAAACAGGATGAAAAATACCTGCTGTTGGTTGACTCATTCAGGTGTTCTTTTAGTAAGATAGAGACTTTCTCCCAATTTTTTTAGAGCTTCCTTTAAATCTCCTTCAGGGGTTTGATTCAGCAGAGTTTCAATTTTTGCTTGATCATCGGAGGGCAAAAGAGGGGATTCTTTGGCTTGACGAGAGGGCGACTTCTCACATTTTATTTGTTGTACATTGATTTTCTGAAAGGCAGCGTATCCCACAAATTGATTAACTTTCTCTAGAATCATGGGCTGCAAATGATGTGTCATCAAAGCCATACTACCACTTGCAACCGAAAGGTGAAGAGTGGCTCCCGTATTTTTATCTTTGGGGAAGGATATCTTATTGAGTGTTATATGGGTTGCATATTTTTCCCCCATAATAAAGGGCCAGTCATAGAGAAGAGAGGCTAAGAAATTATCTTTTCTAGAAACAAGGCTACGCGTTAATTGATTCGATACTTTGCCCGCTGGCTGAAGGATATGGAAAACAGGTTTTTTATGAACAACCATAATGCGATATGTGGATTACAGAGACAGAGCTCTGAATAGCATGTCTTGCATGAAATATTTCATGAGCAGCCGAGAGAGCAATTCTTGAAGGAAATAAATCAAAAGAAAAAGGACAAGGATGGACAGATCTAATCCTCCCACAACGGGGACAATTTTACGAATACGGTCGGCGACAGGGTCAATAATTTTATGAAGGAACTTATAGCTGGTGTCTATAAACTGGTTTCCTTTTGTAAGAAGATTAAACACCATGAGGAGATGGACAACCACATAGATAATAAGGGCCCATTTGTAAATTTCTATCAGTAAAAGAAAAATCTTTAATAAGGGATAAAAAACTACGTCCATTTTGAGACCTCCATATCTATATTTATACAATACTTATATCTGGTGCGTCTATGGATTTCATGCCGACTACGTTATACCCACAATCCACATGATGAATCTCGCCCGTCACAGCCGAGGAAAGATCACTGAGAAGGTAAAGACCGCTTTTTCCCACCTCGTCCAACAACACGTTGCGACGCAAAGGCGAGTTATACTGATTCCATTTAAGAATGTAATTAAAATCACCAATTCCGGACGATGCAAGGGTGCGTGCCGGGCCTGCTGAGAGAGCATTGACGCGCACGTTATATTTACCGAGGTCGACGGCTAAGTATTTCACGCTTGCCTCCAAAGCTGCTTTGGCCACCCCCATGACATTATAGTGAGGCATTACTTTTTCTGCTCCATAGTAGCTGAGGGTTAAAAGGCTCCCCCCGTCTGACATGAGAGGTAGCGCCCGTCGACAAATGGACGTAAAAGAATAACAAGAAATATCAAGAGCTGTGGCAAAATTTTTTTTTGACGTATCAAAGTAGGGGCCCTTTAATTCTTCCTTATCCGAAAAAGCAATAGCATGAACAAGGAAATCAATCTTGTCCCATCTTTTTTTCAATGTGGAAAAAGTTTTGTCTAGATTCTCTTCGTCTGACACATCGCAGGGAATCAAAAAATCTGACCCGGTAGACTCGGCTAAGGGGCGGACACGCTTTTCCAAGATTTCTCCTTGATAGGTGAAAGCAAGCTCTGCACCTTGCTTGTGTAAATGATGAGCAATGCCCCATGCGAGAGATTTATCGTTGGCAACCCCCATAATGAGGCCGCGTTTTCCTGTCATTATACCGTTTGTCATTTTTTCCTTTTCGCACGCTATAAAACCCGATTTATAGAGTTTAGAATGTTTTTGTCAACGCTCTTTTTTCTCTTCGGGTTTTGGCTTCAGAGTAATGAATAATTTTTGTCCAAAGCGATAAATAAAGAATAAGGTTGTTTTCTTATGTTGAATAGATGTTTTTATTTCTTTTTCAAATTCTTCAATGGAAGTAACAGGGGTTTTATTGATTTCCAGAATGATGTCTCCCACCAACAATCCATTTTTTTCAGCCCACCCACCTTCTTGAGTATCAGAAACCAAAACACCATTGATGGCAGGATTTTCGGCATGGAATCTTTGACGGAATTGCCAGGTGAGGGAAGTCACGCCAAATTCATATTCTTTGGACTCCACATGATCTTTTAGTTCCGTTTTACTGGTTTTAATTGTTTTCCGATAATCCTCATGGCTCTGGAATTCTTGAAGTGTAACGTGTATTGTTTTGTTTTTGCCTTCACGCCAGAGAGAGATGGAAACTTTTTCTCCCACAGCAAGTTGACCAATAATGCGACTCACATCAGGCGCGTCTTTAATTTTTTTATCATTAATTTTAAGGATAATATCCCGAGATTGAATGCCGGCTTGTTTGGCAGGCCCATTATCGGTCACTGTTACAATAAGGGCCCCGTTAGCTTTTGGCAGGCCAAGATTTTCTGCGATCTCATTGGTGACACCTTGCACCATTAACCCAATCCAGGCACGTCGTACCCGACCATAATCAATAATATTCTGGGTAACTTTTCGGGCAATATTTGCCGGAATGGCAAGTCCTACGCCATCACTGCCCCCCGAGGAAGAAATAATACCAAAGTTAACCCCAATCACTTTTCCCTCTACATCCACAAGAGGTCCACCAGAGTTCCCTTTGTTGATAGACGCATCTGTTTGAATAAAATTATTAATAAGGTGTGAGGGGACAATACCACCAAACATAGGATCACTTAAATCTCGAGCAGGAGAGGACACGATTCCTGACGTTAATGTGGGACCTAACCCATAGGCATTCCCAAAGGCAAGAGCCCAATCTCCAATTTTAATTTTCTCTGAGTCTGCCCAAGAAAGAGCCAAGAGTTTTTTTGAGGTGTCTACCTTTAAAACAGCGAGATCTGTACCGGGATCGTACCCCACCAAGCTGGCTTCCATGATCGTTTCATCTGAAAAAGTGATTTTAATTTTGATTGCGTTTTCTACTGTATGATAGTTAGTGACAATGTATCCTCGGGAATCTACCACAAATCCAGACCCCAGTGTGCCGATACGACGGGGATTATTTAAAATTTCATAGCCAAAAATATCTTTACGAGGCATTAATACCATCGTAGCGATGCGGTTTTTTAAGGCTTCTTCATCATTCACTTGTGCCAGGACAGCAACACTAACGACGGCAGGCATGGTTTTTTCACCCACTTTTGAAAATCCTTGCTTTCCTAAATCAGCTTGGGGTTCAAAAGAGATGTTTGTCACAAAGAAAAAAACAAAAAGGGAAACTACTCTAACGATCATGTTTCACGCTATAAATATTGGCTTTAAAATAAATTTATGTCATTAGTTTCAAAAAGACAAGACTTCTTGGGATTTCAACTTAATTAATGTAAAAGTAGATGCAGTTTAACAAGATTAATCTTCCTCAAATCCAAAATATTGTTGCTGTCGCCTCTGGAAAAGGAGGAGTTGGGAAATCTACCATTGCCTATAATCTAGCAGTTGGGATGGCAGAGCGTGGGTTTAAGGTGGGAATTGTCGATGCGGATATCTATGGCCCCTCTCTTCCTCTCCTTGCGGGGAAGCAGCAAAGACCAACCATCAAAGAAGGCAAGTTTGTACCCATAGAAGCACATGGAATTCAGACTATCTCCATGGGGTTTCTACTGGATAAACAAGCGCCAGTTATGTGGCGAGGACCCATGTTACAAACGGCAATCAAGCAGCTATTTATGGATGTGGAGTGGCCAGAGCTAGATTTATTAATTGTGGATATGCCCCCTGGAACAGGGGATGCCCATTTAACCATTGCTCAATCTGTTATGTTGATGGGGGCAATTTTAGTTTCAACACCACAGAATTTATCGCTTGTGGATGCCATCAGGTGCTTAAAAACATTTCAAACGTTAAAGGTTCCAATTTTGGGAATGATCGAAAATATGGCGGGGTTAGAATGCCCTCATTGTGGTCATGATATTGATGTGTTTAAAAAAGAAACGCTTTTAGGATTTTGCCAACAAGAAGAAATCCCTTATTTGGGCAGCATCCCGTTAGATCCAGATCTTGTGCGTCGAAGCGATGGAGGCCAGCCTGCCACACTAGACCAAAATAGCCCTGTCTATAAAAGTTATGCCAAGATTATCAATAATTTTTTAAAAACGTCCCATTTCTAAAAACTTTTGTCTGCGACGGGCCACAAGTTGCTTAGGAGTAAAATTTTTCAAGTCTTTAAGAGATTTTTCAATTGCATCTCCCATCGATAGGATGGTTTCTTTGGGGTTGCGATGAGCGCCCCCTAAGGGTTCGGGAACAATTTGATCAATGAGCTTAAAATCGATCAAGTCTTCTGCTGTTAATTTTTGAGCTTCAGCAGCTTCTTTCTTTTTGTCGGCACTGCGCCAAAGAATAGACGCGCATCCTTCAGGTGAAACAACAGAGTAAATTGAGTTTTCTAACATTAAAATTCGGTTTCCTGCGGCAATAGCAATGGCCCCTCCCGACCCCCCTTCCCCAATAATACAGGAAACAATGGGGACAGAAAGGGACAGGCAGACATCAATGGAGCGGGCAATCGCTTCTGCCTGCCCACGTTCTTCTGCATCTATACCAGGATAAGCCCCTGCTGTGTCCACAAGCGTGATGACTGGCAACTGAAACTGATCCGCCAGTTTCATGAGGCGTTGAGCCTTACGATACCCTTCTGGTCGTGGGGCTCCAAAATTATGATGCATGCGCGTTTGGATATCATGTCCTTTTTCTTGGCCCAATATAACCACAGGCTGCCCACGAAATGTGCCAATCCCCCCCACGATAGCGGCATCCTCTGCAAACAAGCGATCTCCTGCTAGCTCTGTAAAGTTTTCAATCAAAAGCTTGATATAGTCTAAAAAGTGTGGCCTTTTTGGGTGGCGTGCTACTTGGACTTTCTGCCAAGGGGATAGTTTTTTGTAAGTATCCCCGAGAAGTTTGTCGAGTTTTTTTTGCAAAATTAAAACTTCTTCCACGATATCCACATCTTTACTTTCGGACATCTTGCTTAATTCTTTGATTTTTTCTTCTAAATCTCGAATTTGTTTTTCAAAGTCTAATTCGTACATTCTCTATCTTCCTTTATTCTTTGAAGGCAGGCCATTTATGAGTTGAAACAAAATAAATGTCAAGGTGGCTAGAGCAATCATCCAATTTTGCCATAGTCCGAAACTGACACTCCAATAAACGAGACACAGCCCAAAAAGAGCGTAGGTATATCCTCGCAATAAGGAAGGAAGAGAGGAAGCATATTGGGCAAACCGATATAACAAAAAGAATACAAAACAGACCCCTAAAAACCCAAACTCTAGCCAAATTTGAAGAGCCCCATTATGGGGATGGCTTGATAAAATCGTCTCCTTATAACAAACCACTCCTCCCCAAAGATGAGGAGTTTTGGAGACAATTTTATCATTAAAACTAATCTTTTTAAAGTTGGCGAGGGAATGGTGGGAACATCGGTGAGGAGATTCTTTGATGTGTGAGGAGTAATCAAATCCGTGACCCAGCCAAGGTTTTTTTATCACATTTTTAGAGACCTCATGCCAAATCTCCACCCGGTGTTGATAGCTGGTCGGCAAAGAATGAAGATGATTAAACAAAATATTCCGGTTTAAAAAATGGAGGGAGAGGAGGGGGGCAACCAATATATAGACTCCCACTATTCCGAGAAGGGTGGCAGCAAAAGCTTTACGAAAATATCCCGCTGCAAAGAAGATTCCTGCCACCAGAACAGCCAAGCGTGCCGCGCTGGGTTGGGCTTTTATAAGCACAAGAAGAAGCAAAAAAAGAGAGAATAACAGGCCATAAATCTTCCCATATTTTTTCTTGATAAGGAGGGTAAAAGGGAGGAAAAAAAACGTCAAAATAACAGTTCCCCGAATAAAAAGGGTAACATTATAATCTTTTGATCCGGTGTAAAATTTTGAGACCCAACTTCCTCCATAAATCTCGAAAATCAAAAACAAAGCGTAGAAAATATAAGCTTTAAAAAAAAGAGAAACGATCCTCTCTTTTTCTGAAAAGTCTAGGGTTTTTGATCCTTTCAGAGTGAAGAAAACTAAGGAAAGCAGACCAATAAGCTTCAAAGGACGCCAAATGGAGCAGGCCTCATTTTGTAAAAAAGAAAGCATAAAGAAAAGAAAAAAGAATACGAAAAAAAAGAGAGGAAGACTTTTAACGGAAATATTTCTCCACTCTTTATGCCTCACAAAATCTTTGAATGCTGTGAGGCCATTAAATAAGAAAAAAGCTAAAAACAAAGAAACTACAATTCCCTTGCCTTTCAAAACAGCAATAAGAGGAAGTGTGAAAAATAAAAAATAAGTTCCTATAGTTTTACTGCGAGTCATATGGTATGCGCCTTTGTGAAGTCGATGATATGATTTTCCGAGGTTGAACACAAGTTAGTTAGAGGGTGGACTTTCTGCTTCAAAGAGATAGCGCAGAATCCCATCCAGGCGTTGTCGACCTTCTTCTGTTGCCTTGAGGGTTGTGTCAGAAAGTTCGAGCAAGTTTTCTGTAATGAGTTTGTGGATTTTTTTTGTATTTGTTGATTCGGAAAAAGAATATCCCACCTGTTCAGTAAACTCTCTTTGATCTATCCCCTGCTTTAGGCGGAGCCCCATCATCAAGAATTCCTCACTTTTTGTTTTTCCTGAAATGACTCGAACCTCATGAGTGCCATCTTTTTTTAAAGAAACATCTTCCACCCATTTTTCAGGAGATCGATGTCGGCGGATGGCATATTTTTCTCCATCGATGGTGAGGCGGCTATGGGCCCCAGGGCCAATACCGATATAATCATGATAAAGCCAATAAGTCATATTATGTCGGGATTCTTGACCTGGTTTGGCATAGTTTGAAATCTCATACGACTCATAACCATGAGATCGTGTTATTTCTGCTGTGTGTTCATAAAGCAGAGCGCTCTGGTCATTTGTAGGTAGACGAAAATCGCCTTTGTGATAAGACAGGAAAAAAGGTGTACCCTCTTCAATGGTCAGCTGATAGAGAGAGAGGTGTCCATTGGCTAAAGAAATGGCTTCTTCGAGTTCCTGTTCCCATTCTTCCAAGGTTTGGTGGGGACGCGTATAAATAAGATCTAAACTATACCGATCAAATTTTGTACGGGCTGTTTCAATAGCTTTTTTTGCATCCTCCACGGAATGAGTGCGTCCTAAGAATTTTAACCCATTTTCTCTTAAGCTCTGGATGCCCAAAGAAACTCGATTGACCCCAACCTCTGCGAGGGCAGAAAAGTTTTTTTCTTCCACCGACGTCGGATTAGCTTCGAGCGTAATTTCCAAGTCAGGGCTGACGGTCCATGAGTTAGTAATTTTATGGATGAGAGTCTCAACAATTTTGGGTGGCATGAGAGAGGGGGTGCCTCCTCCAAAAAAAACACTCGTGACTATTTTATCAGAGGTTTTATCATGAAATGATAAAAGATCCGCAAGCAGGTTTTTTTCCCAGAGATCAACATCTATAGAGGCACGGACGTGACTGTTAAAATCACAATAGGGACATTTAGAAAGGCAGAAAGGCCAATGGATATAGACCCCAAAAGTTTTATTTTTCAACACAGATCTCTAAGAACTTCTGAAAGGCTATGCGCCGATGACTGACTGATTGTTTCTCCTCCAATGACATCTGAGCAAATGTTTTTTTATGGCCTTGTGGCATAAAAATAGGATCAAACCCCATATTATCTGATCCCCGGGCGGGCCAGACAAATTCACCATCAATTTTCCCTTCGAAAGAAAAAGCCCCCTGTTTGCCAGGAAAGCATAGGGCTATGGAACAAATAAAAGAAGCACGACGGTCAGGATGGCTATCAATAGCTAAAATTTCGTCATTAATTTTTTTCATGGCATGTTGATAGTCTTTTGAGGGGCCAGCCCATCGAGAGGTGAAAACACCAGGCTGTCCTCCCAGGGCACGGATAGACAAGCCCGAGTCATCTGCGAGAGACGGAAAGTTGGAGGCATCTGCACACGCTTGAGCTTTTAGAAGAGCATTGTCTTTGAAGGTTAAGCCAATTTCTTCAGGTTCGGGTAAATTCAGTTCTTGTAACGTGAGAATGCGAAGACCATAAGGAGCGAGTAGATTGGTCAATTCTACAATCTTGCCCTCATTTTTTGTGGCAATAACAATAGTATCTCCACGCTTTAATTTCACCCTATTAACTCTCCGTTAAAGCTTTTAATTGGTGTTCTGTGAGTTCTTTTATACCAAAATGAGCTAATTTTAAAAGAGCTAAAAATTTTTCTTCGGAAAAAGGAGTTTTCTCTGCAGTTGATTGAATTTCCACAATTTTCCCAGTTCCCGTTAAAACAAAATTTGCGTCCGCATCTGCGGTACTGTCTTCGACATAGTCTAAATCTAAAACCGGTACGTCATGATAGAGACCACAAGAGACAGCCGCGAGAGAGTCGGTTAGGGGAAAATGAGAGATAATTCCTTGCTCATATATTTTGTGCAAGGCCTCATGTAATGCTATGTAGGCCCCCGTGATAGAAGCGGTACGGGTCCCTCCATCGGCCTGAATAACATCACAATCTATATGAACTTGACGTTCACCCAAAAGGGATAAGTCAGCAATGGCTCGCAGAGAGCGTCCGATTAAGCGTTGAATTTCTTGAGTGCGGCCTGTTTGTTTCCCACGAGCCGCTTCACGATCGCTGCGTGTGTGGGTCGAGCGAGGCAGCATCCCATATTCTGCGGTGATCCATCCAGAGCCGGTGTTTTTCAAAAAAGAAGGTACTCTTTCTTCCACGCTGGCGGTGCAAAATACATGCGTATCACCTAACTTAATTAAGCAAGATCCTTCGGCATATTTTGCCACGTTTGTTTCAAGTGTGAGAGATCTAAGTTGATTCGGTGCTCTGCCTGAGGGACGCTTCATAAGTTGTAAGCTCGGTGATAGTTGACGTTTGCCGGGTGTATGGTTAGATTTAAGGTATCATTACAGCATTAATCATAAAAGTAAAGATATAACCCAATGAAACTTTTGAATCCACGTTCTTTAGAAATATTGCGCCATGTTGTTGATATGTATGTGGAAACTGGTGAACCCATAGGGTCTTTAACTTTGGCAGAACGTTTAGGTCATCAGCTTTCTTCCGCCACCATTCGAAACATCATGGCGAAGCTTGAAGATCTAGGGTTTCTCTATTCCCCTCACACGTCAGCAGGAAGACTTCCAACGGATGAAGGCTTGCGTTTTTTTGTTCATGGGTTATTGGAATCCAGCGAGCTTGCTTCTGACGATCGATCTTTTATTGAAACGCGGTGCTCGGAAAAAAATTTATCTCTTCCCCAATTATTGGGAGAAGTTTCCACCATTCTTTCTGGTCTCTCCACGTATGCTGGGTTTGTGGTAGTACCTCAAGAAGAAAAGATTTTGCGACATATTGAGTTTGTGCCCTTAGATGATGGGACAGCGCTTGCTATTATGGTGACCCACGACGGGGATGTGGAAAATAGGCTTTTTCAACTCCCACAAGGATTTTCTATTTCCCTCTTAATAGAGGCAGCTAACTACCTAAATGCGCGGCTTGCAGGGCGGACGTTAGAAGAAGCCAAAGCACGTATCGTCCAAGAGCTATCTTCTCATCAAGCTGATTTAGATGAGATCAGTCAGGAAATTGTCAAATCAGGGCTCGCTATTTGGAGTGGTTCTGGAAAGGGTGCTTCTTTAATCGTAAACGGCCAATCCAATCTTTTAAATAATGTGGAACATTTGGAGGAATTGAACGCTATTAAACATATTTTCTCTTTATTGGAAAAGAAGGAAAACTTGATTAATTTGTTGGATGCTTCTATGAAAGGGGATGGGATTCAAATTTTTATTGGTGCTGAAAACGAGTTTTTTCAGCATGTTGGATGTTCCTTGGTGCTCTCCCCTTATGAGAACAAACTGGGAAATGTGATGGGGGCGGTGGGGGTCATTGGACCAAAACGTCTGAACTATGGTCGCGTGATTCCTATGGTAAATTATACGGCGAAAATTTTAAGCCGATTGTTAAGTAAAAAATAAGGTCAAGGAGAATTTTAGATGGAAAATGAGAACAAATCTTCTGAGAAAAATATGAACCAAGAAGCAGAAGAAGTGACAGAAGAAATATCGGCAGAATCGACAGACACTGCAGAGGAAGTCATCCGTCTGAAGGATCAACTTTTGCGCACGATGGCGGAGTTAGAGAACACACGCAAACGGGCGGAACGGGAAAAGGACGATGTTCGGAAATATGCCATTTCTGGTTTCTGCAAAGATTTTCTCATCGTTTTGGATACGTTGGACCGAGCGTTAGAGAGTGTCCCAGAGGCAGAAAAACAAAGCGATCTTTTAAAGAATCTTTGTGAGGGAATCGGTCTCACCCAGAATGAAGCCTCTAAAGCTTTTGCAAAGCATGAAGTGAAAAAACTCAATCCAAAAGGGGAAAAATTTGACCCTAATTTCCATCAAGCGGTGGTGGAAGTCCCGACCGATGCGTATGAGCCTGGTCACGTGGTTGATGTTCTTCAGGTTGGATATGTAATTGGGGATCGACTTCTTCGCCCAGCCATGGTCACCGTCTCAAAAAAGAAAGAATAAAAAGGGGGCTATCATTTCATTTTTTAATTTTGGGATTGACGGCGAAGTCAGAAGAGTTTACACGAAAAGAACTTCTCTGTAAAATATGCAGAATTTTCAGAATAGAAGATAGAGTGTTTCTTCCATGGCGTCTGGTTTAAATTTAATAAAAAAAAGATTAGTTTTTGCCCTATTCATGCAGTTGTTTTTGTATGGATATACATGTACTTCAATGGCAATGGATGTTTGGCCAAAACTTTCAAAAGAAGTTGATAATTGCCAATGTATAGAAGCCTTCAAAATAGCAATTTCTGTTTTTAAATCAGATTCGTTTTATATTTATGAGCCTCCCGTTATTCCCAAAGATATTGATAGTAAATTAGTCCTTGAAACTTTGGAACTAGACATTTCAGGAGGGCATGCTCTTAGGGAAAATAAAGATATTTTTGAAAAAATTCCTAAAGTTTATGAATCTGGACACATCTATTGGCAACGCAAAACAAATCATGGATTGCGTCTTGTACTAGAAGAAGACAGTTATGGTTGGAGAGGATTTCAATATAATCTTTTTGCCCTTAATGAAAAAGTTTCTGTTAAAGAGTTTTTAGAAAAACTTGTGGACCGTACTCAATATAAATCTGAAAACATTCAATTTATTATGGGAGGATGGCGTCCCCCTTTAATTTTTGAAAATAATTACACAAAATGTTTATGGATTATAGATCTGGGCTGTATCTATGATTCTCTGGCAGATTGGAAAGTTTTTTCTATTGAAGAAGGCAGTATAAAGCAATGCTGCCGTATTCATTTTCGTCCAGAAGATAAAAAGGTTCTGAGTCTTCTTCCTCAAGAGGTGGGTCGACTTGATATGCTTCTTAACAAAACCATCGGAAATGGACGTGAAGAAGGTACTTTACAGCCAACAACCAGGTGGTTGATACCAGAGATAAAATATACCCTCGCTAATCTAGCGATGCGGCCTTGGACTCTCAAAGGGAGTGTGAATTCTCGTGAGCAAGTGGATAAAGGACTGAAAAAGTGGGCATGTAAATCAAAATTTAACAAAAAAATATACGAAGATATTTTACAACAATATCTCAAATCTCAACTAGCGTTAGCGCAATATTATCAATCTAATTTTGGAAAAAGTTCTGAAGATGCCCAGGTAATGGCAAAGAACTTTCTTGATATAATGTTTAGGTCCCATTATCACTTTAGGGCTGACAGCTGACTTTAAGGAAGCTAGAGTATAAGAATTGGAGAAGGGTGTGGAGCAGGAGATTGGAAGAGTTTGTATGAACTCAGGTATTTATAAAAAAGATGGATTATTTCGTCAATCCTACGGATTGCCTTGCAATGAAAAACTTATTGGAAGATCTCTATTTGGATCCGCTAGTTTCCCTCACAGAACCTAAAAAGGGGGCTATCATTTCATTTTTTAATTTTTTAAAAAAAGAAAAGATACGCACGAAAGCGGCTGCCAAGGTTTGGTCCTTTGTTTTAGATTCTGGAGAGACAGTTTTAATTCATGCGCGGGAAAGCGCTCGTACCAGCCGATTTCGTCTCAGCTGGTCAACGGAACAAAAAATATTTCTTCTAAGTCACCCTCCTTTTATACAGCAGAGGGAAATCGACTCTTTCTTGATCACCCATCAAGTCTGGATTCAAAGCACCTTAAAAAAAACACCTGAAGACCAGGTTGTGGAGGTGGGAGATACTTTCTCTTTTTTAGGAGAGTCATGGACGCTCAAATTTGATCCTCTGCGCAAAAAAGGAGTCTGGAAACAAGGGCGTGAACTTGTCATTGGCCAAGGGGTTTCTGATGTGAACAAGGCCATCGAACCTATTCTTAAAAAGGAGGCGCAAGAACGATTTAAGAGTTGGTCAGCGCAGTATGCTGAGCAGCTGGGAGCCACGTTTAGTCGCGTTTCCATTCGAGATGGGCGATCGAGATGGGGGAGTTGTTCTGCCTCGGGGACATTGTCTTATTCTTGGCGATTGGGTTTGGCGCCTTTAGAAGTGGCCCAGTATGTGTGTGCGCATGAAGTGGCTCACCTAAAAGAAATGAACCATAGTGCACGTTTCTGGTCTTTGGTGGCGCAGTTAGATCCCTCGTATAAAAAACATCGGGCTTGGCTCAAGAGAGAAGGAGGAAAATTAAAGTGCCTTTCTTTCGTGAACAAAGTCTCTGTATCTTGTCCAGATAATCTAGCTTGAAACTTTATCTCCCAGAATTGACTGTCCCCCATCAATAGCAAAATTTTGACCCGTGATATTTTTAGATCTTTCTGAAATAAGAAACTCGGCCATATGGGCAATATCTGTGGGTTCCACAAAGCGCTTAAAGGGGATGGAGGATGTTTTCGTTTCCATCTCTTCTTGGCTGAGCGCAGAAGGATCATAAATCTTACCGGGGCTGATGCTGTTAACGTTGATGTTAAAAGGGGCAAGCTCAAGAGCCGCTGTCCGCATAAACCCATTCAATCCCGATTTAGAGGTGGCATACGCCGACATGTTCGGAAGTCCTATTGACTCTCCCGCAATAGATGAAATGAAAACGAACTTTCCAAATCCTCTTTTTTTCATAGAGGGGATGCAATATTTAGTAAGTAAAAAGGCGCCCGTAAGATTGGTGTCCATGGTTTTTTGCCACTCCTCAAAGGAGAGAGATTCGATTGGGTGCCAAGGATAAATTCCAACATTATAGATGACCGCATCTATATGTTGATGTGCATCTAGAATTTTGGTTACAGTTGTTTTAATAGATTGTTCGGAGCATATGTCTGCTACATAAACATCTGGAGTGACTTTTAGCTTTGTGCTTAAAATCTTCAACTTCTCTGGAGTTTGACCCATAAGAATCAATTTTTGGTTTTCCATCGATTTGGCACAGGCTTGCCCAATCATACTGGTGGCACCAGCAATCAATATGGTTTTGGATTGATCCATTTTGTATTTTCTTTCTATCTTTTATCCAAATAAGGTTTCAAAAACTTTGCCGTATACCCTTGGGATGTTTTCACAATGTCTTCTGGGGTGCCTTCAGCGATAATTTCGCCACCTTTGTCACCCCCTTCAGGGCCCAGGTCAATAATCCAATCAGCGGTTTTGATCACGTCTAAATTATGCTCAATAACAATCATGGAATTGCCTTGATCCACCAACTCATGGAGGACTTCCAGTAATTTTCGAATATCCTCGAAATGGAGACCAGTGGTAGGTTCATCCAAAATGTATAGGGTGCGCCCGGTGGCGCGCTTGGAAAGCTCTTTGGATAGCTTGATGCGCTGGGCTTCTCCTCCGGATAAGGTGGTGGCTCGCTGACCAATTTCTATGTACCCAAGACCCACGCGCTGCAAAGTTTCAAGTTTATCCCGGATGCTGGGAACAGCTTCGAAAAACTTAAGCCCATCATCCACGGTCATATCCAACACATCTGCGATGGATTTATCTTTATATTTGATTTCGAGTGTTTCCCGATTGTACCGTTTCCCTTTGCATTGGTCACAGGTGACAAAGACATCGGGCAAGAAGTGCATCTCGATTTTGATGACACCATCGCCTTGGCAGGCTTCGCAACGTCCCCCCCTTACATTAAAAGAGAAGCGACCCACGGTGTATCCGCTGGCTTTCGCTTCAGGAAGCTTTGCAAACCACTCTCTCATGGGGGTGAAAATACCTGTATAGGTGGCAGGATTAGAGCGAGGCGTGCGTCCAATGGGAGATTGATCAATGTTGATAACCTTATCAATATGGGCAACACCATGAAGGGTTGTATAAGTGCCCCCTTTTTCCCGCGTTTTATTTAAAATACGGTTTAGGGCTTTATAGAGAGTTTCGTTCACAAGAGTAGATTTTCCCCCTCCAGAAACACCAGTGACACAAGTTAATTTTCCCAACGGAAAATCGACGGTCACATTCTTCAAGTTGTTGGCTGACGCGCCTTCTAAGCGAATAAATTTGCCATCAAACCCTGGTCGTCGCTTTAGGGGAATATCAATTTTCTTTTTTCCCTTGAGATAGGCACCGGTCAGGCTCTTTGGATTGTCGGCGACTTCTTGAGGAGTTCCTTGGGCCACAATCTCTCCCCCGTGTTTTCCGGCGTGAGGGCCCATATCCAAAACATAATCAGCTGCCCAAATCGCATCTTCATCATGCTCCACAACAATGACCGTATTCCCGAGATCGCGTAAATGTTTGAGCGTTCCTAAAAGACGATCGTTATCGCGTTGGTGAAGGCCAATGGAGGGCTCATCCAATACATATAAAACACCGGTGAGCCCTGATCCAATCTGAGAGGCCAATCGAATGCGTTGAGACTCTCCCCCCGATAAGGTGCCAGATGTACGGGAGAGAGTGAGGTATTCCAACCCCACACTTTTCAAAAAATTCAACCGATCCCTGATTTCTTTCAGAATACGGGTGGCAATTGTTTTTTCTTTTTCTGTCAGGAGAGAGCCTAAATCATCGAACCATTTGACAGCGTCTTCGATGGAAAAATCAGTGATCTGTCCAATATGATGATTTTGAATCTTCACACACAACGCTTCTGGCTTTAGGCGATAAGAAGAGCAGATTTCACAACACACACTGCTTTGATATTTTGAGAGCTCCTCACGCGTTCGTTCACTCTCTGTTGATTTCCAGCGACGTTCAAGATTGGGAATGACGCCTTCAAAAGGCTTTTGTAGTTGAACATCTTTTCCATAATCATGATGAATGGAAATTTTTTCTTTACCCGATCCATAAAGAACAATTTCCTGAATAGCCCGAGGAATTTTTTCAAAGGGTGTTAAAATGGACACGTGATAATGCTTAGCCACAGACTCTAGAACTCGAAAATAATATTCTTCAAAGGGGCCAAACCAGGGTTCAATGGCGCCCTCTCTTAAACTTAAGTGAGGGTTGGGTACCACCAAGCTTTCATCAAAAACCAGACGGACTCCCAGCCCATCGCACGACGGGCAGGCCCCAAAGGGACTATTGAAAGAAAAGAGACGGGGTTCTATTTCTTCTAGGGTAAAACCAGATTCTGGGCAGCAAAACTTTTCTGAAAAAAGAGTTTCTTCTTGGGTGTCCACATTTTCAGCAACAGCTAGGCCATCACTGAGCTTTAGGATGGTTTCCAAGGCATCGGCCAGGCGTTTTTCTATTCCTGACTTAATGACCACCCGATCCACAACAACGGAAATAGTATGTTTGACATTTTTATCTAAGGCAGGAATGTCACCTATCTCACAAAATTCTCCGTTGACTTTTAGACGCTGGAAGCCTTTTTTCTTCAACTCGTTAATTTCTTTTTTATACTCCCCCTTTCTGCCTCGAATAAAGGGAGCCATAAGGGAAAGACGGGTGCCTTCTGGGAGGGTGAGCAAACGGTCAACCATTTCTGAAACCGTCTGGCTTTGAATGGGCTTCCCAGTGGTAGGAGAATAAGGAATCCCAATTCTTGCAAATAGCAATCGCAAGTAATCATAAATTTCTGTAATGGTACCAACGGTAGAGCGCGGATTTTTAGAGGTGGTTTTTTGTTCAATTGAAATAGCAGGGGATAGCCCCTCAATAGAATCCACTTCTGGTTTTTGAGTCAGCTCTAAAAACTGGCGGGCGTAAGCTGAAAGACTTTCCACATATCGTCTTTGTCCTTCGGCATAAATGGTGTCAAAAGCCAAAGAAGATTTCCCTGATCCACTCACACCTGTGATAACGATCAGTTGGTTACGAGGCAAATCCACCGAGATATTCTTTAGATTATGTTCCCGGGCCCCTCGAATAGAGATAAATTGAGATGACATGGAAGAACTGTCGTAGATTTTGAGACATTCGTCAACGGTGAAATATTCAGAGGATTAAAGTATATAAAAGTTTTTTGTTCCATAATGTTGCGGTATAGTAAGGGTTGGGTGAAAGAATAAATTATGAATCTTGGGTATAAACATTCAAATAAAAGACACTTATTTTCAGAGGAAATTGTAAATTTCTTTAAATGTCGTTCTTACGAATTTCTAGGCTTTCTTCTGATCCTATTTGGGTTGTGTACTTTGTTAAGTCTAGGGACATATGATAACCAAGATGCTTCTTGGAATACCGTCAGAGAAATCGGTACCCCTCATAATTTTATGGGAAGCTTTGGCTCGTACCTTTCTGATTTTTTCTTACAACTCATGGGTGTATCAAGTTATTTAGTGGCCTCCTTATGCTTTGTCTGGGGGATACATGTTTTACTTTTCCACGAACTTTCTTATTTAAAGTGGCGGTTGGCAGGATTACCGCTCATGCTTTTTTGTTGCTCTGGTGGATTGGCAGGAATGGATTTTGGGTTTTTCATCAAAAGTGGAGGAGGGCTTGGAACAGCGATTCACAAAGGATGCATGTTCTTCTTATCAAAAATAGGTGTTCCAGCATGGATTTTAAGTTTGATTTTAATTCCTCTGGGAATAACTCTGTTTGTGATGATTTTGGGAGTCTCGAAAGAGATGTGGATTTCTTTTGGAAAGATGCTTCTGGGAACGATGGGATGGGTGTTTTTACAAACCAAAAAAATGATTCTCTTTTTTAGACGAAAAGAAACCCAACCCTCTCTTTCTTTTACCTCTCTCACTAAAAGTCATTCAGAAGCGACCCCTTCCGAGATCGAGGCTATTTCTGTGGACTTTGAGAAGTTAAGTGAAGAAATGATTTCTGAAAAAAGGAAACCAAAACTGGTCACTGCTCCGCTGAAATCTTTTTCTGCTACGCGCACAGTAAAGGGATATCAGTTTCCATCCTTAGATTTGCTGCAAAAAGATCCAAATTTTGGGCGGAAGGGAACTGAGCTATCTAAAGAAGTTTTAAAAGAAAACTCGGATCATCTGAAAAGAATTCTAGAGGATTTCGGTGTTCAAGGAGAAATACTGAATGCCTATCCAGGCCCTGTGGTTACTCTTTACGAATTCAAGCCAGCCCCAGGGGTGAAATCTTCACGCATCGTTGGATTGGCAGATGACATTGCACGTTCTACTAGTTCCCATTCCACACGTATTTCTGTGATGCCGGGAGTGAATGCTTTAGGGATAGAAATCCCCAACCCAACCAAAGAGAAAGTCTATATGCGGTCATTGTTAGAAGAAGATCTCTTTAATAATTCTTCTTTCAAATTACCGCTAGCTTTGGGGAAAAATATTAGCGGGGATCCGGTCATCGGGGATCTAAGTCGCATGCCTCATTTATTAATTGCGGGAACGACAGGCTCTGGAAAATCAGTCTCTATTAATACCATGATTATGTCCTTACTCTACCGGCTCTCTCCTGAGGAATGTAAGTTTATTATGATCGATCCCAAAATGTTAGAACTTTCTGTGTACGATGGGATTCCTCATCTTTTAACCCCTGTGGTGACGGATCCTCACAAGGCTGTCATGGCGCTAAAGTGGATAGTACGAGAAATGGAAAGCCGTTATCAAGTAATGTCAAAACTAGGGGTGCGGAGCATTGAGGGATACAATGAAAGAATCGAGCAAGCCCAAGCCAAGGGAGAAGTAATTAAACACAAAATACAAACAGGATTTGATGCTGAAACGGGTAAACCCATGTTTGAAGAGCATGCCATAGAGATGAAGAGACTCCCCTTTATTGTGGTGGTTGTGGATGAAATGGCAGATCTTATGTTGGTAGCCGGGAAAGATATTGAAGCCGCCGTTCAACGATTAGCCCAAATGGCACGTGCGGCGGGAATTCATTTGATTATGGCGACTCAGAGACCATCGGTGGATGTGATTACGGGAACGATTAAAGCAAACTTTCCTACCCGTATTAGTTTCCATGTGACGTCTAAAATTGATAGTCGCACCATTTTAGGAGAACAAGGTGCAGAGCAACTGTTGGGGCAAGGAGATATGTTATATATGAAACCAGGGGGGCGCATTGTGCGTGTTCATGGTCCGTTCATAGAGGATAAAGAAGTAGAAAGAGTGGTTCAATTTTTGAGAACACAGGGAGAGCCTGTATACGAAGAATCCATTGAAGAAGAGGGGTTTGGGTCAGGGACTTTCTTAGGGGAAGATAGTTCGGGGGATGAGCTCTATGATCAAGCTCTATCCATCGTTTTAAGAGAAAGAAAAGCATCTACCAGTTTTATTCAAAGACACCTCCAGATCGGGTATAATCGGGCGGCCCGGATTATCGAAAAAATGGAGGGAGAAGGAGCGATCAGCAAACCCAACCATGTAGGAAAAAGAGAAGTTTTGCTTGATCAATAAATCTCTATTCCTCAGTTGGTTGAGCAAAAAGGACAGAAACTATAGTGATCACCCCAGAAATGCTGAGATAAAATGCCGGAAATAGATCTGTCTTAAAAACACTGGAACAATATAAGCACAAAAAAGGAGCGGTTCCTCCAAATAAAGCTGTTCCTATGAGATAGCTGGATCCAGCTCCTGTTTGTCGTTCGCCGATGGGAAACAACCGTGCTATAAAAGCTGAACAAGGAGCCACGACTCCCATCGCCAGAAAGCTTAAAGTAATACGTCCTACCATGAGAGAGAAAAAAGTTTTTTCTGATAAGAACCATTGCATAATAGGCAGAGAGAAGAACACCAAAAGAAAAGAAGATCCCACCATTAAATTTTTTTCTCCGATTTTGTCCCCCAAATGGCCAAAGAAAGGCAGAACAAGCGCCCAAAAGAGCAGAATGACTACATTATGAGTAAGCATCGTATGGTCATGGACGAGAAAATCTGTGGAGAGAATAGAGTTAATGTAAATAAGAAGGATGTAAAAAGGAATATTGGCCCCAGCTGAGATTCCAACACCACAAAGAAAATTCCTTTTTCTTTTTTTAAAAATTTCTCGCACTGGTATTCGGAAGGAGGAAAGTTTTTTCTTTTTGTGCGAAGCAATAAATTGAGGTGTTTCTTCAAGATTATTTCTAAGTTTTAAAATACAGAGACCTAAGATTGCTCCCAGAATAAAGACAAAACGCCATCCCCATGTGGGATAATAAGAAACAAAGAAAATACCCAGAAGACTGGAAAGGGCAGCCCCTAGGAAGCCTGCAGAAAACAAAAATCCGCTGAAGAGAGACTTAGTATGAGGTTTTGCGTGTTCATTTAGGAAAATGGCGGCACCACTAAAGGCTGCGGCAGCGCCCATCCCTTGGATGGATAAGAGTAAAACCAGTAAAAAAGGGGCCCATAGTCCCAATATTGTATATCCAGGTAAAATACCAATAGAGAGTGTGGGGATAGAGATAAGCAAAACACTTGATATCAAAGAAGTTTTTCTGCCATATTTGTCCCCTATGTATCCAAAAATTATGCCGCCTAGCGGCTTCATAACAAACAGAGCGGCAAAAATTAACAGAACTTTGAGTTGTCTTGATTTTGAATCTACATCAGGGAAAAAAAGAGGCGCCATGAAAGGGGAATAATATCCATACAGGACAGAATCGAAAGTTTCCATTGCATTAATAGAAAGACCTGAGAGTATGTTCTTATATTTTTTAAAGAAATTCATGATTCCTGCGCTAGGTTTCCTTATGCCAGGAGCTTTTTGTGAAGTCAATTAATTAAAATTACTTAAATTACAATTGAGAATTGGAAGGATATATAATTTTTTAGGGATTAAGAGAATCTTATGCTAAAAAGTAAATAGTTTATAGAAAACGGGAGAGGCTATTTATGGTAGAAAAAAGAAAAATAATAAAACCCTTTCCGGAGGGATCAGAGCAATCCGAGGGTTCTCTTAAGAATAAAAACAATCTCAGATTTTTTGTGGATCGTAGTTCAGAGACAGTGGAACGGACCCTTACCGTTATGTACAAGCTTCAGCAGGAAATTAACCAATTGAAAAAGGGGCTTATTAAGGCGGATAATGAATTCCAAGATTTAAGTCATTTTATCCAAGACGACAAAAAGTAAAATAAAGATCCTACCTTGAAAACTTTCACACCGCGTTAACCTTATTAAGGATTAAGAAGGTGTGTAAGCAGAAGGAGATTCATCTTCTTTTTGTCGTACCGTCATGCCTAAGGTGAGCAAAAGTGGGGCGGCAAGACAGATGGAAGAATACGTACCCACAGCGATTCCGATGAGAATAGGAAGGCTATACTCCGAAATTATTTTTCCTCCAAACAAATACAAAAACAATAATGATAATAGGGTAGAGGTAGAAGTCAGGATTGTTCTAGTTAACGTATCATTGATGGATTTGTTAATAAGATCTTCTAATTTTGTTATTTTATATTTTCGAAGATTTTCACGAATTCGATCATAAATAACAACCGTATCATTAATGGAATAACTAATGGTGATCAGAATCGCGACAATGGTAGAAGCATTAAATTCAAGTCCAAAAACAGTATAAAGCCCAAGAACGGCAACCGCATCATGAAGCAATGCAATTATAGCACAAACACCAAAATTCCATTCAAATCGAACCCATATATAAATCATCATGGCGAGAATAGCCCATCCAACGGCCTGAAAAGAATTTGAAATAAGCTCTTCCCCCATTTTAGGGCCGACGCTTTCAATACGACGATATTCCACATCGGTATCAAGGGTTTCTTTTATTTTTTCAATAACGACAAGCTGCTCTTTTTCGCTTCTATTTTTTTGATCCAGGCGAATAAGAAGGTCTTGAGAGGTCCCAAATTCTTGAAGGGAAACGTCACCAATATCAAGGTCATTCAACTGTTGCCGTATTTCAGGCAAATTAATGGGAGAAGGAAATCGCACTTCCATTAATGTGCCTCCTGAAAAATCGATACCATAATTTAGATCGTTTATGAAATAGGCACCGATACAGGCCACAGTAATAAGCCCAGATACGATATAGTTGATAAATCTCATCCGGATGAAGTCGATCTTGAGGTTTGAAGAATTAAATCGAATGCCTGCAAACATGGGATGATCCTTAATTAAATGGGGAGTGTTTGTTGAGGACCGCGCATCTTCAGCCATGACAAAATCAAAAGACGGCTTAAGGAAATCGCAGTGAACATAGAAATAATAATACCAAGGGCCAACGTAACGGCAAACCCGCGGACGGGACCATTCCCAAATTGGTACAGAAGAGCCGCGCCAATAAGAGTTGTGATATTCGAGTCGATAATAGTCGCCATGGCGCGATTGTATCCTGCCCCGAGTGCGGAAAGAGGCGGCATATTCTCCCTGACTTCTTCGCGTACCCGCTCATAAATCAGAATATTAGCGTCGACTGCCATTCCTAAGGTTAAAGCAATTCCTGCGATGCCTGGCAGTGTTAAGGTAGCTCCTAAAAGAGAGAGCCCGGCAAAGAGCAGAACAAAATTCACAAACAAGCAAATGTTCGCGATTGTACCAAAGATAAATCCATAAAAAAGAAACATAAAACAAAAAACGGCAGCAATGGAAATAAGCGTTGCCATCTCCCCGGCCTTAATGGAGTCTGAGCCCAATTCTGGGCCAACAGTTTTTTCCTCTAAAATAGTTAAGGGGGCCGGTAAAGCCCCCGCTCTTAACAAGACAGATAAGTTCCGGGCTTCAATTAAAGAAAAGCGACCTGTGATGACGCCTCTGCCATTGGGGATCACGGAGTTAATAACGGGCGCGCTAATCACTTTTTTGTCCAAAATAATGGCAAAAGGTCGCCCAATATTCGCCCGAGTTACTTCTGCGAATTTGCGAGCTCCTATGGCATCAAAGCTAAAGGTAACTTGAGCTTCTCCCTGAGAATCGACTCCAGCATTCGTTAACATCTCACCACCCACCTCTACGGTTTTTTTGACCAGATAAGAGATATGGCTTTCGTCATTGGATCCAGGAACGATTTCGTATCCAATAGGGATCGAGCGTCCACGAATGGTTTCTGGGGTTAGTGTGGGGTGAAGTAATTGAAAAGTTAACTTAGCTGTTTTACCCAAAAGGTTTCTGACTTCAGAAGGATCTCCAACCCCAGGTAGCTGAACCAAAATTCTATTTTTGCCTTGCTTTTGAATAGAAGGTTCTTTTGTACCCATTTCATCGATGCGACGACGCACGATTTCAATAGATTGGGTAATGGCATTTTCTTCTTTCTCTTGAATAAAGGAAGGCTTAGGGGTTGCGCTGACAGATCCCGTAGAGTCTACCTCTACAATAATATCGGGAAAGCGCCCTCGAATGATGCTCTGCGCCAGTTCGGTATCTTTCAAAGATCTGAGTTTAAAACGAAGGACATTCTTGGAATCTAATTTGAGGTCAAAGTAACCCAAGCGTTTTTGGCGGAAAGCACGACGGAGCTCATCGATGAGAGTCAGCAGACTATTGCGTGCAATATCTTTTAGGTCTACCTCTAAAAGAATAGAAGATCCTCCCTGTAGGTCAAGACCCAAAGACAGTTGAGATTGAGGGATAAAACTAGGTATCTTTTCTAAAACAGAGTGCGGCAAGAAATTTTGCAACCCAAACCAAAAGCCTACAAAACAGATGCCTAAAACAAGAGTGACACGCCAACGCGTTAGATGTTGCATCTTTGGTTAATACCTGATTGAATTATCTTTTCTTTTTTTCGATCACGGTGCTTTCGGTGATATTATCGGCTGAAAGTAGGGTCGATACCATTTGTTTCGCAACAGAAACATTTGTGCTAGGGGCAATAGAAAGCTCAAGTTCGCCTTCTGACACCTTTAAGACTGTTCCTATCAAGCCACCATTCATGACGACTCGATCTCCTTTTTTTAGACCAGAGATCATGTTTTGATGTTGCTTCGCTTTTTTGCTTTGGGGGCGAATAACCAAAAAATACATGACGACAAATATTAAGACGAGAGGCAAAATGCTCATAAAGTCGAAGCCGGGTTTCATTGATTTAAATCTCCAATTTATTTAATTTTTAATACGTATCATGTTTAACAACACCTCTCAACAAAAATTGTGAGGGTTTCTAGAAAAAAGAGGTATATCCTCTAATGTTTTAACAATAAGTATATTTTTTAAACCCCTTCAGGAAAGGCTGAAGAATGATGGTCTATAATAAGCCACCTACCCTTCTCTTTTTTGTATGTGAAGCTGAAGCGAGCAAAGATTTCAATCTCTTCCTCTTGTCGTAGAAAAATGAATTTATAGACGCCGGTATTGATGGCAACATCTCCATAGGAACGCGAATACTGATTTATGACCACTCCATGTAAGTCTGGGAAACTTAAAAAGAATTCAAAATATTCTTTTCTTTCCACAGGTGTTTTATGCAGTTTGTTGCGCAGAGTGGGCATCAAGGCAGCTTCTTCCGCATAGAGAGATAAAATACCGGATAAATCTTTGCGGGCTAAATGATCCAGCCACACAGCTGGTAAATCTTTTATTTCGTTCATCACGTTTCCCTTATTTGAGGATTATTCACGCATAGCATTGAGGAGAAGCTCCGTATTATGGTTCATCATAGCGATATAGGTGGGGGCATCTCCATCTTCCTCAGAGAGCGCGTCTGAATATAAAGTACCCCCAATTTTTGCGTTTGTTTCCCGACTAATTTGTTGAATCATTTTCGGATCAGAAATATTTTCAACAAAAATAGTTTGAATCTTTTGTTCTTTAATTTGCTTGATTAAGTTGATGATGCTTTGCATTTTGGCCTCTGACTCGGTACTAATCCCTTGGGGGGATAAAAACTGGATCCCATAAGTATGACCCAAATATCCAAATGCATCATGTGCTGTAATAACTTTGCGTTTTTGTGGGGGGATTTGATCAAGTGTTCGACGGACTTTTTCATCCAAGGTGGTTAGTTCTCTTAAATAGTTTATTGTGTTCTTCTCATAATAAGAGGCATGGATGGGATCTATTTTCTTTAGAGCATCGGCAATATTACGCACGTAAATTTTAGCATTGGGAATGCTATGCCAGGCATGGGGATCTTTAATAATGGTCCCCTCAAACACCAGGCGCGGATGAATGTATTCTGTGCACACCACTACTTTTCCGTTGTATTGAGCCGACTTTATTAGTCTTTCAAACCAACCTTCAAATCCTAACCCGTTCATTAGAATTAAAGATGCTTCTGAAATTTTCCTCACATCTGATGGCCGAGGTTCATAGACGTGGGGATCGCCATTGGAAGGGACAAGGGTGTCAACTTGCACGCGATCTTTTCCTATTTGACGGGCAAGATCCTGCAGTACACTAAAAGTCGCGAGGACTTTTATTTTAGGGGGAGAGCTAGCATAAGTAACAGTGCTACAGAATAAAAAGAAGAGAAGGGAAAAGAAAAATCCGATCATTTGTTGACTGTTAAATAATAACGCATGCTGCCTTGTGGACCAGCGATAAGGGATAGAATATAAAAAACACCACTCACAAGGACAATGGAAGGACCAGATGGCCAGTCTTGATAGTAGGAAAGTAATAACCCTATGGCTCCGGAAAGAAGCGCGATGAGAATGGAAACGGCAAACATATTCCAAATTTTTTGGGCCCAGAATCGTGCTGTTATAGCGGGTAACATCATAATACCCAAAGAGAGGAGAGTTCCTAAGGCTTGAAATCCTGAAATCAGATTGAGCACAACAAGAACAAGAAGAAGAGAGTGATATCCCCCGCCTTTACCTCCGCTTGCTTTAAAAAAATGGGGGTCAAAACATTCAATAAGAAGGGGCCTCATAATGGTGGCTAAGAGGATAAGAGTCAGAGTTGTAATAATGCCCATCAGAACTAAAGAAACAGAATCTACTGCTAAAGCTGATCCAAAGAGGATGTGAATAAGATCCACAGAGTTATGTTTTAAAGAGATTAACAAGACACCCAAAGCCATCGCAATAAGAAAAAATCCAGCGAAACTAGCATCTTCCTTTAAGTCTGTGTATCGGGAGACGAGTCCTGATAACAGGGCCACAATGAGACCGGCTATAAATCCT
The DNA here is from genome assembly GCA_001767855.1 of Alphaproteobacteria bacterium RIFCSPHIGHO2_01_FULL_41_14. Classification (NCBI taxonomy): domain Bacteria; kingdom Pseudomonadati; phylum Pseudomonadota; class Alphaproteobacteria; species Alphaproteobacteria bacterium RIFCSPHIGHO2_01_FULL_41_14. The sequence continues at coordinate 20,805 of MEMF01000002.1, read as the reverse complement.
CCAATGCCCAATATGGGTAAAGAAAGGCCGGCAATCATGTATCCAATCGCCGCTCCTGGTAAGACAGCGTGAGAAAGGGCATCTCCCATAAGACTCATGCGCCGAAGTACAAGAAGCACACCCACAGGTGCAGAGCCAAGAGCAAGGCAGATGCAACTAATAAGGGCGCGCTTCAAAAAACTATACTGCAGAGGTTCTGTAAGAAAATCCATCATGTTAAGTCAACAGGTTCTGAAAAGCTTGATTAATATTTTTAGGGGTTAAAACAAATTTGGTCGGTCCCCATCCAATGCATGATCGTCCTAATAGTAGTGTCTCAGGAAAATGTTTCTTTACCAAATCTAGATTATGGAGAACAACCAAAATCGTTTTTCCTTTTTTATACCACTCTAAAATAATATTGATGAGGTGATCACACGTCTGAGAATCAATGGCTGTAAAGGGTTCGTCAAGAATGATAAGAGAGGCATCTTGTATATAAATGCGGGCAAAAAGCATACGTTGAAATTGTCCTCCCGATAATGTGTCTATCCTTCGCTCTTCACATTTTAGCAGACCCACTCTTTTAAGGGCTTCTGTAATCAGCTGGTGTTCTGTTGTGTTATATCCCCTAAAAGAACCAAGTTTTGGCCATAGGCCCATGCCGACTACTTCTCGCACGGTTAGCGGAAAGTTTTTATCTACATCGCTTTGTTGGGGCAAATACCCAGACTCACAGATACGCTCACAATTGTGTGTAATGGAACCCGATTCTATTTTAACCTGATTTTGAATGGCTTTAACCAGCGTACTTTTGCCGCCTCCATTAGGGCCAATGATGGCTGTTAAAGTGTTGGGTTGGAAAGTGCCTGAAACATTGCTGAGTGCCTTATTTTTTCCATAAGAGACCGAAAGATTTCTAATTTCTATTTTTTTCTGATGAGGATGAAGAATCATTGATTTGCCCACAAAATGAGAACCCACAAAAGAAGAATCAGTGGGCTAATGAACAACAAACGATACCAAAAGCTATGGAAAAAGGGGGACATAAGATTAAGCCTTTTTAATCTTCTTGAAATCTTTAAGAACAGAAGATAACACTTCTTCAAGCCTCTTTACCAGGTCATCAGAAAGATCTTTTTCCCGGTCGATCTGCTCGAGAAAAGAAGAATGTTTTCGACGAACAACGTCAAAGAGATATGTCTCAAAATCTTGAACTCGGTCAGGAGATAGGCTATGTAAAAAATCATGAACTCCAGCATAGAGAGTAATAACTTCTTCTCCCAAAGAAACAGGAGCATACTGGGGTTGCTTCAAAAGTTGAGACAGAAGATCTCCTCGTGTCAACAGAGCGCGGGTTTTTTCATCAAGATCTGACGCAAATTGTGAAAAGACTGCCATTTCACGATATTGCGCTAAGTCTAACTTTAACGTACCCGATACTTTCTTGATCGCCTTCGATTGGGCGGCAGAACCAACTCGGCTTACGGAAAGACCAACATTAATGGCAGGACGGAACCCTTTATAAAATAAATCTGTTTCTAAGAAAATCTGTCCATCTGTAATGGAAATGACATTCGTGGGGATATAGGCAGAAACATCTCCCTCTTGAGTTTCGATAATAGGAAGGGCAGTTAAAGACCCCCCTCCTTTCTCATCATTTAATTTGGCGGCACGCTCTAGAAGACGGGCATGCAGGAAAAAAACATCTCCTGGGAAGGCCTCTCGTCCCGGAGGGCGCCTTAAGAGAAGAGACATTTGACGATATGCAACCGCATGCTTAGAGAGGTCATCATAGGCAATGAGGGCATGCATACCGTTATCTCGAAAATATTCTCCCATGGCACATCCAGCGTAGGGCGCAAGAAACTGGAGAGGGGCAGGGTCAGAAGCTGTGGCAGCCACGATGATCGAATACTCTAACGCTCCGCGATCTTCGAGGATTTTGACCAACTGCGCCACAGAAGATCTTTTCTGACCAATGGCCACATAGATACAGTAAATGTGATCGCTTTTGTTCTTAGAGTTATTATATCTTTTCTGATTGAGCATGGTGTCAATGGCAATGGATGTTTTGCCGGTTTGGCGATCCCCAATAATAAGTTCTCTCTGTCCACGCCCAATGGGAACTAAGCTATCGATGGATTTGATCCCTGTCTGAAGAGGTTCTTGAACGGACTTGCGATCAATGATACTGGGGGCTTCTTTTTCGATGGGCGTCATCTTTACGTTTTTTAGGGGACCTTTTCCATCAATTGGATTTCCTAAAGCATCTACAACGCGGCCTAAAAGCCCCATTCCCACGGGGACTTCCATGACAGATTGGGTAGCTTCTACCATTGTCCCTTCATGGACCGAGCGTGTTTCACCGAAGATGACAGCTCCCACCGTATCTTCATCTAAGTTAAGGGCCATACCCTCGATATCATTTTCAAACCTCAATCGTTCTCCTGCCTTGACGGAGGTAAGTCCATAGATTGTGGCAATACCATCTCCTACAGAGAGTACTTTGCCCACTTCTTTCAAATTGGTTTTAGTATCAAACCCTTTGATTTTTTCTTTTAAGATATAAGAAATTTCAGATGCATTCAGAGTCATATGTTTCCTATAGACTATTTCGCATATCTGCCAAAGTCTTTTTTAAAGAGGAGTCTAAATAAAAATCGCTTGTTTCCAGTTGGAATCCCCCCAAAATGGTGGGATCTATCTCAAAGATGAATTGAGCTTTTTTCTGTATCAGCTTTTCAAGTTTTTTAGATAAAAGCTCTTCCATAGACTTGGAAATATCGTAAGAGTGGGCAACAGTGACCGTTGCTTTTGTTTTACCCAGAGAAGCATATAAAAGCTCTTCATAATGATTAGTAATTTCTTTGAGGTGAGAGATCATTTTGTTTTCTATGATTAATCTTAGAAAAAAGAGCACACTTTTCGGAGTTTTAGATATAGAGAAAAAAACCTCTTTCTCTTCTATGGAAAACATGGGACTTACAAGAAATGAGTAGAATTTAGGTGCTTGATCAATCATAAAAACAATTTTTTGAAGGGCAAGAAGGTATTGCCGTCTGATCTTTTCTTTTCTTTCGGATTCAAAAAAAGCAAGTGCCAATATTCTAGAAATCTTGTTTTTACTTGTTTTCATGCAGTTTTTTATTACCTTCTGGATCTACCCAGCCAATGTTACCATCTTTTCTCATATAGACCAAATTCAGCTGTCCATGAGACTTGTTCTTGAAAAGAAAAGCATGAGAATCAGACAGATCCAAGCGCATGATTGCCTCACTGACTGACAAATGGGGAATATAAGTTGTCGTTTCTGCAATCACAGCCGGTTGATCATGCTTGTGGGTTTCTTCTTCTTCCTCAAAATTCCGATAAGAATTACCCAACACATATTGCATGGCCTTTTCTTCTTTTGAAACATCATGATTAGAGTGATGGGCTTTTAAGCGCTCTTTGTATCGTCTTAGTCCTTGTTCTAATGTGCGGATGGCCTGGTCAAGAGCTAAGTACGCTTCATCCGCTAAATCAGAAGCCCGTACAATAATATTATGTCCAATATGAACTTCAAGGTTCAGAGTGATGAAATGGTTTTCTTTTGAAATGGTCACATGAGCATCTACGGCGTGGTCAAAATATTTATGGACAACTTTAGTCAACGCAAGCGTTATTCTTTCCTTTAAGGATTTTCCTGGGTCGAACTGTTTGCCTGTAATTGTTATTTGCATTATCCCTCCTTTTTATTTTTTGATACGAAATGATTTTCCAAGATAAACACGCTTGGCTTCCTCGTGTGCACTCAATTGTTGAGGGGTTCCTTCGGTTAAAATCTTTCCCTCATTCAGAATATAGGCACGATCCACAAGATCTAAGGTTTCGCGCACATTATGGTCTGTGATCAAAACACCAATGCCCCTTTCTTTTAAGTGCAAGATTAAAGCACGGATATCTTGAATGGCAATGGGGTCGATTCCTGCCAGCGGTTCGTCAAATAAAATAAACTGAGGCGACGTTGCCAAGGCGCGTGCGATTTCTACCCGGCGGCGCTCTCCTCCGGATAAAGCTAAAGCAGGCGCATGCCTGAGATGAGCAATAGAAAATTCCGCTAATAAAGAATCGAGAGCTTTGTTTCTTTTTTCAGGAGAAAGATCTGTATTTTCAAGGGCAACATTAATGTTATCTTCCACATTAAGTCCGCGAAATATGGAGGCTTCTTGAGGTAAATATCCAATCCCCAGTCTGGCGCGGCGGTACATAGGAAAGGGTGTAATGTCTTGATTGCTTAAGATGACCTTACCACCATCTGCTTTTATCAGACCACATAAAATGTAAAAACAAGTCGTTTTTCCTGCACCATTTGGGCCCAACAGTCCCACAATTTCGCCTTGTTTTACATGGATAGAGACATCTTGTAAGATTTTTCTTTTTTTATAAATCTTGGTGAGATTCTCTCCTGAGAGTATATTTTTTTTTGTGCTCGACATTTTTCAGAAAAACCCTAGGAACTGCTTAAAATCTACTCAAAAATACCATAAAATTAAAAATCCTACAAAATGTTTTGATACTTTTTAATCAGGCTTATAAAGAGGCTACATGGCAATGTGGGGGGAACTCTAACTGAGACCACATATTCTTTACATCAAAGAGGCAACAAGGATTTTTCCCAAGAGAAGCTAAGGCCGCAGAAGATAAAGAAGAGAACGAGGTATGATGAACAGCTCCCACAATACAATCATAGTGGTTTTTTGGTAGATCTTCTAAAGAACGCAAGGTTAGTCCATAAAGCTGAAAAGCTTCGGCAGGATCTGCAAGAGGGTCAACAACATCAATTGTGTGTCCCAACGCTTCAAGATGTTTTATGAAGGGAGCAATTTTTGTATTTCGAAGGTCCGGAACATTTTCTTTGAACGTAAGCCCTAATACTAAAATAGAGCTTTTTTTCTTGTGCAAGGAGGCGTGGCACTGGGCGGCTAGAAAGCCAGCCATCTGGTCATTAACATATCGTCCTGCCAAGGTGATGCGGGGGCTTACCTTTCTTTTTTTAGCATAGGAAGCGAGATAGTAGGGATCAACACCGATACAATGGCCGCCCACCAGCCCTGGGGTAAAAGACAAAAAATTCCACTTTGTTTGAGCAGCTTTTAAAACATCATAAATGGAAATCTGGTCTGCATGGAAAATCTGTGTGAGTTCATTCATAAAAGCAATGTTAATGTCCCGTTGAGTGTTTTCAATGACCTTAGCCGCTTCTGCAGTTTTGATATTTCGAGCAACGAAAACCTTGGTAATTTTTCCGTAAATTTCTTTTAAAACATCTTCCACGGCAGGCGTTTGACCGGCAACAACTTTTGTAATTTTATCAATTGTATGGAATTTGTCTCCTGGGTTAATGCGTTCAGGAGAATAGCCAAGAAAGAAGTCTTTTCCACAGACTAAACCAGAAGTTTTTTCAATAATTTTTCCACAAAAATCTTCCGTGACACCAGGATATACTGTGCTTTCATAGACAATGATGGCATTTTTAGAGATAACACGGCCCAGCATTTGAGAAGCTTTTTTCAGTAAGCCTAGGTCAGGTGTATTTTTTTTAGTTACCGGAGTTGGTACGGTGACGATATAAACATCATGTTGGTTGATAGAAGAGACCTTAGAAGTAAAGTCGATTGTGGAATGCTGAAGATCAGCAGAGGATATTTCTAAAGTGCGATCATGTCCGGTTCTTAATTCATTTATTCTTGCCGTGTCGATATCAAACCCTGTGGTCGGATAGTGTTGAGAAAGTTTAATAGCGAGGGGAAGTCCCACATATCCAAGGCCTATAATGCAAATTTTCATGGGATTTCTATAAACTCATTTTTTCAATTTTGGTTTCAATCAACGTGGTATCCGTCTTGCGACCCAGCGTTTTTTTTAGATCATTTTCTGCGCGAGCACAACAATCCTCCAACATTTTTTTTTCTATTTTCGTTATATACTTTTCTTTGATTGCTTCCATTTTATGATGGAGTGTGTCTTCGCATTTTTGGTGTAAATTTTTAATATTGCCCCTGAGGATTTGTTTTTTTCTGTCGATCTCTTTTAAAGTTTCTGTTGTGAGGAGAGAAACTTCCTGCTCTTTTTTTGCGAGATTGTTTTTCTCTTCTAAAAACAACATATTGGCTTCTTCGTAAAGAGCACCTACTTCTGATATTTGTCGGGCAATTGCCTCTTGGCGCGTTTTCAGTTGTTGATTAAGCTTTTTTAAAATGCGGGTGGAGAAGGTTCCCACCAGCAAAAGAAAGGAAATGAGGATCCAAAAAGAAGGGTCTTGTAAAAAGAGAAAAGCCATCAGTGTTTTTCCTCTTCGTGTGAAGGGAGAATCGGTGTTTCTAAAACTTTGTGAACAATCAAATTTGTTAAGTCTTTTTGTTTTTTAGACAGTTCTTTTTCCACTTCTTGCATGTGGGCTTCTATTTTCTTCATAAAATCTTCTAATGATTCTGAAGCTTTTTTTTCTAATTTAAGTTCCTCTTCTTCCAATACTTGGCTACACTCCTTTTGAGTCTGGGCGAGCAACTCAGAAGATTCTCTCTGACTTTTGGTAGATAAAAGTTCAATCTCCGTCTCTAATTGCTCAATTTTTTTTCTAAATTGCTCAATTTCTTCTAGCTTTTCTTCTAGAAGGCCCCGTCTTTTTTGATAGATCCTGCTAATCCGAGGGACAACAAGCCAATGGATGCAGACATAGAGCAGGCCAAAGGAAACAATAAGCCAAAAAAGCTGAGAAGGGTAAACACTGATGTCAAGCTGGGGCACGTTCGATTCCGGAAAAGAAATAAAACTATTTAAAAAGAATTAGAAAAGCGACTAAAAGGGCAAAAAGAGCCACCGCTTCCGTGAGTGCAAACCCAAGAATTCCAATAGAAAAAACATCTTTCCGTGCTTCTGGATTCCGAGCAACAGATTCAATAAGGGTTGCGAAAATTTTACCAATGCCCAAGCCTACGCCAAATAAAGGCAATACGGCGATAGCGGCTCCGATCATTTTTGCTGCTTCTACTTCCATTTTTCTCTCCTTTGAAGACGAATTTATCACGAATGCAAATGAATGGCATCATTTAAATAAAGACACGTTAAGACGGTAAATACATAGGCCTGCAAAAACGCGACTAAAAATTCAAACCCAATGAGGATGGCATTCAGGATAATGGTGGAAACTCCAAACAATCCTAAGCTAATGGTAAAGAGAGCAAAAACTTTAAGCATTGTATGGCCTGCCATCATATTAGCAAAGAGACGGACAGAGAGGCTGACGGGGCGCGACAAGAAAGAAATGAGCTCAATAGGTACTAAAAGAGGCGCCATGATCAGGGGTGCTCCTTCCGGGAAAAATAGTTTTAAAAACTTAGCCCCGTGGGTGGCAATTCCCACAAAAATGATGACAAGAAAAACAAGGGACGCCAATCCAAAGGTTAAAATAAGCTGGCTGGTGAACGTAAAGCCATAGGGAATTAGCCCCAACAAGTTTCCAAATAAGACAAATAAAAAAATAGAAAAGACAAATGGAAGATATTTTTTACCCCTTGTGCCGGTACTTTCTTCTAAAAGGGTTGCAACGAATTCGTAGGAAAGTTCGACGAGAGACTGGAATCTTCCCGGAATGGCCTTTGGGGCACGCAGAGCTAAAAAGACGAGTGTTAAAATAGAAAAAACCGCTAACACCATAAATAAAGCAGAATTGGTGAAAGAAAGATCAATATTTCCTAAATGAATAGGAAGTAATGTTTTTACTTCAAATTGATGTAACGGACTTTCCACTTAAAATTCCTCATTTCTTCCCAAGGCCATACCCCACCCTACAGAGCCCTCGGTAGACATTCAAGAGGCCTGCGGCAGATCCTAAAAAAAATCCAATGATCAATCCCCAATGTGGGGTGTGGAAGAAACGGTCAAACAACAAGCCTCCACCGGTACCTACAATAATGGCTCCCACCATATCGCTGCTTGCTTTCCAAGCCATACTTTTAAAAGAGGGAGAGTGGGAAGAGGTCTCAGTTTTAGGCGCGATCTCTTTTTTTAGGCGCCGATGTTGTTCTTGTATCTTTTTTATTTTCATCGTTTTGTCCAAAGGTTTCAAGAGGGTTTCCCCTCTTTATATGCTGCAAAGCCTCTTCTATAACAAGCTTTAATTTATCCCAAGGCATAAGCCCCACAATTCTTTTTTGTCCAATGATTATGAGGGGAATGGCCTGGATGTTTTGTTTCTGTTCCTCAATAAGACGTTGCTTAATGATTCTATCTTCAATTTCTCTATTTTTTAACGCTTTTTTTATTTGTTTGTGTGACATGCCTTGTTTTTCTAAGAGGACTCCCAGTTGTTTAAGGGGGTCTTTTGAGAATAGCCATTCTTTCTGATGTTGATAGACAAACGTATTGAATTTCTGTGGGTTAGGGCTGTGGCTTACGAGGACGCAAGCTTTAAGATCAATGGCATTAAAGGGTAAGTTTATGACGGTCAACATGGCTTTTCCAGTTTTAATATAGTCGCGATGGAGTTCTGGAAAAATTGTTTCTGAAAATTGAGAGCAAATGACACAAGTAGGGGAGGCATACTCAGTCATTTTTAGGGGAGCTCTTCGGTTTCCATATATAACCTGACCACATCCTGTTGTAGCATCAGATGTTAGAGCAATTAGAAACGTAAAAAATAGAACAAGAGCGTGTTTAATCATATGGTTTTAATCGAAAAGTAACTTAGACAAAGTATCCCAAGATACGCTTTTATGAGAGGATTTTAAAGGTATAAAAGCGTCTATCCAAACATTCTGTTTCTAGGATCCTGCCAGGGCCTTGACATTCTTTTCGGGGTAAGATGAGATCCTTGTAAACTTAATTCAATGGGGTTGGGATGATTTTTAATTGTCTCCTCAATCTCCTTAAGAAGAGGGGAAATATATTTTTTATAAGCGTGTACAGAACTAATGAGCCCGGCTCTGAAGAAGACAGCCTCAGGATCTCCTCCGGCACCAGACAAAGAGAATGTACGACGCAATATGCGCATAACATCTTTAAAGTTTTCTTCGCTATAGCGGCCATCTAAGAATGTATATGACAAGATGTATTCCATTAAGAATGGCTTAATAATCTGTTCGTGCCAGTAGGTTTGCCCCACATTTCCTTTGCGCACATTTTGGTGAGAAGCGGTTCTAATAGTTGAGAACAGATACATGCGCAATAGATCTTTACCCACACTGCGGGGAGCCTTTAGGGCGATGGCAAACGTTTCAGCATCGATGAAGACAACATCCAACTGCTCATTTTCAAAAATATTATTAGAATGCATATCTCCATGGACGGCCTTAGACATTCCGGTGAGGCGTCCTTTTTTATCCCGCGTCATATATGTGGCATGAAGTCGACCCACTTGTCCCCCTAAAGAAGCCATAGCATGCCGAGCAATGGTGAGTGCTTTGCCATATGCTTGGGGATCTGTCAGTGTTCCGTCTTGATTTGCTTTGTAAGTCTCGGAAAAATTCTTGAGAATATGAAAGATAGATTGGCCTGGGGAGAGCGTGAGAACGGCCAAATAATGGGTTTTTCCGCGATGATCTTTGTAAAAGAACGAGACTTCATCTAAAGCGATGGCAGGGAATCCCTTCGGGCGATTGGGGTTGGCGAGATTGTATTGCCCCAAAACGCTTTCTTTAACTCGAGTCGTGTTTTTTATTTCCTTTTCCCCTTTGCCCAATTCTTTCACATAGTAAAGGCCATCAAAGATTTTGAATCCTCTCTCTCTGTCTTTGGGGTCGTCGCAATAGGTATTTCTAGAGACCAAATATGTCTGAATAGTTTGGCTTCCTTTGTCTGTTTTAGAGACGGCCGTATAGCACTCTTTAATCTCTTTGGATGTACCTGGAATTTTGTTTTGGGCTGCTAAAATGCCAAGAGCCTTAATCACCCCATCCGGACTCAGGCTTGAGGTGCCATGATCCTCTTTTCCAAGTGTGCCAGCGGTAGAGATAACCCGTGCGGCATCAATAATGACGGGCACAATGAGTTCTGGGGCGTCAGGGTTGTATCGGGTTCCCAAAGAGGCAGCGATCGCGTTAAGGGAGTCTTCCGTGCAATGCTTTTTCTGTAAGCAGTGTTCCACAAAGTTTCCGCTATATTTAAATTGGCCTTTTGGTCTAATCCCTTGCTTAACGATACAACACATGCACGCACTCTCTTGGTTATTATCCCAACGACGGGCATTACAGCTTGTGCTGCGTGTTAAGGTTTTAACCTTGCCATTAATATTGACGAGGGAGCTCCCGGGCTTAAAGGGATTTATAATCCTTATAGTTAGCCCTTCGAAAGAAAAAGCAAAACAGATAAGACCGATATAAAATGAAAACCGAAACATGTAATCCTCCCTAAACTACTAGATTAAGTGTAACAGAAAAAAAAAGAAAAAAAATGGTTTTTTAAATCGGCTACCATTTATTGTGAGAGTTGTGTGAAGCCTGAATTGAGTTTCTAAATCCTTTTAGAATATCTCCCACGTCGGAGACTATCGAGTATAAATCTTTAGTCCAGACGGGAGCGGTTTTTTCCTGGATCATGGTGTCCATAAGAGGGATAAGAGGGTCCCAAAACCCGTCTTGATTTAAGAACACAATGGGTTTTGTATGAAGGTCAATCTGTTTCCAAGTGAGCACCTCAAAAATCTCATCTAAAGTACCTAGTCCTCCTGGTAAAACAAGAAACCCATCGGCCTCCAGAAACATTTTTTTCTTACGAGAGTGCATACATTTTTCAATTCTTAGTTCTGTGATATTGAGATTTAAATCTTCGAAATCTTCCAAGTATTCTGTCATAACCCCGAGAACCTGCCCCTTTGCTTCCATACAAGCGTCAGAGACAATTTTCATAAGGCCCGTATCTCCTCCTCCATACACAAGCCGAATGGATTCTTTAGCCAACAGATGTCCCACTTGTTTTGCCGCTTCTTTGTATTTGGGGGCGACCCTATCTGAAGCGCTGCAGTAGACGGCAATCGATTTGATAGTCATGCAAAGTTTTCCTTACTTTTAAGTAAACCACAGAATTAAAAAAACCGAAAGATTAGATCATCTCGCTGGAAAAAACAGAGGGAGAGCTGGCTGTTTTTAACCAAATGGGCAAGAGATTGATGAGAGGGGCAGGTAATAAATTTGATCGAGAAAGATCAGGCAGAGGAACCCATTGAAAGCGGACCTTGTCTTTTTCAGGTTCAGGAGGCAATTGAAGATTTTTTAGGGCAGGGCAGGAGGCTAGAAAGCAAAAATTATACTCGTGTGTATGACAGATCTGTAAGCTGTTATTGGGAACAAAAGAGTATTCTAAGACGCCAATAAATCGGTCTACTTTAAAGAGAAGGGATGTTTCCTCGATCATCTCGCGCACAAGGGTCTGTTCGGCAGATTCCCCCTCTTCAATGTGGCCTCCGGGCAAGTAGACATAGGGATGGGTAGCGCGAGGGTTGCGGGAGACCAACAGATGGTTTTGTTCAATAATAACGCCACGACTGAGGCAGTGGATGGAGGGGGTTTGGAGGTGAGTTTTTGGCTGGCTCATTTTGTATATTCCACAAATATATCCACACTCCCGTCGGGATTGTGACGTTGGAAGTCGAGAGTGTAGGCGCGCGGAAGTTGGTTGTTCCAAATTTCCTGCCATTGGTTCATCACGACCTTTGGCATTTCACCTGTGATCGTATAGTGGGTGTACTCCTCAAAGTCAAATTCTCTTTTTTCCATACCAGCGGAGAGGTTATCAAAGCTTGCCACCTCATGGCCGATAATCATTTTATACGGATCGCGGTAGTCCCCTTCATAATCCGTGTAAAGGCAAAAAAGAGAGGGAGAGATTTGGTTCGGGATTTGATCGCTGATATTCTGTGTAAAAAAGTCATCCCAAAAAGACATGATCTCTTCGGGGCGCTGATTCGAGACGATTTTTCCAATGCCGACAATTTTCATGCACTGTTCCTCCTAGCTGTTTTTTAATCTAGAAAAGTCCTAGTGGTAATGGCGGAGAGAGAGGGATTCGAACCCTCGATACGCGATTAACGTATACACACTTTCCAGGCGTGCGCCTTCAACCACTCGGCCACCTCTCCCTTTTTATGTGCGAACCATAATATAGAATGCTTTTAAAAACAATAGCTGCTTTAAATTCTTGACATTTTTAACTATTCAGCTAAAGTGCCGAGGAAGAATGATTAGAGTTACTTTTAAAGACGGAACAATCAAAAAATTCCCCCTGAACACCACGCCTGCGGTTATAGCAGGGGCGATCAGTTCGAGTTTGCAAAAAGCGGCTTTTGTGGCCAAAGTCAATGGTCAGCTGGTAGATTTATCCTATCCTCTCCCTGAGGATGCTTCTGTTGAAATTTTAACCCGTGAGGCCCCTGAATCCCTCGAGGTTATTCGCCATGATACGGCTCACCTCTTAGCCGAGGCCGCGAAAGAACTTTATGGGAAAGATGTCCAAGTCACTATTGGGCCGGCCATTGAAAATGGATTTTATTATGATTTTGCGCGTGACAAACCCTTTACCCGAGAGGATCTTGAGACTCTTGAACAGAAGATGAAAGAGATCGTCGATCGGGATGAGCCCATCGTGCGGGAGGAATGGGATCGAGACGAAGCCATCGCCTTTTTCAAAAATATGGGAGAGAATTATAAGGCAGAAATTATCGGCAGCATCCCCGCAGGAGAGCGCATTACCCTCTATCGTCAAGGAGAATTTATCGATCTGTGCCGAGGACCCCATGCGCCGTCCACGAGAAGAATTGGTAAAGCCTTCAAGCTCACCAAATTGGCGGGAGCTTACTGGCGAGGGGATTCTAATAATCCCATGTTGCAACGGATTTATGGTACAGCGTGGGCCACGGAAAAAGAGTTACAAGACTACTTAACCCGCATAGAAGAAGCTGAGAAGCGTGATCATCGGAAACTGGGGAAACAGCTAGAGCTTTTCCATTTACAAGAAGAAGCTGTGGGAAGTGTGTTTTGGCATCCGAAGGGATGGAAGCTTTATAATCTCCTTAAAAACTATATGCGTAAGCGTATGGAAAAAGCTGGATATGTGGAGGTAAACACCCCCCTTTTGGTGGATAAATCTTTATGGGAAAAATCGGGGCACTGGGAAAAATTTCGCGAAAACATGTTTATCGTTAAAGATGACGATGATCGTATTCTGGCGGTAAAGCCCATGAACTGTCCTTGCCATGTGGAGATTTTCAAGCAAGGAATAAAAAGCTATCGAGATCTCCCTTTAAGAATTGCCGAATTTGGGCACTGCCATCGCAATGAACCGTCAGGGGCGCTCCATGGTATCATGCGGGTGCGTAGCTTTGTGCAAGATGATGCTCATATATTTTGTACAACAGATCAGATTGTGTCAGAGACGAAGGCTTTTTGTTATCTGTTGTCATCTGTTTATAAGGATCTGGGGTTTGATAATTTTCACATCAAATTTTCTGATCGACCTACAAAAAGAGCGGGTACAGACACTATATGGGATGAAGCAGAATCTAGATTGAAGGAAGCGCTCGATGTGGTGGGTATTCCGTATACGCTGAACCCAGGGGAGGGAGCGTTTTATGGTCCCAAACTAGAGTTTGTCTTAAAAGATGCTGTAGGGCGGGATTGGCAATGTGGAACGTTTCAACTAGATTTTGTGCTGCCAGAGAGACTGGGTGCGTCCTATATAGGAGAAGATGGTCAGAGCCATCGTCCCGTGATGCTCCACCGAGCCATTTTGGGAGCTTTTGAACGCTTCATCGGTATTTTAATCGAACATTATGCAGGCAAGTTCCCGCTCTGGCTCGCGCCGGTTCAAGTGGTGGTGGCGAGTATTACGACAGGTGTTAATGACTATGCTCAGGAAGTCTATGAGCATCTCAGAAAAGAAGGTATTCGTGCAGAAATTGATTTGCGGAATGAAAAGATTAGTTATAAAGTTCGTGAACATAGTTTGCAAAAGATCCCGTACGTTTTGGTTGTTGGGCAGAAGGAGGCTGACAATCGTGCGGTGGCAGTTCGGACTCTCGGGGGGGATACTCAAGAAATTGTGTCTCTGCCCGATATAACCAAGCGGCTTAAAACAGCAGGGGCGATGCCCGTTTAATTTTTTAAGGAGACCTAAAAATAAGTAAATTTATGACGACGCCTCGGCCTTCAGATGGTCCTAGAATAAATGAAGAAATCCGAGTGGAGAGCATTCGACTCATCGATGAAGAGGGTAACATGGTGGGGGTTGTCTCTGTCAGAGAAGGGATCGAGCGAGCTCAAGAGGCGGGCTTAGACCTTATAGAAGTGTCCCCGAATGCGGAACCTCCAGTTTGTAAAATCTTAGATTACGGAAAGTACAAGTACGAGCTTCAAAAGAAAAAGAATGAAGCGAAAAAGAATCAGAAAATTGTTGAGATCAAAGAAATCAAGTTGCGCCCTGTGATCGGAGAACATGACTATCTCATTAAAATGAAACAAGTTCGGCGCTTCCTTGAAGAAGAAAATAAAGTCAAAATCACCATGCGTTTCCGAGGGCGAGAGATGGCTCATAAAGAAGTCGGGATTCGTCTCTTGGACCGTTTGAAAAATGAAGTGGAAGATATCGGTATGGCAGAGACGGAACCTAAGAGCGAACGCAACTTAATGATTATGATTTTAGCACCGCGGAAAGCTTAGAGGATACAGTGAGTTCTTGGATAAGACTGGGTTTATCCTCTCGGGAAGCTTATCTGAATTTTTTTCGTCGCTTTCCACCTCTCGTCGAATTTTTATGTCTTGGTACCTTAACGGGCCTCATTTTATTTCCCTTGCCGGGCATCCAAGTTGTTTTACTTTTTACCGTTTCTCGTCTTCTTTGTTTGTTAGATGTACCCGTTCATTGGACCCACTTCTTGACCAGAGTATGGGCCTTTGGGTTTGGGTTTTTTTGTATTAGCCTCTATTGGATTTGTCAGGCTTTATTTATAGAGTTTAATGTCTTTTGGTGGATGATCCCTCTTTGTTTTATGGGACTCCCTGCTTTCTTAGCTCTGTTTATGGCTTTTATCTCTTTTTGGTTTTTGGGATGGGCCTATACGGTTCCCTCTAAAATCTTGCAATTTCTTTTTCTGCAATTTGGATATGTTCATTCGAAGTCCGTGTCTCGGTTGATTATGGCAGCCTTTTGGTGGGTGTCAGGCGAGTATTTTTTGACATATTTTTTGACCGGACTTCCCTGGTCTCTGATTGGGTATACTTGGTCGCCAGTGCTCATCGTGGCGCAGACAGCGTCTATTGGGAGTGTTTACACTCTTAGTTTTCTGACCCTTTGTTTGGCAGGCATTCCTTATTTATATTGTTCTGTCGTTCCGTCGCGGTTTACGTCTTTGTATGTAAAGACGGGCGTGGCAGTGGGGATAGGTGTTCTTCTCTTTGGAGGGGTTCGGCTATCAAACCCAACGGAGTACACAAACAAGGTGGTTCGTTTGGTACAGCCGAGTATTTCCCAGTCTCCGTTTTGGGAACTTGAAGAACAGCGTCTTAATCTGAATCTTCTGCTGCGACTTAGTCAGGTAGGCTCGAGACTTGCAGATATTGTGATTTGGCCAGAAACGGCTCTTGGGTTTTATTTGGAGGGGGATGCCTTAAAGGAGAGATTAGGACGCGCCGTCCCAGAGGGTTCCCACCTTATTTTCGGGGTTGTAAAAAGAGACAAAGAAAACAAAAAAATTTGGAACAGTCTTTATGTTTTAAATCATCAAGGACAAATAGAGGCGACTTATGATAAACATCACCTCGTTCCCTTTGGGGAATACGTCCCTTTTCGAAGAGGGCTTGAAGTCTTTTTTCCCAAAAACACCATACGAAAAGTGACATCTGGCATGTTAGACTTTTCCGAAGGAGCTGGACCCCAAACGTTGCATGTGTCAGGGATCCCCAGTTTTGCTCCCGCCATCTGTTATGAGGCTATTTTCCCGGGCCAAGTCACCTCTCCGCATGATCGCCCAGAGTGGCTGCTGCACCTGACCAATGATATTTGGTTTGGGACGAGCTTTGGGCCCTATCAACACTTTCAAATCGCTCGGATGCGTGCTATTGAGGAAGGTATACCCGTGGTGAGGGTGGCCAATTCAGGTATTTCTGGGGTTATTGATCCGTATGGCCGCATTATAAAGGAAACAACCTTAGGGACTCTCGCTGTGGAAGATGTTCGTTTGCCAAAAGCTCTTCCCACGCCTCCGCTCTGTCGCCTATTCTTTTCGATAATGGCGTGGTTTGATCGATTTGATCCCTTTTCTTCGAGGAAATACTGATGTTATATGGGCGCCGTCAGGGGCGCGCCTTAAAGACAGGCAAAAAAGTTTTGTTGGACAATCTTCTGCCGAGGATTCGGTTAACGATTGAAAATGACCAAATCGTTTGCCCGGCGTCTTTAGAGGGATACAAAGAACTATGGCTCGAGATTGGGTTTGGGAATGGCGATCATCTAGCCTATTTGGCAGAAAAGTACCCTCATGTTTTAATGATTGGATGTGAGCCTTTCCTGAACGGGGTGGGGACGTTTCTCTCCACCATTGAAGGAAAGCAACTGACCAACGTCCGTCTCTTTACAGAAGCCGCCCAGTCTTTATTGACCTTGTTGCCTCCAGAGACTTTTTCTAAAGTTTTTCTTTTATTTCCCGATCCGTGGCCCAAGAAGAGGCATCACAAGCGTCGTTTTGTGACTTCAGAGAATCTTTCTTTGCTTGCGAGCACCTTAGAAAAAGGGGCAGAATTTTTATTTGCCACTGACCATGAGGAATACCGAGAGTGGGCTTTAGACGTTTTTAAGCGCTCGGCAGATTTCCAAATCAATAGGCAGGGATTTGAGGTCCCCCCTGAATGGGTAGAGACACGATTTCAGCAGAAAGGTATAGAAGAAGGGCGGCCTGCTTACTTCGTTCATCTAAAAAAGCCATAGAAGAGAAGAGAGAAAATTTCCTTTAGAAAATTAGCACTTGGGCTTGAAGAGTGCTAAATTATGAATTATATATAGGGTATTAGATTTTTTATTAAAAGCGAAAGTGAGACATTATGAGCAAAGTTATTGGAATTGACCTCGGAACAACCAACTCTTGTGTTGCGGTAATGGATGGACAAACCGCTAAGGTGATCGAAAACGCTGAGGGCATGCGCACGACCCCGTCGATGGTGGCCTTTACAAAGGAGGGAGAGCGTTTAGTGGGACAGGCTGCAAAGCGTCAAGCGGTTACAAACCACATGAATACTTTTTTTGCCATTAAGAGATTGATTGGCCGTCGATTTGATGATCCCATCACAAAAAAAGATATGGATTCAGTTCCCTATAAGATTGTTGAAGGGCCAAACGGGGACGCTTGGGTAGAGGCCAACGGCGAGAAATATAGCCCTAGCCAGATCAGTGCCTTCATCTTGCAAAAGATGAAAGAAACCGCAGAAAAGTACTTAGGAGCCTCTGTTTCCAAGGCTGTTATTACGGTCCCCGCCTACTTTAATGATGCCCAACGCCAAGCTACAAAAGATGCAGGTAAGATTGCAGGCTTAGAAGTGCTCCGTATTATAAATGAACCAACGGCAGCGGCATTGGCCTATGGATTGGATAAAAATAAAACAGGTAATATCGTTGTGTACGATCTTGGAGGAGGCACCTTTGACGTTTCTGTTCTTGAAATCGGAGATGGTGTGTTTGAAGTGAAATCCACCAATGGTGATACGTTCCTCGGAGGGGAAGACTTTGACAATCGTATTATTGATTTCTTAGCCGACACTTTCAAGAAAGAACATGGAATTGATCTAAAGAAAGACAGCATGGCCTTGCAGCGGTTAAAGGAAGCGGCTGAAAAAGCGAAGATTGAGCTTTCGAGTGCGGCTCAAACAGAGGTGAATCTGCCCTTTATTACGGCGGATGCCACAGGGCCAAAGCATTTAAATCTGACCCTTACACGGGCCAAGTTAGAATCTTTGGTGGATGATTTAATTGAGCGGACTCTTGGGCCTTGCCGCAAGGCATTAAAAGATGCCAACATGACAACTTCTGATATTAAGGAAGTGGTGATGGTGGGGGGAATGACCCGTATGCCTAAAATCATTGAGGCTGTGAAAAGTTTCTTTGGAAAAGAACCTCACCGTGGGGTAAATCCTGATGAAGTAGTGGCCATGGGTGCTGCCATTCAGGGCGGTGTGTTGCAGGGAGATGTAAAGGATGTCCTCTTGCTGGACGTGACACCTCTCTCTTTAGGGATCGAAACGTTGGGAGGTGTGTTCACACGATTGATCGAGCGAAATACCACCATTCCAACGAAAAAAAGCCAGATCTTTTCCACTGCCGAAGATAATCAAACCGCGGTGACCATTCGGGTGTTCCAAGGAGAGCGGGAAATGGCCAATGATAACAAGATGCTCGGTCAATTTAACCTAGAGAATCTTCCGGCGGCTCCCCGAGGGATGCCCCAGATTGAGGTGACCTTTGATATCGATGCCAATGGTATTGTGAATGTATCAGCGAAAGACAAAGCAACGGGCAAAGAACAGCAAATTCAGATCCAGGCATCCGGAGGTTTGTCAGATGCTGACGTGGAGAAAATGATCAAAGAGGCAGAAGCAAACGCTGCATCGGATAAAAAGAAGCGCGAGCTTATAGAGGCTAAAAACCATGCAGATGGGTTGATTGATAACACTGAAAAGCAACTAAAAGAGCATGGAGAGAAAATTTCTGAGGCCGAAAAAACAGCCATTGAATCGGCGCGGGATGCTTTGAAAGAAGCGTTAGGGGGCGAGGATCTGGAAGCCATTCAGGCAAAGACTCAAACCCTCGTTGAAGTCTCCATGAAGATGGGGGAAGCGATTTATAAAGCAGCCCAAGAAAAGCAATCCCAAGACTCGCCTGAGGCTAATTCAGCAGAGAAAGACTCAAACATTGTGGATGCTGATTTTGAAGAAGTAAAAGAAGATAAACCGGACGATGATTCTGGAAAGAAATAACCCTTGAATGGGTCAGGGGATGAAGGAAAGTGCTGCTCTTGAAAAGCAGCACTTCTTGTCTTTAAGAGGATATTCATGGCACGTAAAGATTATTATGACATATTAGGGGTTTCTAAAGGCGCTTCCGCTCAAGAGTTGAAATCTGCTTATCGGAAGAAAGCGATGCAGTATCACCCGGATAAAAACCCCAATGATAAGGTGGCAGAAGAAAAATTTAAAGAAGCGAATGAAGCCTATGAAGTCCTCAGTGATACCCAAAAGCGGGCGGCGTACGATCAGTACGGGCATGCCGCGTTCCAACAAGGCGGCGGCGGGGGAGCTGGCGGTGGTGCAGGAGGATTTGGCTTCGATCAACAAGGGTTCGGTGGGGGAGGATTCTCGGACATTTTCGAGAGTGTTTTTGGTGACTTCGCAGCAGGGGGTCGTCAGCAGTCTGAGCGGTCTTTCCGGGGGGATGATCTCCGATATGATTTAGACATTACCCTTTCCGAGGCTTATGAGGGCAGTAAACGAGATATTTCTATTACAAAATTGCTCTCTTGTGGCGGGTGCCATGGCTCAGGCGCTGCGGCAGGGAAAAAACCTGAAACGTGTTCCACCTGCGGCGGCAGCGGGCGCGTGCGGACACAGCAAGGCTTTTTCATGATGGAGCGGACGTGTAGCACCTGTGGAGGAGCGGGAAAAATCATCAAGGATCCTTGTAAAGAATGCCACGGACGAGGGCATGTAAAGGGAACTAAGAAACTGCAAATCACCATTCCCTCTGGCATAGAAGATGGCGTGCAGATTCGATTAACGGGAGAAGGCAATGCCGGGACGCAAGGTGCTCCCGCGGGGGATTTATACGTCTTTGTTCATATTAAACCCAATGATTTATTTCAAAGAGACGGCGCAGATTTATTATGCCGAGTCCCGATTTCCATGGTGATGGCAGCGACCGGTGGCTCGTTGGATGTGCCCACTATTGAAGGCACGCGCGTTTCTGTGAAGATCCCTGCGGGTACGCAACCGGGCGATAAATTCCGGTTAAAAGATAAAGGAATGACTATCTATCGGCGTTCCTCTCGGGGAGACATGTATGTGGAAGTTCGGGTGGAAATCCCCCGCAATCTTTCTAAGGATCAGAAAGAAATTTTGGAACAGTTTAACAAAACGTCTAAGGAAGAAAAGAATCAGCCAGACTCCTTTAACTTTTTCAAGAAAATGAAAAAGTTTTTGGATGATTAATTTTGATTTGAAAGGAGGTTGTATTCCTGTAAACTGAGAAGAAAACAGGAAGGGCTGATTTATGACGTTAGTTTATGGGTTACTTCTCTTAAGTTTTGTTTCTTATTTTCCGCATAATGTGGCTGTAAGTGCTTCTTTATCAGATCAGGATAAAGCTTCAATTTTCCACGATGATTTTAGGAAAAAAGTTGAAGATTCAAAGGAGTTTAAAAACCTCCAGGATCAGTTGACTGAGGTAAATACAACACTCCAAGATAAGACTTTATCAAAAGATTCTAGATATCAGTTATTTAATGAAAGACAAACTCTTTTGGCCAAGATTCAAAGGCTTTATAGAACATATCGTGAGCAAGAAAAGTCAAAAAAACCAGGTCTTTTGTCAAGATTCGGTATAAAACCCTCTCTACCTATACAACATGCAAGGCAGGAAGCCTCTGCTGGTGAATTTTCAGGTGCAATAGAATGGGCTCATCTTAAGGGCATAACAGGAACAGGGGCAAAAGTTCTTGTTTTCGACTAACCTGGTCCCATATAGTTGGACCAAAAGTTATGAGGGATAAGGATAAATTTCCTTGCTCATATTAGCCGTTTTTAGGCGGCTGTT